>JAMFRN010000225.1 GCA_026224805.1 Nevskia soli
TCATCACCCAGGGTATCCGCAACCACAGCACCATCCAGATTTCGCTGTGGGCCGATCCGGACATCCATCCCCTGCTCGACGCCTGGCTGGGAACGCGACTGCGCAGCACTGGCGCCCACGCCGCCGCGCTGCAGGGCCTGGCCCGGCGGCGGGTGGACTATCTGCGCGGCGCCGGCTGGAAATCGCTGCTGCCGGACCAGCCGCTACTGTTGCGGAATTGGCGGGTGTTCATCTCCCTGCTGCGGCCCCGCCTGCCCGGCCAGAACCAGGTCGACGCTTCCGAGATCGACTACCTGCAGCGCACCAGTGAAGCCTACCGAAGCACACTGCAGTCGGCCGGGATGGCGACGGAAAACCTGCCGCCGGAGGGGCTGATCCGCTTGGTCGATGGCATCGTCAATCCGACTCCGCATCCCCGCGGCGAGATGCGCTACGACCCGGATCTGCGTCTGCGCGACCAGATTTCGGATCGCGACGCGCTCCTCCTGGTTGGCCGGGACGCACTCAGTCTGATGCACGAGGACTGGAAGACTACGCCGCTGCCATTCTCCGTCCGGCAGTATCCCAAGGCCTGGGCCGGCTGGGGCAACGGCGAGCTGACCGGGGCCCTGCTCAACAACGTCCTCCGGCTTCCATGCCCGGTGCTGGTGACGCAGACCATCTATGCGGGCGATCTCAACGATGCCGCCAGCCAGGCCAAGCTGCGCGCGGCCCGCGCCACGCAGATGGGCGACTCACCGGTCGGGCGCTACGTGCCGGCCTGGAAGGACCGACGCCAGGACTGGGATTTCGTGGTCCGCAAGATCGGCGAAGGCCACAAGCTGCTCAGCACGCACTACCAGGTCGTGGCGTTCGCGCCCCGTGGCGAGGAGGAATACTGCGAGCAGAAGCTGAAGGCCATCTACGATGCCCGCGGCTGGGGCCTGCAGAAGGACCGCTTCTCCACTCTCATCGCGCTGCGCTCGGCGCTGCCGATGGGTGCTGGCCCCAAGCTGATCGGCGAGTTGAAGAAGCTGGGCTACCTGCGGCGGATGCTGACCTGGTCGGCGATCCATACCGCCCCGGTGGTTGCCGAATGGAAGGGCACCGGCCGGCCACTGCTGATGCTGGTGGGGCGCAAGGGGCAGATCCAGTTCTTCAACCCCTTCGACAATCGCAAGGGCAATTTCAACATGGCCTGCGCCGCCACCTCCGGCGCAGGCAAGAGCTTCTTCGCCCAGGAGCTGATCTCCTCGATGCTGAGCATCGGCGGGCGCATCTACGTCATCGACTCCGGCGAGTCCTACCTCAACATCTGCACCTTGTACGGCGGCACCTACATTAAGGCCGACTTTGTCCTCAACCCCTTCTCCAACATCAATCCGGAGGAGTTCGAGGAGGAGGAGCTGCCGATCATCAAGCACGTCCTGGCCAAGATGGCTTCGCCGAAGACGCCGCTGGACAGTCTGCATGTGGCCTACCTGGAGCAGGCGATCAAGCAGGCCTGGGAGCGCAAGGGCGCCGACACGGAGATCACCGACGTCGCCGAGGTCCTGGCTGCCAGTCCCAAGCGGGAGCAGAAAAACCTCGCCGTGATGCTCTATCCATGGACCCGTCAGGGCAGCTACGGCCGCTACTTCACTGGCAAGAGCAACGTCGATCTGGACAGCCCCTTCGTAGTCCTGGAGCTGTCGGCCCTGGACTCCCGGCCTGACCTGCAGAGCGTGGTTGTGATGATCCTGATGCTGAAGATCACCGAGGCCATGTATCTGGGCGGGCGCAAGCAGCCCTGGGTGTGCCTGATCGACGAGGCCTGGCGCTTTCTGGGTGATGGCAATGATGACCAGTTTGTGGAGGCGGGATACCGCACAGCGCGCAAGTACGAGGGGGCGTTCGCTTCCCTGACCCAAGGCATCGACGACTACTACAAGACCGCCGGCTCGCGTGCCGCCCTGGCCTGTTCGGATTGGGTATTGCTGCTGCGGCAGAAGCCGGAGTCCTTGGCCGCTGCCAGCGAGAACAAGCGCATCTTCGTCGATGAACAGGCGCGGGATCTGCTGATGTCGGTGGATACGGTGCAGGGCAAGTATTCGGAGGTGGCCATCCGCGGGCCGAACGGGCTGTCCATCGGGCGGCTGATCGTCGACCGGTTCACCGAGAAGCTGTACTCCACAGTCGGATCGGAGTTTCAGTTCATTCGGGACCGGATGGCGGCGGGGCGGACCATCGACCAGGCGGTCGAGGAACTGGTCGCCCAGGCGGGTGCGCGATGAGCGACTGGCTGACCTCGCTCTGTGCTGGATTGGTCGGAGGCCTGTTGGTGCTATCGGCCGACCGGCTGATCGAGCCGCCACCGCGGATGGTGACGGTGGACCTGCAACAGATCCTCGCGGAGCACATCGAGAGCGTGGGCTTGCGCCAGCTCGACAAGGATACGGCGGCGAAGGAAGCCGCCGCTTACGGTGCGGCGGTGCAGGCTTCGCTCGATGAGCTGGAGCGCGAACAGCACGCACTGCTGCTTCCGGCGCCGGCAGTGCTGCGCGGCGCGCCGGACTTGACCGATGCGCTGCGCCAGCGCATCGACGCTAGGCTCGCGCAGACTGGAACAGTTAGGCCATGAGCACGACGGAATCGACGCCGGTTAGCGCAACCGAGCAGACGCGCCTGGCACTGCGCCGCCAGCGTGTGATCCTGGTGTGCATCCGCATGCTGGCGATTGTGGCAATCCTCTACGCGGTCGCCGCCTTCGTCTCGCCCTGGTACCGCCTCACCGTGTCCTTCACCCACAGCCTGCCGGCGCGGCTGTGGCTGGTGGCGGTGGGCCGGCTGCCGCAGCGCGGCGACTACGTCGCTTTCCGCATCCCGCCCAACCGCTTCTATCCCAGCGATCACGGCGGCTTCCTCAAGATTGCGCGCGGCGTGGCCGGCGACCAGGTGACGCGGCAGGGGCGGAAGTTCTTCGTGGACGGCAAGTACATCGGAGCGGCTAAGACGGAATCTCTCAACGGGCTGCCGCTGGAACCGGGGCCGGTGGGCGTGATCCCGCCAGGAGAGTGGTTCGTATGGACGCCCGATGTCGATTCCTTCGATTCCCGCTACGCCGACATCGGCTGGATCCGCCAGGACCAGGTTGTCGGCGTTGCCCGGCCGGTGCTGTGACATGAGCAAGCGTCCTTTTGTCCTGGCATACACTTTTGCGTCCGCGCTGGTGTTGAACGTCGCGTTCGCTGCAGACCCACCGGCACACCAGAGCGACGACTTGGGCACAGTCGGCCCGCAGTGGCCGATCCAGGAAACCGACATGCTCGATGCAATCCTGGCGCGTGCCCGCGAGAAGCAGAACAACGGCGAGGCGCAGA
>JAMFRN010000226.1 GCA_026224805.1 Nevskia soli
CCGCCCGTGCCGCGTACGGGCTCCTAACCCGGTGTCGTCCCCGGTGTCATCCCTGATGTCATCCCGACTTCTTCAACAGCAGCCGCGCCGCGGCGCGCCACAGGCCGGTGCGCGGGCCGCCGCTTCGGGCGACGCCGCCGGGCTGCAGAACATGCTGCAGCTGATCCAGTTGCGCTGGTTCGCCGTCATCGGTCAGATCGGCACCATCGTCTTCGTGCAGACGGTGTTTCGCATCAATCTGCCGCTCAAGGCCATGTCCGGCGTGCTGGCCTGCCTGGTGGCGCTGAACCTGATCAGCCTGTACCGCTGGCGCGCCCAGCGCAGCGTCAGCAATGGCGAGCTGCTGGGCGGCCTGCTGCTGGACGTGGCCGCGCTGACCGCGCTGCTGTATCTCAGCGGCGGCGCCACCAATCCCTTCGTCTTCCTCTATCCGCTGCAGGTGACGCTGGCCGCCATGCTGCTGGAGCCCTGGTCGACCCGCACCCTGGTCGCCATCACCAGCGTCTGCTTCGCCGGGCTGACGGTGTTCTATGTGCCGCTGAGCCTGCCGCAGGGCGGCGTGGCCGAGCTGTTCAAGCTGCACGTCGCCGGCATGCTGATCTGCTTCGTGCTCGACGCCGGCCTGCTGGTGGTGTTCATGAGCCGCATCAACCGCAACCTGCGCACCCGCGACGCGCGCCTGGCCGACTTGCGCCAGCGCGCCGCCGAGGAGGACCACATCGTGCGCATGGGCCTGCTCGCCTCCGGCGCGGCGCACGAGCTGGGCACGCCGCTGGCCACGCTGTCGGTGATCCTCGGCGACTGGGAAAACATGGCGCTGTTCTGGCAGGACCCCGAGCGGTTGCAGGAACTCGGCGACATGCAGGCCGAGGTGCAGCGCTGCAAGACCATCCTCAGCGGCATCCTGCTTTCCGCCGGCGAGGCGCGCGGCGAATCGCCGGCGGTCACCACCATTGCCGGCTTCGTCGATACGCTGCTGCGCGAATGGCGCGCCAAGCGCGCCGGCGCCATCCTCGAATACGACCGGCAGTTCGACCATGACCTGTCGATCGTGTCGGACTCGGCGCTGAAGCAGATCATCTGCAATGTGCTGGACAACGCCTTCGACGCTTCGCCCGCCTGGATCGGGCTGACCGTGTCGCACGACGGCGAAACCCTGGTGCTGGCGGTGATGGACGACGGTCCCGGCTTCGCCCCGGAAATGCTGGCGCAGTTCGGCAAGCCCTACCAGTCCAGCAAGGGCCGCCCGGGCGGCGGCCTGGGGCTGTTCCTGGTGGTCAACGTAGTGCGCAAGCTGGGCGGGCGCGTCACCGCCGAGAACGCGGCGGAAGGCGGCGCCGTCGTCACCCTGTATCTGCCGCTGGCGGCGCTGCTGATCGAGGACCACGATGTCGAATCCAATTGAGCCCGGGCGCCTGCTGCTGATCGTCGAGGACGACGACGCGTTCGCGCGCGTGCTCAAGCGCTCCTTCGAGCGGCGCGACTACCGCGTGCTGCTGGCCGCCGATGTGGCGGAGGCGCAGCTGCTGCTGAAGACCGAGTCGCCGGGTTATGCCGTGGTCGACCTCAAGCTCGGCACCGCTTCCGGCCTGGCCGTGGTGCAGGCGCTCAACGAGCACGATGCGCAAATGCTGATCGTGGTGCTGACCGGTTTCGCCAGCATCGGTACCGCGGTGGAGGCGATCAAACTTGGCGCCTGCAACTACCTGGTCAAGCCCTCCAACACCGACGACATCGAGGCCGCCTTCAGCCGCGAGTCGGGCGATGTCGACGCACCCGTGGCCGCGCGCAGCACTTCGATCAAGACCCTGGAGTGGGAGCGCATCCACCAGACCCTGGCCGACACCGGCTTCAACATCTCCGAGACCGCGCGCCGCCTCGGCATGCACCGCCGCACCCTGGCGCGCAAGCTGGGCAAGCGCCAGGTGCCGCCCTGAGTTGCGGCGGTAAATCCATCGCTCCCGCTTTTGCCTCCGTTTTTGCTTGTTCGCCATAGGTGGAGCCGCTAGGATAGAAACGTTGCCAGCTCGGGGGAGTCGATGGCTATTTGGGACGGACAGGGCCGGTTCCGTCGTCTTGGACCGTGCTGCGGAACAGCTTGGCTGGCCGCTTTGCTTGAAGTTCGACGGCATTCTCCATGCGCGCCGGTCTGCCCTCAGAACGCATGAGGCAGAGCGACCGGAGAGCGGTGCGCGGGATGAGTCCGCAATGGTCCGCTGCACAGGACGGACCGTGTTGAATTCGGCCGACTTGGTCAAGGTTTTCCTCGAGTACCGCGTCCGGCTCGAGCGTTTTCTGGCCGGCCGTTTGCAGTCCCGCCACGCCGCCGAGGACATCGCCCAGGATTTGTATTTCAAGCTGCCGCGCGTGGCGGAGCAGTTTTCGAGCCGGGACGACGCGCAGCGCTATCTGATGCGCATGGCCGCCAATGCCGCTATCGACCACCAGCGTACGGAAGGAGGCCGGGCCGAGTTGCTGACGGGCATGGCGGAGTTGTTCGACGGACTCGAGCCCTCGCCCGAGGACCTGGCGGTATCGCGCGGTGAAATCGCACAATTGGAAGAGGCCTTGCGCGAGTTGCCGCCCAAGTGCCGGGAGGTGCTGTATATGAGCCGCGTGGAAGGCATGACCCATACGGAGATCGCCGCGGCCCTCGGCGTATCCAAGAGCCTGGTGGACAAGTATGCGGTACGCGCCCTGGTTCATTGTCGGGCAAGATTGAGTAATGTAAGCGGAGTGTAATAATCCCCGGCGTGCGCCGATGCGGCAGCAGGTCGGCGGCGTCATTGCTGTGATCGGACTTGCCAATCGTTTTCAGGATATGACTCGAGAATCGGACCAATTCAGTTCCGAAAATGCCGGCCCGCCGGAGGCTGTTCCGCGGGCGGAGCGGGAAGCCATCCAATGGGTGGTGCGCATGGCTTCGGGCGAAGCGGTTGAAGCCGATCGCGTTGCCCTTGCCGCATGGCGTGCCCAGAGCCCCGAGCACGAGGCGGCATTGGCGATGGCGCACAGCTTATGGCTTGGCGTAGGTCAGGCCCTGCCGGCGGGCAACAAGGCGCGCGCCCGGCCGCCCCGGCGGCAATGGGGGGCGCCGCTGGCGCTTGCCGCTTCCCTGTTGATGGTGGTCTTGCTGGGCTATCAGTCCCTCAATCATTGGCGCGGCAACGGCGGCGATACGGAAGGCATGCGCAGCGCAGCGCAGATTGGCGCGGACCATGCCGAGCCCAACCGGGTGATGGTGGTGGAGATTGACGGGACCGAGGGCCGCTGCCGGCTGGTGCTCGGGAGCGGCGAGGGATACTTCGACGTGACGCCGAACCCGGATCGGCCGATCAGCGGGGATGACGGTGAAACCCGGGTGCGCATGTACGACACGGCATTCTCGGTCAAGCCCGAGGCGGCGGGCGTACTGGTGATGATCACCGGCGGCCGCGTTGAAGTGAATGATGGCAATGTCGCGCACGTGCTGACCGCCGGCCAGCAACTGCGTTGCCGCGGCGGCCATGAACAGGCGGTCGTTCCAGCCGATCCGGATGTGGGCGGCTCGATGGTTTCGACGGCGCTACCGGGCCTGGTCGGGCCGGTATAGATCGCACACGCGCATGGGCAAACTCATACAATCGGATCAGCCGGGAAACAGACTCGCCGCGGCGTGCCGGGGTCCAGTCAATTTTCGCGCAATCCTGGCGGCCCGGCACACCGGGCCCGGATCGACAATCGGGAAACAACGATGAATCAGCGCACGCGGCCGCGGTACCGTGTCTTCAGGTGGCTTTTGCTCGGCGTCGCTTTCGCGGCGTTCGGCGCTGCCGCCGATCCGGAAGTGGCCGGGATCATCAAGAGCGTGGAAGGCAGCGTCACGATCACGCGGGCGGATGCTTCGCTGCCGGCGCAGGTGGGCATGCCGGTATACCAGGCCGATCGCGTGATTACCGGTGCCGACGGCAGCGCCGGCATCACCTTCGAAGACAATTCACTGCTCTCGCTGGGTCCGTCCACGAACCTCAACATCGACCGCTTCGCCTTCGACACCACCACGTATGATGGCGCCTTTGAAATCACGCTGGGCAAAGGCAAACTCGCCGTGATCTCCGGCAAGATTGCCAAGCATCAGCAGGACGCCATGAAGGTGCGCACGCCCGCCAGCATTCTGGGCGTACGCGGCACCGAATTCGTGGTGGAGGTCGGGGGCGCGAAGTGACTGCCCGCCTGGGTTGTGCCCTCCTTGTCGTCGTGCTGGCCGGTTGCGCCACCACCGACCGGGTGATCCTCCTGCCCGACGACATCTCCGGCAAGGTCGGCAAAATCGATGTCGTCGGCCGCGATGGCGGGGAAGTACTGCTCGATTCCGCCTACGGCGAGGCGCGCACCGGCGGCGGCAAGGTGCAGGGCGACACCTTGGATACCGAGTCCCTGCGCAAGGAATTCGGCAAGGAACTGGCCAATCTGCCACAGCGGCCCAAGTCCTTCCTGCTTTACTGCGTCAACGGTTCCGATCAGCTCACGCTCGAGTCGCGCGACCAGTTGCCGGCCATACTCGACGAAGTCGCCAGGCGCCCGGCGCCGGAAGTGGTGGTGATCGGCCATACCGATCGTGTCGGTTCAGTGGAATACAACGACAAGCTGTCGCTGGCGCGGGCTCAGGCGGTGCGCGACCAGTTGATCCAGCTCGGCTTCGATCAGGCGCGCATTGTCGTGGCGGGGCGCGGCGAGCGGGAACCGCTGGTGCCCACCGATGACGAAGTGCCGGAACCAAGAAACCGGCGGGTGGAGATCGAAGTGCGGTAACGCGATGTGCCGCCCGGTGCGTCATTCTGTCCCGGGTCGTGGTGGCGCGAATCGAGTTCCGCATAGTTCGCATTGGAGTTGCCTGCCGGCGGAGTCCGTGGCCGGGGTCACCAGGCGCGCCTTGCTGCCGTGGCTGACATAGCAGCTGGGGCAGTAGCTGTGGTCGCGTGGCAGCCTTGGCGACAGGCCGAACGCGATCAGCGATTCCGCCCGGCGACGCTGCTGCTGCAAGCGGGTCTTTTCGTCGAGCAGGCTGTCGAGCAGCGCCTGCAAAGCCAGCATCTCGTTGGGAATGCGTTTGAGCCGTTCCTCGATGAGCCGCTTGTGTTCGATAACGCTGTCGAGCAATCCGCCAGTCGTTGCCGGCTCAGGCAAGCTCGACGCGATACTGGAATCCGGCGGCCGATCCATGTCAGCGCACTGACGCAGGCCCATTTCAGTCCGGCGCCCGCGTTGGTGCGATGGCGATCACGCAGCCGCCCGACGGCATACCGGCGCGCAAGCTGATGCGGCGCTTGGCCTCGATGATGCAAAGCCGCTTGATGCGTTCGCGCTCCTTGATGAGATCGAGCACCGTCGGAGTATTTCCCCTGCTCATCCAGCACCTCCTGCGATCAGGTCGCTTTTACTTCTTCCCTTGCCGCTCGTAACCCGACCCGTCGACCGGCGTTCAGCC
>JAMFRN010000227.1 GCA_026224805.1 Nevskia soli
CCGCAACATAGGGTAGCAGGGCCGCGTACAGCTCCTTGGTCATGCCCTTGACCAGCATCAGCTCGCTGATGCTGCGCATCGACTGGTTGGCGGCGCGATAGGGCGGATCCTGCGACAGGTAGTCCTGATCCTCGGCGCCATAGCTGCCGGAACGCTGGTCGTCGGCGTCGATCCAGTCGCGGATGGCATAGCCCATACCCTGGTACTTGGAGCCGTTGAAATTCGGCAGGTTGTCGAGCAGGCGGTCGAATTGCTGGATATACAGCATGGCGCCGGTGGCCACCGTGCCGCTGCCGGCATTGGTGTTGAGCGTGCCCACACCCAGGTTGTTGAGGTTGAAGCGCCCCTGCAGATCCTCCATGTGTCCGCGAATGCCGCCGCCGTCGATCGGCAGGAAATCCACCGGCTGCGCCCAGATGCCGTTGAGCCCTACGGTCTTGTTGCCGGTGAGCTTGTAGTCCTGCAGCAGGATGCCCTTGACCCAGGATTCGATGCCGGTGGCGTACCACAGCTCCGTCTCGGACTGGACCAGGTTGGCGCTGCGGTGCACCGAAATATTGGCCGCCTCGAACATCGCCACCGCGGCGATACTGGCCAGGGCGACGACGAAGATGGCGGTGATCAGGGCGATGCCGCGCTGGGGTTTCATCAGCATCCTCCGCTGCTGGAACTGCTGCTGGTGGTGCCGCCGCTGCTGCTGCTTCCACAGCTGACGTTCAAGCCATCCGGCCCGAAGCGGAACAACAGGCGCAGATCACCCCAGTCGTCGGTGCGCAGGGTCAGTTCCGCCGCCACTGGCGGCGGTATCGCGGCGGCGTTGTTGCCGCTGCTGGTGCTGACGGTCCCGCTCGGCGGCCATTGATCCTGCCAGTTGTTGTACCTGTCGAGAAAGCGCCATTGCACCTGGTTGACATGCTCGAGCAGGTTCAGGTCCACCGGATCGCTCTGCGGGGCGCGGTCGAGCACCCGCCAGCTGCGCCGGATCAGCTTGTAGTTGTCGGACTGGCTGTTGTCGAGGAAATAGCTGACCCGCTCCAGGGTGGCGCGCGGCAGCAGGGCCGGATTGCTCCAGCCGCCACGGGTGAATTCGACGCGCTTGTTGTAGCTGTCGTAGACGAAGGCCGGCTGGGCCACGCCGTCGCCATCGCGCGCGGTGCGGCCGGAGCCGTTGACGAAGTCGTCGCGCAGGCGCAGATAGGCCTTCTGGTATTCGGCGGTGCGCGCCAGCGAGTTCTCGATATGGCGGCGGGTGTTGAGCACGCTGTTGAGGCCGCCATAGGCCATCAGGGCAAAGATCCCGAAGATCAGGATCACCACCAGCAGCTCGAGTAAAGTAAATCCACGCGTGCCGGAGGACCGGGAAGCATGCTGCGGGCGGAAGCGGAACGGATGCATCATTGCTGAGTCTGCCGTCCGGTACTGGAAAGAAAGGTGCTCAACTCGATGTAGTTGTGCTTCTGCGCATCCGATTTCTTTTCCACGTCGATATTGACGCGCCGCAAGGTCGGGTCCTGCGTACCCTCTACGTCGACGCGCCAGGTCCAGGTGTCGCCGCCCATCGTGACGTCGTCATTGCTGGTTCCGGTCTGCGGCCACACCGGCAGCAGTTCGATCTCGGCCAGTCGATTGCGCGCCACCCACAGGGCCAGCGTCTTGTCGCGCAGGCTGCTGGCCGAGCGGGCGTAGCTGGAGCCGCCGGAGATGATCGCGGTCAGCGCCAGCGCCAGCACAGTGACGGCGACCAGCATCTCGAGCAGGGTGAAGCCGTACTGGACCGGCCGGCTGCCGCCGGCCGCGGCTTTGACGGGGGTCACTGCAGGGACCGCCGTTCGAACTGGATACGCCCCAGCACATCGGACTCGATGTGGAAGTAGGACAGATAGTTCTGCGCCTTGACATCGACGGCGAAAGCGCTGCTTTCTCCGCCCGGCAGCAACAGGATCTGCGGCAGGATTTTCTGGCTTTGATCGTTGATGCTGGTTGCGGACTGCTGGTCCTGCGCCGGCGCCACCGAGCGGCCATCCACCTGCACTTCGGCATAGAACGGCGCGATCAGCGGACGGTCGCGCAATGCGCCCTGGCCATAGTCCACCCATTGGCCCTTGTCGTTGAGACTCAGAAACTGATAGCCGCTGGTGGTGAAGCGCAGGCCGATCGGGATGCCTTTCACCTGCGACTCTTCCTGCGCCAGTTTCACCAACTGCTCGAAGCGCTCGGATTCGGTCTGCAGGCGATCGTCCATCGAGCGGTTGCCGATCTTCAGGGTAGCGAAGGTGGCGAGGATGCCGACGATGACCATGACGACGAGGATTTCGATCAGGGTGAAGCCGGAGGCACCACGCAGTGGGGAAGGTTGCCGCACGGATCAAGCCTCAAAGCGGCAATGTTCTGTGTGTGCATCGAGGCCATCCCCGGCGCGACTGAGTGGCACCGGGAAAGCCCGGCCAGGCCATCCCTGGCCTGGCGTTCGCGGGCAAGCGAAGCAAAGCTTCGCTTGCCCGCTCACCCACCCAGATTCCAGTTGCCGATGTCGGCGTTCACGCCATCGCCGCCGGGTGCGTTGTCGGCGCCGAGGGTGAAGATGTCGATTTCACTGTGCAGGCCCGGATTGAGATACTGATAGGGATGTCCCCAGGGATCATCGGGCAAGCGGTCGATATAGCCGCCCGGCTTCCAGTTCCGCGCAGCCGGCTCGCCCTGCGGCGGGGCCACCAGGGATTGCAGCCCCTGCTGGGTGCTCGGATAAACGTAGTTGTCGAGCTTGTACAGGTTCAGCGCCGATTGCATCGCCGCGATATCCTGCTTGGCCTTGGTGATACGGGCCTTGTCCGGTGCGTCCATGACCCGGGGCACGACGATCGCGGCAAGAATGCCGAGAATCACCACCACGACCATGATTTCGATTAGGGTGAAGCCCGCCGCACGGCGGCGCAGGATAGATTTGTTCATGATTTTGTAATGAAAAATAGACGCGATAACCGGCATTTATGATAGCAGAGCCGTCCTTAAGTTCCCCGCGGGTATGGGGGCCGCCGGCCGCCTTGTCGCTGCTGTGCCTGCTTCTGACCGTGGCAGGTCCGCAATTGTCACCAATCCTGCGCTATGATCGCGCCGCCGTCGCGGCTGGGGAGTGGTGGCGCCTGTTCAGCGGCAATCTGGTGCACCTGGGTTACTGGCATCTGCTGCTCAATGTGCTGAGCCTGGCTTTGCTGGTACTGCTGTGTCCGGAGCGCCTGCCGGTGGCGGAGTGGCTGCGCCGGCTGTTGGTGATCGGCACGGGTATGAGTGTGTGCCTGTATTTCTTCGCCCCCGAGGTGCGGACTTATGTCGGTTTGTCCGGCCTGGTTTACGGGCTGTTCGCGCTGGGGCTGGGACGACAGGCCCTGCGGCGCGACGAAATCGCCGTGGCCTGCCTAGTGTTCCTGGCCGCCAGGGTCACCTGGGAACTGGTGATGGGTGCGCCGGCCTCCGAAACCGAGCTGATCGGCGGGGGCGTGGTGGCGAAGTCGCATCTTTACGGTATTTGCAGCGCCCTGGTTTACGCCCTGCTGGCCTATGCCTGGAACAGGGCTCGCCATGGCACCGGCGCTGGGCGCGCAGCGGTTTGAGCGGTGGCTTGGGCAATAGTTTGAATTGGGCAGTACGGCTGCGCATGGCCGTGCTGTGTGGATAGCATGTCGTTTTCAGGGAGATCTCGCTGCATGAAGTATGCGTTGTTATTTCCGGGCCAGGGCTCGCAATCCGTCGGCATGCTGGCGGCGCTGGCCGCGAGCCAGCCGCTGGTGGAAGAAACCTTCAGGGAAGCCTCCGCCGTGCTCGGCTGGGACGTGCTGGAGCTGGTCCGGCAAGGTCCTGAAGAGGAATTGAATCGCACCCAGCGCACCCAGCCGGCCCTGTTGGCCGCCGGCGTGGCGGTATGGCGGGTGTGGCGAGCCGGCGGCGGCGCCGAGCCGGCACTGCTGGCCGGGCACAGCCTGGGCGAATATGCGGCCCTGGTTGCGGCGGAAGCCCTGGATTTCGGCGATGCCCTGCGCCTGGTCGAGCTGCGCGGCGAGCTGATGCAGAACGCGGTGCCAGCGGGCGAGGGCGCGATGGCGGCGATCATCGGCCTGGATGATGCCGCCGTGGAAAAGATCTGCGCCGGGTTCCCCGGCCCGGGCGCGCTGGAGCCGGCCAATTTCAATGCCCCGGGACAGGTGGTGGTGGCGGGCAGCAAGGCCGGACTGGACTGGCTGCTGGCCAATGCCAAGGATCTGGGCGTGCGCAAAGTGGTGCCGCTGCAGATGTCGGTGCCCTCGCATTGTTCGCTGATGCGCACTGCCGCGGCGCAGCTGGGCCAGCGCCTGCTGCAGGTCGAGGTGCGGGCGCCGAAGCTGCCGGTGATCCATAACATCGACGGCAAGTCCCGCGCCGAGCCGGACGCGATCCGCGATGCCCTGATCGGGCAACTGCATCATCCGGTGCGCTGGTCGCAGAGCGTGACTGCGATGGCGCAGGCGGGAGTCGGGGCCTTTTTCGAGTGCGGGCCCGGCAAGGTTTTGACCAATCTCAACAGGCGAATCCTGGGCGCTGGCACTTTCATTGCTCTGGAAGAGCCGGAAGGCATCGACAAGGCGCGCGCCAGCCTCGCAATGGAGCAACAGGTATGAGTACACAGGGAAGCGGGCGGTTCGGCGACAACGCGGTGGCCCTGGTCACCGGCGCCAGCCGCGGCATCGGCAAGGCCATCGCCATGCGCCTGGCGCAGGACGGCGCGCGGGTCATCGGCACCGCCACCAGCGCCGCCGGCGCCGAGGCGATCGGCGCCGGGTTGCAGGCCTGGAACGGCGCCGGGCGGGTGCTCGACGTGCGCGATCCGGCCTCGATCGAGGCGGTGGTCGGCGAAATCGGCAAGACCTTCGGCCCGATCAACATCCTGGTCAACAACGCCGGCGTCACCCGCGACACGCTGCTGCTGCGGATGAAGGACGAGGACTGGTCGCAGGTGCTGGAAACCGACCTCAGCGCGGTGTTCCGCCTGTCCAAGGCGGTGGTGCCGGGCATGATGAAGCAGCGCCACGGCCGCATCATCAGCATCGGCTCGGTGGTCGGCACCATGGGTAACGCCGGCCAGGCCAATTACGCCGCCGCCAAGGCCGGCCTGATCGGCTTCTCCAAATCCCTGGCGCGCGAGATCGGCTCGCGCAACATCACAGTCAATGTGGTGGCCCCCGGTTTTGTCGAAACCGACATGACCAAGGAACTGAAAGAGGAGACCCGCGCCGCCCTGCTGCTGCAGATGGCGGTGAGGCGCCTCGGCATACCGGCCGACATTGCCGCCGCAACCGCCTTCCTGGCGTCCAGCGAAGCCGCCTATATCACCGGCGAGACGCTGCACGTCAACGGCGGCATGTATATGATTTAATGGAAATCAATCGGTTAAATTGGCAATAACTACCCGATTTGCTGGCGACACGTGCGGCGAATCTGGCTACACTAAGCGACGTTTTTTACCACCCCGAACGAGGGAGTCTCATGAGCAGCTTGGAAGAGAAAGTCAAGAAGATCATCGCTGAGCAGTTGTCGGTCAGCGAAGACCAGATTACCCCCGAGGCTTCGTTCGTCGAGGATCTCGGCGCCGACTCGCTCGACACCGTAGAGCTGGTGATGGCGCTCGAAGAGGAATTCGAGATCGACATCCCCGACGAAGAAGCCGAAAAGATCGTCACGTTCGCCGACGTGCTGAACTACATCAAGTCGCACACCAACCAGGCCTCCTGATTCATCGGAAGGCGCAGCAAACCCCCTCTTCAAATCCAGATCACCGCCATGACTCGACGCCGCGTGGTCGTCACCGGCATGGGCATTGTTTCGCCCGTCGGTTCCGATCTCAATACAGCCTGGTCGAACATCGTTGCCGGCAATAGCGGCATTGCGCCGATCACGGCGTATGACGTGTCGGCGTACAGCACCAAGTTCGCCGGACTGGTGAGCGGCTTCCGCGTGGAAGACTGGATGGGGCCGAAGGAAATCCGCAAGACCGATCCATTCATCCATTACGGTGTCGCCGCGGCCAAGCAGGCCGTGCGCGATGCCGGACTGGAGATCAACGATGCCAATCGCGATCGCATCGGCATCTGTGTCGGTTCCGGCATCGGCGGTATCGGCTCGATCGAGGAAGAAGTCGGGGCGTTGCACAAGGGCGGACCGCGTCGTGTCTCGCCGTTCTTCGTGCCGTCGAGCATCATCAACATGATCTCGGGTTATATCTCCATCGACCTGAAGATCACCGGCCCGAACTTCGCCGCGGTCAGCGCCTGTACCACTTCGGTGCATGCGATCGGCGCGGCGATGCGCATGATCCAGTGCGGCGATGCGGAGGTGTTCATCGCCGGCGGCGCCGAAGCGGGGTCGAGCCCGGCGGGCATGGCAGGTTTCTGCCAGGCACGCGCCCTGTCCACGCGCAACGATGCGCCGCAGCAGGCGAGTCGTCCCTGGGACAAGGACCGCGATGGCTTCGTGCTGGGCGACGGCGCCGGCGTGGTGATTCTTGAGGAATACGAGTTCGCCAAGGCGCGCGGTGCGCGCATTTACGGTGAACTGGTCGGCCTCGGCATGTCGGGCGATGCTTACCACATCACCTTGCCGCCGGAAGACGGCAATGGCGCCAGGCGCGCCATGCAGAATGCGTTGAAGGATGCG
>JAMFRN010000228.1 GCA_026224805.1 Nevskia soli
GTGCCAGTTGCGACACGGCGCGGATCAGGCCGTAAGGCTGGCGCGCGTCGTCGATGCCGGGCAGGCGCAGCGGCCAGTCGCGGCGCAGCTCGCCCACGCGCGACAGCCAGTCCACCCGCAGCGCCGGCTTCACCGCCTGCGCCAGTGCGCGCAGTGCGGCGCCGGCATCGGCGAGAATCGCCAGTTGCGGCCGGCGCAGCTTGCCCAGCTCGCGCGGATCGGCGTCGATGTGGATGACCCGCGCCTTCGGGCAGAACAGGTCGGCGCGCCCGGTGGCGCGGTCGTCGAAGCGCGCGCCGATGCAGATCAGCAGGTCGCACTCGTCCAGCACGCGGTTGGTGTAGCGCGCGCCATGCATGCCGAGCATGCCCAGCGCCAGGGGATGCTCCGGCGGCAGGGTGCCCAGCGCCATCAGGGTGGTGGTGGTGGGCAGGCCGCCGCGCTCGGCCAGGGCCAGCGCGGCGGCCTGCGCGCGCGCCAGTGTCACGCCGCCGCCGATGTACAGCACCGGCCGTGCCGCGGCATCGATCATCCGCGCCGCTTCGGCGATCTGTTCCGCGGGCGGATCCGGCGGCGCTTCGCGCCGCGCCGCGTCGGGCAGGCGCGACAGCTGCAGCGTCTCGGTCTGCACATCCTTGGGAATGTCCAGCAGCACCGGGCCGGGCCTTCCGCTCTCGGCGATGCGGAAGGCCTCGGGCAACAGGTCCACCAGGTCGGCGGCGGAACGCACCTCGAAGCAGGCCTTGGTGATGGAGTCGACGATGCGCGTGCTGCGCACTTCCTGGAAGGCGTCGGTGCCGATCAGGGCGCGCGACACCTGGCCGGCCAGGCACACCAAGGGCACCGAGTCGGCCTTGGCGTCGGCGATAGGGGTGACCAGGTTGGTCAGGCCGGGGCCGGAAGTGGCCAGGCACACGCCCGCCTTGCCGCTGACCCGCGCCAGGCCATGCGCGATGAAGCCCGCGCCCTGCTCATGCCGCGCCAGGATGTGGTTGAGGCTGGAATCCGCCAGCGCGCGGTAGATCGGCAGCACGGTGCCGCCCGGAATGCCGGCCAGCGTTTCCACGCCCTGCCGTTCCAGGAAACGGATGATCAGTTCTGCGCCTGTGAGTTGCATGTCGAGTCCTTGGTACGAATGGACCCGCTGGTGAAAAGCCGGCGCGGAAAACAAGAAACCCCCGCCGGCTTTGCGCCGGCGGGGGTTTTGGTGAAATACAGCGTCCCCTACGGCGCGTCGCTAACGACGAGCACTACGACAACGAGGACGAGCTGCTTGAATTGGGTCATGGTCAAATCGGAAAGTTACCCAGTCAGTTTAGCCGGCTAACTGCGATGGAATCAAGAGAGGCTTGCTAGTGGGAGGCATTGCGGTGCTCGGAAAATGCGATCTTGTCGACAAAGGCCAGGATCAGCGCCGACACCACGAAGGCCAGGTGCACCGCGGTCAGGGTCAGCATGCGCGTCACGTCGAGCGCGTCGTGGGCGAGATAGTTCTTCAGCAGGTGGATCGCCGAGATCGCCACCAGCGAAGCGGCTACCTTCAGCTTGATGGTGCCCGGATCATACTTGCCGAGCCAGCCCGGCTTTTCCATTTCCGGCGCCTTGTCGATGCGTGAAACGAAGGTCTCGTAGCCCGACAGCGCCACCATCACGATCAGGTTGCCGATTAGCACCAGGTCGATCAGCGACAGGGCTGCCAGCACCAGGTCAGTCTCGCTCATGTCGAGCAGGGTCTGGAAAATGTGCAGCAGTTCGATCACCGATCTGATGGCGAAGGCCAGCAGCAACAGGCCCAGCACCAGGTACAAGGGCACCAGCAACCAGCGGCTGCCCAGCACCAGACGCTCCAGTAGACGTTCCATCAAACGCGCACTCCGCGGCAGGAGTAACAAGCATACGCGAGGGGGATATTGCGCAGTAGCGGGTCTGCGCAGAGGGAGGAGCGCTCCGTGGCTCGCCCCTCGCCCCAACCCCCTCCCCACGGGTGGGGAGAGGGAAACCAGCGGCAATATCAGCTTACCCGCAGGCGATAACCCACACCCGGCTCGGTCAGGATCAGCGCCGGCTGCGCCGGATCCGCCTCCAGCTTGCCGCGCAGCTGCCGGATGTAGACGCGCAGGTAGGCGACGTCGTCGTCATTCTCCGAGCCCCACAC
>JAMFRN010000229.1 GCA_026224805.1 Nevskia soli
AAACCTCGTGTTGCGAACTGGCCTGCGTCACATTGCTGCCCGGCGGCACACTGCGCGTCAGCCAGATGTTGCCGCCGATGGTCGAGCCGCGGCCGATGGTGACGCGGCCGAGAATGGTGGCGCCGGCATAGATGACGACGTCGTCCTCCACCACCGGATGGCGCGGCAGGCCTTTCTGCAAGCCGCCGCTGCCATCGCTGGGGAAACGCTTGGCGCCCAGCGTCACCGCCTGGTACAGGCGTACGCGTTCGCCGATCACCGCGGTTTCGCCGATCACCACGCCGGTGCCGTGGTCGATGAAGAAGCTGGCGCCGATGCGCGCGCCGGGATGGATGTCGATGCCGGTTTCCGAATGCGCGATCTCGGCGATGATGCGCGCCAGCAGCGGCAACTCCAGCTCGTAGAGCTTGTGCGCCAGGCGATGATTGATCATCGCCAGAATGCCGGGATAGCACAGCAGCACTTCATCGACGCTGCGCGCCGCCGGATCGCCGCGGAACGCAGCTTCCACATCGGTATCGAGCAGGGCGCGCAGGCCGGGCAGCGCGTTGGCGAAATCGCGCACGATCTGGACGGCGCGCTCCTCCACCTGGGTCGCGGTCAGTCCGTCGTGGCGGGCGGTGTAGCGCAGTTCCAAACGCACCTGCTCGAGCAGGGCGTTGAGCGTGGTGTCGAGGGTGTAGCCGACGTAGTGATCCTCGCCTTCCTGGCGCACATGCGAGGGACCGAGGCGCAGCGGGAACAAGGCCCCGCGCAGGGAATTGGAAATGGCGATCAGCGCATCGCGCGAGGGAAATTC
Organism: Nevskia soli; assembly: GCA_026224805.1. Taxonomy (GTDB): domain Bacteria; phylum Pseudomonadota; class Gammaproteobacteria; order Nevskiales; family Nevskiaceae; genus Nevskia; species Nevskia soli_A. The sequence continues at coordinate 800 of JAMFRN010000229.1, forward strand.
GCGGCCGCCGGGTTCGAGGGTGCGGTGCTGTGCCGCCCGCCAGCGCGCCCGTACCTCGCGCAAACCGGCAACGACACCCTCAAGATCCCAACGCAGCGGCGCAGCGGTATTGCCGGATGAAACGGTGTCGGCATTTTTCATGCGGCGGACTTCTCCACGCGGTGTTGGTCAAGACCATACGAACGGACACCGCGGTGGCGCATGACATGCGCCCGCGAACCCGGCTCGCCCGGTTCCGGCTGAAACTGAAAGCCTGCTCGATACCCGCTACAACCTGCTGCAGCGCAGGTTGAAGAGAACATGCCAAAGTATCGACGGTTATCAGCTAAGAAGAAAATATTATTTCGTTATAGCCAAAGCTGTTTTGGCTGCGGGTCCGGACTACCCAAGCGTTCGGGTCCCGACAAACGGCTTGCCGCAGCTGCGCATCAGTCCTGTACCCAGGGCAGACCGCGATAGCGCCAGCCATCCGACTTGCCGCGCTGTTGCTGCTGGTCGATCTCCCCTTCGAAGCCTTCGAGCACGTTGAACACATTGGTGTAGCCGGCCTTGACCAGCACTTCCGCGGCGGCGGCGGAGCGCTTGCCGCTGCGGCACAGCAGCAGCAGCGGCGCGGTCTTGTCCTTGGCTTTGGCTTCCACTTCACGCGCGAAGCGCGGATTGCGCGTCAGGGCCGTACCGCTGGCCCAGGCCACGTGCAGGCTGCCCGGCACATGCCCGACGAATTTGCGCTCCTCGGCGCTGCGCACATCGATGAGGGGGACGGCGCCGGACGAAAACAGCGCCCAGGCCTGCTGCGGCGGGACGCCGCCGGCATAAGCCAGGCCCTGCGCGGAGGCGCGCTGCCGTGCCTGCGCCAGCACTTCGGATGCGTCCGCGGGACCGCTTTCGGCCACTGCATGCTCCTCGTCGACGGCGGCCGCGCCGGCCACCAGCACATCGTCAGACATTCACATTCTCCATGAGATTCCATCCGGGCGTCACCGTCATGCCAAGCACGGGGGACCGCTGTTGCACGTCAGACTATAGACCCCGACCCTCGTAGAGAAGTACTAAACACACAGGTTCAAGTGACATTTGGTTATAAGAACGCACGGCACAGGCGCTGCTTTATTCAGCGCGGCGAGTGTTACGCCTGGCGCAGAAAATCGACCAGGGCGCGGACCTTGGCCGGCACATGCCGGGCGGCCGGATAGACCGCGTGAATGCCGGCACCCGGCAACGACCAGTCGCCCAGCAGGCGCACCAGGCGCCCCTGCTGCAGATCCTGCTGCACGGCGAAACTGGCCAGTGCCGACAAGCCCATCCCTTCCCGCACCAGCGCCTGCACTGTCCCCGGCGCGTTGCTGCGCGCCACTGCCTGCATGCGCACGGTACGGCGGGCGCCCTTGCGGCTGGTGAATGTCCAGGTCAACGGCGAGCGCAACAGGCTCAAGGCCACCCAGCGGTGGGCCGCCAGCTCCTCCGGCTGGCGCGGGATGCCATGCGCGGCCAGATAGGACGGTGCGGCACAGATGTATTGCTCGAACTCCTCCAGCCGGGTCGCGCGCAGCGTGGAGTCGCGCAGCGAGCCGCCGCGGATGGCGACATCGATGCCCTCGCCCACCAGGTCGAGCACTTCATCGCTGGCCATCAGATCCAGATGCAGCGCCGGGTGTAGCGCGGCAAAGCGCGCCAGCCGCGGCGACAGCGCAGCCGCCAGATAGTCGTGGGCGGCGGTCACGCGCAGGGTGCCGCGCAGTTCGCCGGCGCCGCTGCCGACGCGGTCGAGCGCCGCTTCCAGTTCGTGCAGCAGGGGCGCGCATTCGCCGTGGAGCCGCTGCCCCGCTTCGGTGAGCACCACCTTGCGGGTGGTGCGGGTAAACAACATCGAGCCCAGTTCAGCTTCGAGCTGGCGCACCTGGGCGCTGACCATGGCCTTGGTGGTGCCGAGGCGTTCGGCGGCGGCGGTGAAGCCACCGCTTTCTGCCACTGCGACGAATACCGCCAGCCGCTTCAGTTCCGCACGGTTTTGGCTCATCCGCAGATTGTATCTATTTTACGAACTTTAAATTCCTGATAAGCCCGTTTATCCGATCAATGGGCAGGCGCATCATGGCCCCACTCATCCACTCACTGAAGGAGCAGCACATGAAAATCGCAATATTGGGCGCCGGCGGCATGATCGGCAGCCGCATCGCCGCGGAAGCCCTGTCCCGCGGACACGAGGTAACGGCGGTGGTACGCACCCCCGGCAAGCTGGCGGAAAAGCACGCCGGGCTGAAGGAAGTGCAAGGTGATGCGCTGAACCCCGCGTCGATCGCGCATGCCGTAGGCAGTCAAGATGCCGTAATCAGCGCCATCAGCGCACCTGAGCAGCAGGAACTGCTGCGCGCCACCGCGGCGCAGATCGAGGCGGTCAAGCAGGCGGGCGTGCCGCGCCTGCTGGTGGTCGGCGGCGCGGGCAGCCTGGAGGTGGCGCCGGGCCTGCAACTGGTGGATGCCCCGGACTTCCCGGACGCGTACAAGCCGCCGGCGCTGGCGCACCGCGAGGTGCTGAAGGTGTACCGCAAAGCGGATCTGGACTGGACCTACCTGAGTCCGGCGGCCGTCATCACCCCCGGCGAACGTACTGGCAAGTTCCGGCTGGGCAAGGACCAGCTGGTCGCCGACGCCAAGGGCGAGAGCCGCATCTCGGCGGAGGACTACGCGGTGGCGATGATCGACGAAGTGGAGAAGCCGCGGCACATCCGCCAGCGCTTCACGCTTGCGTACTAGAACCACTCTCACAGATCCCCTCTTCCCCACGCGTGTGGGGAAGAGGGTCAGGGTGAGGGGGCGTTTCCGAGCTTGATGAAGCTTGAATTCAAGTAGCGTCAGCCGGCTTCGCCGGCGCCCCTAACCCTCTCCCCGCTTCGCAGGGAGAGGGGACATTTGTGAGATCCAATCCTTAACGAGGCCCGATAGCGGCGGGCACGGCCCGCCCTACAAAACAAAAGCCGCCGCGCTTGCGGGAAGCGCGGCGGCTTTTGTGAAGCTCCAGACTCAGGCGCGGTAGCGGTAGTACTCGATGCCGAGGTCGTGGAACTGGGCGTCGTGCGACTTGCCCACGCGCTCAATGGTGAAGCCGGGGCGCTTGGGGATCAGCGCTTCCTGCGGCCACTGCGCGGCATGCAGGCGGGCGTAGTCGTCCTGACCGACATTGACCGCATTGCCCAGCGCCTTCGCCAGGCCGATCTTGGCGGCGGCCTGACGCCAGTTCGGGGTCACCTTGGCCACCACGGTTTCGGCGGCATCGCCGCTGCCATAGCCGACCAGCAGCAGCTTGTGGCCGCTCAGTTCCGCCGGCTGGGCCTGCGCCTCTTCCAGGCCGGCGGCCAGCCAGGCCGGCAGGGCGGCGGTGTAGAGATTGCCCATATGCATCATGGCGGCGGCGCCGAGGCGCAGCTTGCCTTCCACCACTTCCTTGTAGCGCGGACTCTTGCGGAAGGCTTTCATCACCTGGGCGGTGAGCGGATACGGCTCTTCCGGCGGATGGCCGCTGATCACCTTGTCGACCAGGGAGGGGCGCTGCCCCATCTCGGCCAGCAGCGGCTTCAGCTCGACGCCGACGGCCTTGCAATAGCCGGCGAGCTCCTCATGCTCCTCCTCGCCATCCGCGCCCATGGCGAACAGGTAGGCCATGGTCCAGGCGCTGACCGGCATATGGTGATAAGGCCGGTGCATGAAGGCGGCGCTGAGGCTGCGCAGGAAAGCGGCGCGCTTGCCGTCGCGGCGCTGGAACAGCGCGTCGAAGGCACAGACCACTTCGTCCAGGTAGCAGGCGGTCGAGTACTTGCCGTTGAATACCGGGAAGTCGCGCAGACGGCCGTTGGCACCCGGCGTCTGGCCGTTGAAGCGCAGGAAAGGCTTGCGGAAGTCGGCGATGCGGTAGCTGGAGGAGCTGCCGGAGGTATGCAGGTCCAGCGCCAGCAGCTGCGGATCGCGGTCCACCAGCATGGCCACGGCGCCGGCGCCCTGGGTGGGCTCGCCGGTGCTGCCGCGATCGTACTCGGCGATGTCGGCGGAGACGACGATGGCCTGGCGGCCGGCGCCGTCATACGCCAGGTAACGCATGGCGCCCTTCACGCCATACAGGCCGGCGATGCAGGCCTGCTTGTATTCCGGCACCTCGCAGTAACGCGACAGCGGCGACAGGCCGCGCACGGCCAGCGCCTGGTCGACCAGGCCGCGCACGATCACCGCGCCGACGGCGTTGTCCGAGCTGGACTCGGTGGCCAGGGCCAGCGAGCCGATGCGCTGCGGGTCGACCTGGTTGTCGAGAATCAGCTTGAGCACGGCCTCGGCGGCCATGGTGTAGACGCTTTCCTCCGGCCCGGCCATGCGGAAGCTGTGGCCAACCACGGCACTGATCTTGTCCCAGGCATTGCCGGTCCAGCCGCACCAGTCCTGCAGATTGACGCGGTAAGGCGGGACGAATACCGAGATGCCGCTGATGCCGAATTGTTCGCGATTCATGTCTGCTCGCTCTGTTGCTCGGGGGAATTTTTCAATCATTAATGGATCAAGGCAAGTTGACGGCGGCGTCAGCGCAACGTCAATGCTCCTGGCTCACGCCTGCCGCCGATTCGCCGTCGGTGGCGTAGACGCGGCCCTTCCAGCGCGAGCGCGTGCCGCGCCAGTAACGGATGGCGGAGCTCCAGGTCATGGCCAGGTAGAGCGAGGCGCCCAGCGGCGTCAGCAGCAGCCACAGCGGCGACATGCCGTAGTAGCGCAAGGTCGGCCAGTATGCCAGGGCCATCGCCGCCAGTGCCGCGGCGGCGAGCAGCTGCGCGCCGGGCAGGAACAGCGCCACCAGCGGCAGCCAGTAGGCGGCGGCGAAGACCAGGGTGACCAGCAGCAGCAACAGGTTGGAATAGTACAGCTGCGTGAAGGCGGAGCGCGCCACCATCTCGTGGATCGAGCCGAGATTGCCGTAGGGCCGCAGGCTGACCACGCCGCGGCTCAGGCCGACCCAGGTGCGATAGCCGGCGCTCTTGATCTGCCGCGCCAGGGTGCAATCGTCGATCAGCGCATCGCGCAGGCTGGCGAAGGCGCCAGCCTTTTCCAGCGCGGCCGTATCCACCAGTACGCAGCCGCCGGCCGCGGCCGCGACATAGCGGAAGCGCGAGTTGGACAGGGCGAAGGGATAGAGCAGCTTGAAGTAGTAGACGAAGGCCGGCAGCAGCAGGCGGTCCCAGAAGCTGGTGCGGCGCAGGTCGGCCATCAGCGAGACGAAGTGCAGGCCCTGCGCCCGCTTGTGCCGCAGCAGCGCGGCGAGCAGGCCGGGACGCAGCTCGATGTCGGCATCGAGCAGCAGCGTCAGCGGCGTCTTCACCTCGGCCTTGCCCTGCTCCAGCGCCCACAGCTTGCCGGCCCAGCCCGCCGGCAAAGGCTTGCCGGAGATGACGCGGGTATTCGGGAAGGAGGCTGCGATCCGCGCGGTGGCGTCGGTGGACTGGTCGTCGACCAGCACCACTTGTAGGCCCCTGCCCTGGGCCTGCAGGCCGGACAGGGTGGTGCCGATGACCTCGGCCTCATCTCGCGCCGGGATCAACACGGTGATCTCGCCGAGGTCCGCCTCGTCCACCGCGGCCGCATCGGTTTCGATACGCTCGCGCGTGCTCCACGGCCGCCAGGGCGACAGCAGATTGCCGAACCAGATGATCGCGGCCGGGGCGGCCAGCCACAGTGCTGCCGTGCCGGTCATTGCGGATTTCGATGCGGGGGGATTGCATGACTGACCCTGCTCCCCAAGGGAGCAGGGTCAGTCTGTTGCGACGTTCCGGAGAACGGCAGCACTAGCCGGACTTGCTGTCACCCGCGTTGGTCGGACGGCGCTGGATGGCGCTGACCGGGATGTGCACAGCAGTGGCGGCGGCACGATCGCCGTACTTGACCGGCAGGTCGGCGGCGAAGGCGCCGTCGGTACGCGGCCCGAACAGCGCCACGCGCAGAGCCTTCATCGGGTTGGCGAAGGTATCGTTGACGGCGCTGCCCTCGAAGCCGCAATGCGCCATGCAGTTGTCGCACTTCGGGTTGATGCCGACGCCGTACTTGTCCCACTCGGTGTCTTCGATCAGTTCCTTGTAGGTCTTGGCGTAGCCTTCATCGACCAGCAGGTAGCACGGCTTCTGCCATCCGAAGATGTTGTAGGTCGGGTTCGACCAGGGCGTGCACTGGTAGCTCTGGTTGCCGGCGATGAAGTCGAGGAACATCGACGACTGGTTGAACACCCACTTGCTCTTGCGTTCCTTGCCGAGCTTGAACACGTCCCGGAACAGCTGCTTGCTCTCGTTGCGGCCCAGGAACACGTCCTGACGCGGCGCATGCTGGTAGCTGTAGCCGGGGGACACGGTGATGCCTTCGATGCCCAGCGTCATGGCGTAGTCGAAGAACTCGGCAATCTCGGCCGGCGGTTCCTTGTTGAACAGGGTGCAGTTAATGGTGACGCGGAAGCCGCGCTCGCGCGCCATCTTGATGGCGGCGACGGCCTTCTCGAACACGCCTTCCATGCACACGGATTCGTCGTGGCGCTTTTCCAGGCCGTCCAGATGGATCGACCAAGTGAAGTACGGCGAGGGCTTGTACTCGTCGATGTGCTTGGGCATCAGGATCGCGTTGGTGCACAGGTACACGAACTTCTTGCGCGCGAGGAGGCCTTCGACGATCTGCGGCAGTTCCTTGTGGATCAGGGGCTCGCCGCCGGGGATGGAAACCACCGGGGCGCCGCACTCGTCCACCGCGCGCAGGGCGTCCTCGACGCTCATGCGCTTCTTGAGGATTTCTTTCGGTTGATCGATCTTGCCGCAGCCGGCGCATTCCAGATTGCACTGGAACAGCGGCTCCAACATCATCGCCAGCGGATACTTGGTTTGACCGCTGAGCTTCTTGCCCAGTAGATATTTGGCGATCTTGACCTGCTGGATGAGGGGGATACCCATGGATACTCCGAATTCAGGAACGTTGGTCGGTTTGACAGCGTTCGTAGGGGATTGACTGCAATCTCAAGTTACCAATTTTGTCACACTTCCGCTTCGCGCACCGTTAACGGGGCGCAAACGGTTCCAGCACCTGCGGATGGTCGCGGCGGATCCGCGCCCATTCGATCTTGAACCAGGGGGTAAAAGCCCCGGGATTGGCCGCCATTTCCGCGTCCAGGGCGTCCGGAGCGATATAACGCAGACCTGAGATCTCGTTCGGGTTGACCTTGGCCCGGTCGTCGCTGCGCCCGGCATAGACCCAGCACAGCTCGTGCTCGGCGCCCTCGGCGTCGAACTGCGCCTGGTACTGGAACTTGAACAGGAACTGCAGCGCCGAATTGAGCCCCAGCTCCTCGTCCAGACGGCGATGGATGGCGTTGTCCAGGGTTTCGCCCCGGCGCGGGTGGCTGCAGCAGGTGTTGGACCAGTAGCCCGGCCACAGCCGCTTGCCCGGCGCCCGTTGCTGCAACAACAGCTCGCCGCGGGCGTTGAAGATGAACAGGGAGAAGGCGCGGTGCAGCGTGCCATGGCCCAGATGGGCCGAGGCCTTGTCCATGAAGCCGATGTCGCGGTCGTGCTCGTCGACCAGCACCAGCGGCTCGTCGTCGAACGAGACAATGCGGTCCGCATCCTGCATTTCCATAACCATATCCGCATCCAGGGCCATGCTATCCAATGTTCACCTCCATGCCCTGGTAGCCGGCGTCGCGCATCGCGGCGATCACCTTCTCCGGGTTTTCCGGGCACAGCGCGATGATCGAGCCGCCGCCGCCGCCGCCGGTGAGCTTGGCGCCAAGGGCGCCTTGCTCGCGCGCGATCTGCACCAGCTCCTCCACCTCCCAGCTCGACACGCGCAGCGCGTTGAGCAGGCCGTGGCAAATGTTCATCAGGTCGCCCAGGCGCTCCAGATCATTGCCCTGCACCGCGTCCACGCCCTGCAGGGTGAGCTGGTCGATCTCGCGGAAAATGCGCTCGTACAGTTCCGGGTTGCGCTGCCAGGCGGTGCGCACCCCGCCCACCGTCTTGGCGGTGAGGCTTTCCTTGCCGCTGATGCCGATGACCATGGGAATCGGCTTGGGCACGTGCAGCTCGCGCATCATCGGCTGCTGATCGGCCTGGTCGGGGCGCTTGTACAGCACGAACTTGCCGTAGGTGGCGACGGTGTTGTCGATACCGGACGGCGTGCCGTGCGCCACTTTCTCGCAGTTGAACGCCAGCTCGTTGACCTGCACGTCGGTCAGGCCGATCTTGAAGTGCTGGTCCAGCGCGCGGATGATCGCCACCGCCATCGCCGCCGAGCCGCCCAGGCCCATGGCGCGCGGCACATTGGGGAATACCTCGATCCGCACCGAGCGCTCTGTCAAGCCGAGCGTGTCGAAGATGATGCCGAGCGAGCGCTGGAACGAGTCGCGGTGCGCCGGATCGCGGTGCAGCCGGTACTCCACGCCCCAGCGCGGGATCATCATGTCGACGCCGCCGGACTTGGTGTCCTGCACCGCGGCGCGCACCGCCAGCGGCACCGGCGCGGCAATGGCATGGCTGCCATAGACCACGGCGTGCTCGCCGAGCAGGATGATCTTGCCGTAGCCGCGGCCGGCGTGTTCGGGAATGACTTCGGTGGCGGCGCCGCGGGCTTCCTTGCGCACCTGCACCACGATTTCCTGCGCCTTCCAGATCTTGATCTCGCCGCTTTCCACCAGGCGCTCGACCACCGTGTCGAAGATCTCCGCGGTGGCGCCGGCGGCGACGGCGACGCTGCGCGCGTGCAGCGTCATGTGGCCCTGCTGGATGCCCTCGGTGACGAGGGCGCGCAAGGCGGAGAAATTCTGCGCCAGGCCGACGGCGCCCATCACCTCGGCCAGCTCGCGCGCGGTCTTCACGCCGAGCAGGCGCAGGTTCAGCGCCACGGTGGCGTTGGATTGCAGCGGGCCGCCGACAGTGCCGACCTTCATCGGGATATCCAGCTCGCCCACCAGCTCGCCGTTGGGACCCTTGTACCAGCGCGTCAGCGAGGTGTAGCGGCCGCCGCGCGCAGCATAGGCATGGGCCGCGGCCTCGATGGCGCGCCAGTCGTTGCCGGTGGCCAGGGCCACCGCGTCGACGCCGTTCATCACCCCCTTGTTGTGGGTGGCGGCGCGGTAGGGATCGATGGTGGCGAATTCATTGGCCAGGATCACGCCGTCGCGCACTTCCTCGCCGGTGTAGCCCTGGCGGCCGCCGAGCTTGTCCACCGGGATGACGCAGCGGGCGCGCACCATGGCGCGATCGGTGAGGTTGGACAGAATGCGCAGGAACACGCGGCCGCCGGTGATGGACTCGACCAGCGAGGCAACGCCCTCGCACATGGTGTTGACCAGGTTGGCGCCCATGGCGTCGCGGGTATCGACCAGCAGGTGCACCACCAGCATGTCGCCGCCTTCGGGGCGCGCGTGCAGGTGCACTTCCAGATCGTTGGCGCCGCCGCCGCGCGCCACCATCTGCGGGTGCAGGCTGTTGGCGAGGATGAGCGGCTCGCCCTAGCGCTGCAGCAGCGCGGCCTTGGCCTTGGCCACGTGCGGCACATCGACCACCTGCACCTGGCCGATCAGCACCGGCTCGGTGCTCTCGACGCTGAAGCCGCCGGCGCCGCGCACCACCTTGGCGGCCGAGGACAGCGCGGCGACGATGGAGGGCTCCTCCACTACCAGCGGCACGATGTAGTCGCGGCCATTGACCAGGAAGTTGAGGCCGAGACCGACCGGCAGGCCCATCACGCCGACGACGTTCTCGATCATCTTGTCGGCTTTGTGGATCTTCAGCGTGTGATCGCCCGAGATCAGCGCCTGGTAGTCCTCGGCGGAAACCCAGCCGCGCTCGTGGATGACGCGCACGCGGTCCGACACCGAGAGCTTGTAGAACTCGGGAAACCGCGACCTTTCGCTATTGTTCATCTTAAAAAAGCTCCTTCAGGGGCCAGTGCTGTTGTACCAGCCCTTGGATGCAGCAAATCAATAACCGGTGTATTCCAAGTGCAAACCCTGCTCGTCCACCGCCAGCGGCACGCAGCGGAATCCCGCCGCGACGACGCTGCGCTCGAGCCGCTGCAAACGCTCCGGCTCCAGCGCGAACGCCACGCCGAAATCGCCGCCGCCGGCGCCGCAGGGCTTGTAGCTGACGCCGGCCTGGGCCGAAAGCTGCGCCAGTTGGACATGCTCCGCCGAAAAAATATCCAGGCCGCAGGCCGTGCCGAAATCACGCAGGGCAGCGGCATAAGCGGCTGCCGCTTCGACAAAGCCCTTGCCCTGCTCGTGGGTCACCGCGTCCGAGGCCTTTTGGGCGATGGCGCCGAGCGCCCCCATATGACTCGCATAGTCCGCGCCATGTCCGCCGCGCCATTGCGCCAGGCGGCCGAGGAAGTCCGAGGTGGAAGCCGAGCGGCCGGACCAGACGAACAGCGTATGCACCTCTTTGGGCCAGTTGACCGGCTCGAAACGGGGCTGGGTGCCGCCTTCCAGCAGGCGATAGGAGATCACCCCGCCGATCAGGCTGGCGGCGACGTCCACGCCACTGCCATGCCCGCCCTGGAACTCGCGATGCAGCTGCAACAGGTGCTCCAGCCAGACACGGCGGTTGGCGGTGGCGGCACCGCGGCCGACGAACACCGCCATGGCCGAGGCCAGAGCCACGGTCAGCGCTGCGCTGGAACCAAGGCCGAGCTTGGCCAGGCCCTCGCTGCCCTGATCGAAAAACTCCGAGGTATCCAGATGCAGGCTGAAGCCGCGGCCGGCCTCCGGCGCCAGGCCTTCGTGCAGCAGGCCGCGCAGGGTCTGGTCGACCAGGCGCAGGCGCGCGGCCTGGTCGGCCGTGCCCAGCCATTCCGGCTTGCCGTCGGCGCCGATGCGCAGCGGCACCTGCGAGACCTGCATGTCCGGCGCGCTGACTTCGGCGACGCCACCGGCCTTGGCCGAGATGCGTACCTTGGCGTGGCGGTTGACCGCCATGACCAGGGCCGGCGCGCCTTCCAGCACGGCGTAGTCGCCGAGCAATACCAGCTTGCCAGGGGTACTGGCAGTTACTTCCATCATGCCGCGAACTCCGCTTCGGTCAGTTTGCGCGCACCGGCGCCCAGCCCGGTTTCAACCACGTCCAGCACGCCGGGGATATCGCGCAGCGCGGCCTTGACCTGCTCGATCGCCTGCGGCTCGCACACCGCCTTGACCTGCGGCCCGGCGTCGACGGTGAAGAACACCGGCACGCCCTGCCCGCGCAGCGCGCGCACGCGGCGCATGCATTCCACCGAGGCGCCGTTCCAGTAGAGCAGGCCGGGCTGTGCCGCCAGCGCCAGGGCGTGCATCTTCAGGCAGCTGTATTCGGAAACGGCGGCGAGCGCCGCGAAATCGCGCGCCAGGATGGCGCTGCGCGCCGTCGCCAGATCGACTTCCTGGGTTTCGATCCAGGCGGACTGGAACGGCGAGGTCTGCGCGGTGCGGCGCATGCCTTCGCTGGAGCTGACTTCCTTGGCCGCGGTGGAGGTGATCGCCACCGCCACGCGCAGCGGCCAAGCCTTGGCCTCCAGCAGGGGGCTGGCCACCGAATCGGTGCCATCGGCACGCGAACCGTGGGCCCATTCGACATAGCCGCCGAAAATCGAGCGCGCCGCGGAGCCGGAACAGCGCCGGGCCAGAACCGACTGCTCGGCGTCGTCGAGATTCAGGCCCAGCGCCAGCGCGCCGGCATGCACCAGGGCGGCGAAACCGGAGGCGGACGAGGCCAGGCCGGCGGCGGTGGGGAAATTGTTGCGGCTGTCGACGCTGGCGCGCCAGTTCACCCCGGCGCGCTGGCGCAGCAGGTCGAGACAGGCGCTGACACGCTTCGCCTCGGCGGCATCGCTGCGGCCATTGAGGCTAACGCGATCCTGCTCCAGCCCCGGTTCGAAGCCGACGCGGGTGCGCGTCCACAAGGCGTCCAGGGTGATGGAAATGGACCCCACCACGGGCAGGTTGAGGGCGGCGTCGCGCTTGCCCCAATACTTGATCAGGGCGATGTTGGGCTGCGCCTGGGCGACGGCGCAATGCTCACCGAGAACCACGGCGCGGGGTTCTGAATTCATGGAATGGTGCGGGAATTAAGGCGGGATCCGGGCGTTACGAGCAGCAATTCAGGCACTTGCAGCACCTCTGCGCCGCCCGGCGCTCCGTCGCTTGGGGGAATCATGATTCCCGTATTTTAGCAAAGGCGGGACTGCCCGTGCACGAACTCGGTGCCTGCCATTAGTGCACGACAGACATCGCGCCGGCCCCGACCGGCTGCGGTACGCGCCCCGCAGCCGGTGCGGAGCCGAGGTCCGGGGGAACCTTGCTGATGCGCGTCCAGGTGCTGCTGCCGCCCAGCAGGGTGATGCCGACATAGCCGCGCAGCCTGAGATGGTCGGGGTCGAGCAGCCGCATCTGGCAGCGAAAGGTGTGCCCGTCTTCGGAGTCGTAAACCCGGCCGCCGGTCCACTCCTTGTTCCCGGCATCGTAGTGCAGGTCCCACAGCAGCCGCATCCCGTCCAGCGGGCGCGAGCGCAGCGCCGGGTCGGGGTTGTTGCGATCGACGACGGGTTTCCCATCCAGCTCGGGACCATCCTCCGAATAGGTATCGTGCAATTGCCAGACGATATAGCCGTCGTAATAGCCGTCGTTGCGGCGCTCGATGCGGATCGCCGCGTCGGCGGTTGCTACCAGCCAATAGCCCACGATGCCGTCCGCCGGGTCAGCCGGCGCGGCCCTGACAATCGAGGCAATCAGCAGCATCAGGCAACAGGCCAAAAACCCCCGCCCGTGCCGCAGAATTATTCGGAACATGCCATCACAATCAAAAGCTTACACCTTGCTTTCAAATGCGGCGCAACGCACGAAATCATGACGAAAATCATGCAAAAACGGCCGCGGATATTGTAAAGTTTACGCTGGACACCATGTCCGTATCCATGATTCCGCACCTTTCAATCCTGATCGGGACCGGTTTGGCCGCGGCAGCGGCGGGTTACGCCTGCTTCGCGGTGTACGCGGTGCTGAATGGCGTACGCCGGGCCAGCGATGCCGCCTTGCAGGGCTTGCGTAGTGCCGCGTATATCTGCGCCGTGTCGAAACCGGTCAGCGTGCTCAAGCCGCTGTGCGGCGACGAGCCGGGACTTTACGACAACCTGCGCAGCTTCTGCGTCCAGTCCCACCCGGCCTACCAGCTGCTGTTCGGGGTGCGTGAAGCTGGGGACGATGCCATTGCAGTGGTGCAGCGCCTGCAGGCGGAATTCCCGGCGGTGGACATACAGCTGGTGATCGATCCGCAGGTGCATGGCGCCAACCTGAAGGTCAGCAACCTGCTCAACATGCTGCCCCACGCCCGGCACGACTGGCTGGTGCTGGCCGACAGCGATATCGGCGTTTCCAGCGATTACCTGACCCGGGTGACCGCGCCGCTGGCCGATCCGGGCGTCGGCGTGGTCACCTGCCTGTACCGCGGCGTGCCGCGCACCGGACTGTGGTCGCGCTTCGGCGCCCTGTTCATCGACGACTGGTTCGCGCCGTCGGTGCAGGTGTCGCACGCCTTCGGCTCGACCCGTTTTTCATTCGGCTCCACCATCGCCCTGCGTCGCGACGCACTGGAAGCCGCGGGCGGGTTTGAGGCGCTGAACGACATCCTGGCGGACGACTTCTGGCTGGGCGAGTTCACCCGGCTGCGCGGCCTGCGCACGGTGCTGTCCGATGTGGTGGTCACCACCGACGTCACCGACAGCAGCCTGGCCGGGCTGTGGGCGCATGAGTTGCGCTGGCTGCGCACCATCCGCGCCGCCGAGCCGGCCGGCTTCGCCTTCACCTTCGTCACCTTTACTTTCCCGGTGCTGGCGGTGGGCCTGGTGCTGGCGCATAACGCGTTTTGCCTGGGCATCGCCGTGATTGGGGCGGGAGCCAGGCTTGTGCTACATTATTTACAGCGCCAGTGGAGGCTTGAGCCCACCCCCGCCTACGAAGCAATGCTGGTTCCCTTGCGCGAGAGCCTGCTGCTGGCGGAATGGGCAGTGTCGCAGACCGGCTCACGGGTACGCTGGCGCAACCAGATCCTCGACGCCACCGCGGAACGTGTCACGCTTCCGCCACTGTCGACACAGACACTCAGGAATTCATCGCCGAACTCATCGCCGACTTCTTCCCCCAATTCATTCCCGAATCCGGACTCTGCTTCATGACCACCATGAAAACGCTGTTCCTCCAGGCCCCCTCTTTCGATGGCTTCGACGGCGGCGCCGGCAGCCGCTATCAGGCCAAGCGCGAGATCAAATCGTTCTGGTTCCCGACCTGGCTGGCGCAGCCGGCCGCGTTGGTGCCGAACAGCCGCGTGCTCGACGCGCCGGCCGACGAGATCGGCGTTGAAGAGACCCTGAAGATCGCCGCGGACTACGACCTGGTGATCATGCACACCAGCACGCCGTCCTTCCCCACCGATGCCAAGTTCGGCGAACTGCTCAAAGCGCGCAAGCCTTCGGTCATGATCGGCCTGGTCGGCGCCAAGGTGGCGGTGGACCCGAGCGGCTCGCTCAAGGCCAGCGCGGCGATCGACTTCGTCGCCCGCGAGGAATTCGACTACACCTGCAAGGAAGTGGCCGAGGGCCGCCCCTTCAGCGAGATTGCCGGGCTCAGCTACAAGCTGGCGGACGGCACGGTGAAGCACAACACGCCGCGCGCCATCCTCGAGAACATGGACGAGCTGCCCTTCGTCTCGCCGGTCTACAAGCGCGACCTGAAGATCGAGAGCTACTTCATCGGCTACCTCAAGCATCCCTACGTCAGCTTCTACACCGGCCGCGGCTGCCGCTCCAAGTGCACCTTCTGCCTGTGGCCGCAGACCGTGGGCGGACACCGCTACCGCGTGCGCTCGGCGGACAACGTCATCGCCGAAGTGAAGTGGATCAAGGAGAACATGCCGGAAGTCCGCGAGATCATGTTCGACGACGACACCTTCACCGACAGCTCCAACATGCCGCGGGTACACGATATCGCGCGCGGCCTGGGCAAGCTGGGCATGACCTGGTCCTGCAACGCCAAGGCCAACGTGCCCTACGAGTCGCTGAAGATCATGAAGGAAAACGGCCTGCGGCTGCTGCTGGTGGGCTACGAGTCCGGCGACGACGAGATCCTGCTCAACATCAAGAAGGGCCTGCGCACCGACATCGCGCGCCGCTTCACCGAGGACTGCCGCAAGCTCGGCATCCTGATCCATGGCACCTTCATCCTCGGCCTGCCGGGCGAGACCTCCGACACGATCAAGGAGACCCTGGAGTTCGCCAAGCAGGTCAACCCGCGCACTCTTCAGGTGTCGCTGGCGGCGCC
>JAMFRN010000230.1 GCA_026224805.1 Nevskia soli
GGCGAGGAACTGCTTCTGCCCGGAGACATAGCTCTGCAAGCGCTCCGCCATGCGGTTCACCGAATCCGCCAGGCGGCCCAGCTCATCGCGCCGGCGCGTGCCGACGCGCGTCTCGAAGCGGCCGGCGGCGATGTCGTGGGTGGCGGCGGTGACCCGCACCACGGTGCGGGTGATGCCCCAGATGAAGGGCCACCACAGCAGCGCCGATAAGGTAATCACCAGTACGGCGAACAGCAGCCATTCGGTCACACCGAGAAAGCCCAGCAGTTCGTGCAGGCCCGGCGCGCGCACCTGCAGCAGCAGCGGCCGCGCCGGCTGGCCACTGCGTTCCAGCTGGGCCGGGATGCGCAGTTCGTAGCCGTCGAAGGACCGCGGATGGCTGATGGCGATGAGGTCGCCGCGCATGCGGCGATCAGCGAAGGGCGGCGGCCCGTGCGATCCGGGGCCATCGCCGTTGGCGGGCGGCGTGGGCGCATCAGGCGGCGGCCCGGAACCGAACGCGCCGCGCGGCGGCCCGCCGGAGTCGGACGGCGGTGGTGGCGGCGGAGCGCCCGGGCCATCCGGAGCGTCCGCGGCGCCGCCATGGGAAGGCCCGCCTGGCGGACCGGGCTGATCGAGCGCAAAGCTGACGCCGTATTCCGCGGCGTAGCTGGCCAGGACCTGGTCCCAGCCGGCTTCGGGCGTCAGCGACAGGTCCCTGCCGACGCGCTCGCCGACGGTCAGCAGGCGGTCGCGCACCGGCTCCGACAGCAGCACGTTCCAGCCCATGCCGGAGCGGCCCGGCAGAGCCAGGAACAGGCCGACGATCAGCAGCAGGTTCAAGACCAGCCACAGCAGCATCTTGGCGTAAAGCGAACTGCGTATTTTCACCGGCGTCCCCTCGCCGTGGCTGCGGTCACGGCGCGGCGGCTTGCGCGTCGACCATCAGGTAGCCGGCGGCACGCACGGTGCGGATATAGCGCGGCGTGCGCGGATCGTCCGCCAGCTTGCGGCGCAGGCTGGCGATATGCACGTCGATGGAACGGTCGAAGGCGGCGAACTCGCGGTCGCGCACCTGCTCCAGCAATTGCTCGCGGCTGCGCACGCTGCCGCGGTAGCGCGCCAGGGCCAGCAGCAGGTCGAACTCCACCGGCGTCAGGCTCAGCGGGACGCCGCACTGCGAAACGCTGCGCGCCGCGCTGTCGATGCACAGGTCCCCGACCGCGATCTGCCGCGGCAGCGCTGCAACCGGCGCCGCCATCGCCGCGCGCCGCAGCAGGGCGCGGATGCGCGCCAACAGCTCGCGCGAGGAAGCGGTTTTCGGCACGTAGTCATCCGCCCCGCCCTCCAGGCCATGGATGCGGTCCTCGTCGCCGCCGCGCGAGGTGAGCATCAGCACCGGCAGCTGCAAGGTCTGGCGCAGCAGCCGCAACACCTCGAAACCGTTGACGTTGGGCATCATCACGTCCAGCACGATCAAGTCCCAGGACTCGGCCCGCGCGCGCGCCACGCCCTCGGCGCCATCGTGCGCCGCCGCCACGACATAGCCCTGGACTTCCAGGTATTCCGCCAGCATGCGCAGCAACTTGCGATCGTCGTCGATCAGCAGGATGCGCGCCGCGGCGGACTTGTCTTCGAGCTTCATCGGACCGGACAGGAAAGGATTGAGCTGGTTCATTTGATCGCGTGCGGAGAAGGATTGCAAAGCCGGGGGCGATGGACGGCTGGCGCCGCTGCGCGAGTGGCGCGGATCACGAGAAGCTGGTGCGGGGCGCTCATAGCGGTCGCGGACCCAAAAAAAGAAGGCGCCAGCGAGGCAGGGGGACCACCTGCACTGGCGCCTCCGCTGTGGTTGACGAATGGGGAAGACGTCAACCGGGCCACACACCACCGGCAGGGAATACCGAGTGGTGAGTTCGACTCGCACTGGCCGGCGCGGCCAGTGCGAAAATTCCTGCAACTCATCGACAGATCCGGAGCGCTGGCCTCACATCTGCTCGATGTTTCCGCCGTGTCGTTCCGGGTTGGTGTCGACGCATCCATACTAAGGCCAAGCACGCTGGCGATGCGGCATCTTTACCCCAGCTTTACAAACGTTGCGGCGCACGCTTCAACTGCCTGGTACCAGCGCCAGCGAAATCAGCGTCTGGTCACCGCTGCCGATGAGGCCCACTTCCGCCGCGGCGCCATCGCTCAAGTCGATGGTGTACAAGGCCGCGCCGCTGCCGCTCTGCTGCAAGGCCGCGTAGGCGGTATCGCTGCCGGAGCGGATGCTGAGTCCGGCATCGGCGGTGAAGCTGACGCCGACGCTGCCGATGGTGTGCAGGTCGCCGCTGTCGGCGCTGCTGCTGGTGCTGACAGCGGCATTACCGACGCGCAGCAGGCTCTGCGTGGTCACGTCCAGCGCGTAGAGCGTGGTGGAGGTGGCGCCGGAGTCCGGGTTGGCGTAGGCGATCGCCGCGATCTGCGGCGTGTCGCCGCTGTAGGTGTCGTCGCTGTCGAAAGCCAGCTTGGTGTTGGACTCAACCAGCGTGCCGTCGCTGGCGACACGCAGGTTGTATTCGGTGGTGATGACGCGCAGCTGATCCAGCACCGGATCGAAATCGATCGCCGGGCTGGACAGCGTGTCGCTGCTGAATGCCGTGCTGCTGACCAGCGTCGCCACGCCGGTGCCGGGGTCGACAGTGCACAGCAGGTTGTCGCTGGTGATGCCGTAGAGCGTATCATCCTCGGGGCGGTAGGCAATCTGCACCAGAGTCTCGCCGCTGGCGAGGCCGCTGACCGTCTCGGTGGCGATGATGCCGGTCGGCGAGCCGGTGTCGAACTCGATGATCGAACCGGTGCTGGTCAGCGCATAGGCGGTGTAGTTTTTCTGGCAGGCGCAGAGCGGCAGCGCGGCGGCCAGCAGCAGCGTGCTGCGGAACATTGCGGACATGGGCTCGATTCCGGTCGGATGAGATCGGGGGCGCGGCAGGGTCACACCCGCCCTGGCACGCAAACCCAGCATAGGCGGCGGGGCACCCCGCCCCGCCGCCTTTTACGATTGCTTCACAAAGGCTTAGAGCTTGCCTCATCAATCCCCTCTCCCCCACGAATGTGGGGGAGAGGGCGTAGGGTAAGGGGCGCTTTCAAACTCGCGGAAGATTAAATTGCGTGGCGTGAGCTGGCTTCGCCGGCGCCCCTAGCCCTCTCCCCGCTTCGCAGGGAGAGGGGACATTGATGAGATGACTTCTAGTGCTGGGGAACTTACTGCTGGCACAGGCCAGTGTCGGTGCCGTTGACGCCGGCATCGCTGGCGAACTGCATGACGCGGTTGTTGCCGGAGTCGGCGATGTAGAGCGAGCCGCTGGAAGTGGCGTAGACGCCCTTGGGACTGTGCAGGGTGTTGTCGGTCGGATTGGTGTTGGTCTGGCCGTTCTGCTGGTCGCCGTTCTCGCCGTTCTGGTCGTCGTCGTTGTAGGCGGTGTGGGTGAAATCCTCCTGGCCGAAAACGTACTCGGCGTCCACGCCGGAAGCCAGAGAGCTGAGCGAGAATTCCAGCACGCGGTTGTTGCCGGTGTCGCCGACGAAAAGATTGGAGCCGTCGGAATAAACGCCCCAGGGCGCGTCCAGGTGCGCCGCGCCGGAGGCCGCGCTGTTCTGGCCGAACGCGGTCTGGCCGATGACGTAGGTGGCCTGTGGATTGTCGCCAGTGGGCACCACCGAGTAGTACAGCACGCGGTTGTTGCCAGTGTCGGCGATGAACAGGTTGCCGCGGCCGTCGGTCCACAGGTCGGAGGGCTGGTTCATCGCCATGGAGTAGCTCAGCAGCGTCGATGAATAGGTGTCGATGCTGGCGGTGGCGGTGGTGAAGCCGGACTGCCCCAGCACCAGGTCGGCGGCGGTGTCGTTGCTGGTTGGGATGCTGTTCCAGATCAGCACGCGGTTATTGTTCTGGTCGACCACGAACAGCTTGCCGTTGGCGATCATCGCCGAGGTGGGATTGCTCAGGGTGGCGGCGGTCGGCGCCGAATTGCCCTGGTTGGGCGAATCGCCGTCGTAATCGGTCTGGCCGATCACCACGTCCGCGGCGGTGTTGGCGGTGGGCAGGGAATTCCAGATCAGCACGCGGTTGTTGGCGGTGTCCGTCACCACAAAATAGGTGGTGCTGTCGTCAGTGGCGATCGACACCTTGCTCGGATTGGCCAGGCCGTATTCGCCGCCGTTGGTGCTGTTGTCGCTGAAGTCGGTGCCGGTGTCGTCGCCCTGCCCCAGTTCGAACGAGGCGGTGCCGGCGATGCCGCTGGGGATGCTGTCGTAGCCGAGGATGCGGCTGTTGAGCGTGTCCACTACATACATAGTCGTGCCGCTGATCGCCACCGAGCCGCGCGGACCGCTGATGTACTGGCTGTCGACGCCATCGGGATTGGCGGTGGCGCTGGTGTAGGCGATCTGGCCAATCAGCCCGTCGGCGATGGGCAGGTTCCAGCAGGTGGTGGAGGAACCGCCGCAGTCGGCCAGTCCGGTCAGCACGGCGACGAGCAGCAGCGGCGCCATGCGGCGTGCAAGGGCAGGAGAAGAATTCTTCCCGGCAGCGTGTTTCATCAAATCGTTTCCTTGGTATGGGAGAGAGCCGGAGCCGCTTGGCACTATCGCGGCAGGCCGATCGGTCACTGTGGAAAGTCGTGTTTCGCGCGGTACTCTGGCGCACAAGCGCAGGCACGCGACGGCTCTTTACGAAGGGTTTACATGCCGCGTCGGCATCGGCGCGCCTGTCATGCGGCGACGTAAAGGGATGGTTAAAACGGGCGGGGCCTTGCGCCCCGGGTGCTATCAATATCACGCCGCTCTTCGCCTGGCCCTGTGCCCCGCCGATGTGGGTTGTTCTTCCGTGACAACAACCCGCCACCGGGCCGGGCGAAGGCGGCACCCGCGCCGATCGAGCCCGCAGCGGGCACTGGCGCGCTGCCGTGAATACGCGCCTGCGCATCAGCCGCTGCCTGAACTCCCCCGCCTGAAACCAGCACCCCAACATCCGCCGATGCGCTTCCCCCCGATGTCCTCGCGTTACCTTCTGCCTCTGGCGCTGTGCTCCCTGGTCTGCGGCGCGGTGCTGGCCGAGAGCAACGGCGCGGAGGTCACGCTCAATCTGAAGGAAGCGGACATCGGTACGCTGATCGCCACGGTCAGCGAAGTCACCGGCAAGAACTTCGTGGTCGATCCACACGTCAAGGGCAAGGTCACGGTGGTGTCCTCCAGCCCGATGGACGCGGATGCGGTGTACGCCACCTTCCTGTCGGTGCTGTCGGTCAACGGTTACGCCGCCATTCCCTCGGGCGCCTCGATCAAGATCGTGCCGGACGCAAATGCCCGCAGCGAGGGCGGCAACCCGGCCGGCCGGGACGGCCTCGCCGGCGACGCCCTGGTGACCCGAGTGTTCGACATCCACAACGGCTCGGCCACGCAGATGGTGGCGATCCTGCGGCCGCTGGTGGCGGCGTCCGGCCAGCTCGCCGCCTACGCTTCGAGCAACAGCCTGATCGTCTCCGACCGTGTCGCCAACGTCGAGCGGCTGCAGCGCCTGATCGAGCAGATGGACCGCAGCGGCGACCACGACGTCGAGATGGTGACGCTGGAAAACGCCACCGCCGACGAAGTGGTGCGCATCGTCGCCGGCCTGACGCAGCAGGCCCGGCAGGCCGACAGCGGCACGACGCCGCCGGGGGTGATGGCCGACACCCGCACCAACAGCGTGCTGGTCAGCGGCGACCGCCCGGACCGCGAAAAGCTGGTGGCGCTGATCCGGCAACTGGACCAGCCCGGCAACAACAAGGGCGATACCCAGGTGGTGTACCTGAAGTACGCCGACGCCGAAAGCCTGGCGCCAATCCTCACCGGCAACAGCCAGCCTGCCAACAAGACCTCTTCATCCGGCAGCTCGTCGATGTTCAGCAGCAGCGGCTCCTCTTCCGCCTCCTCGTTCGGCGCCTCGTCGAAATCGACGGGCACGTCCGCCAGTCCCTCGGGCGCCTCGTCGAGTTCCGCCGCGACGGTCTACAACGGCAGCGGCAGCAACGCCGACCTGCGCGTCATCGCCGACAAGGACACCAATGCCCTGGTCATCACCGCGCCGCCCAAGACCATGCAGCAGATCCGCAACGTCATCGCCCAGCTCGACATCCGCCGTGCCCAGGTGCTGGTGGAAGCGATCGTCGCCGAGGTCAGCGCCAGCAAGTCCAGCGAGATCGGCGTGGACTGGGTGGCCTACAACCCCAATGCCATCGCCGCCGCGGGCATCCTCAACTCCAGCACCTCGAGCGCGCTGTCAACCGCCGCCAGCGCCTTGAGCAGCAGCACCAGCACCACCCTCAGCACCAGCACGCTGGCCGGAGCCGCCGCCAGCGCCATCAGCAGCGGCGCCACCGCGCTGATCGGCACCACCACCTCCAACGGCTCGATCTACGGCGCGCTGATCAAGGCGCTGGCGAGCGACGCCAACACCAATATCCTGTCGATGCCCTCGCTGGTCACGCTGGACAACCAGGAAGCCAAGATCGAAGTCGGCCAATCGGTGCCGGAACTGACCGGCTCGTATTCCAATACCGGCACCACCAGCACCGGCTCGGTCAATCCGTTCCAGACCGTCGACCGCACGGACATCGGCCTCAAGCTCGGCATCACCCCGACCATCGGCGAGGGCAACACCATCCGCCTCAAGCTGGAATTCGAGAACTCGACCATCGCCAGCGGCACCGCCGGCACCTCCGACCTGATCACCAACAAGCGCACGGTGAGCAATGCGGTCAGCGTCGAGGGCGGCCAGATCCTGGTGATCGGCGGCCTCATCGACGACCAGATCAACGACACGGTGACGCGCATCCCCGGGCTCAGCGATATTCCCTGGGTGGGCAAGCTTTTCCAGTCGCGCACGATCAGCCGCACCAAGCGCAACCTGATGATCTTCCTGCACCCGGCGATCCTGCGCGAGCGCGGCGAGAGCGACTATTTCACCCGGCGCAAGTACGAGGACACGCGCCAGGCGCAGATCAACGCCGCCAACGGCCCGGCGCCGGCCATCGGCGGCAGGCCGCCAGTGCTGTACCACTATGGGGAATACCTGGAGCGGAGCAATCTGCCGCCAGCGGGACCGCAATCGAGTACTCCGCCGGGGTCGCCGCCAGAGACACCGACGGAGCCGCCGCCTGGCACCGCGCGGGAGGCCGCGCCGGCGTCACCGCAGTAACGGTGAAGGAGGTTGGCCGCTCAGCGGCGCGTGGCGCTCACCAGCCAGTCCCAGGGGCGCGCCGCGATGCGGTGATCGAGGCGGTCGAAGGACTCGGAACGCCAGGAGTACTCCGCCCGGGCCAGGCTGATCACGCTCAGCCGCCGGGCTTGCAGCAGCAGCGGGATCTCCTCGGCCGAATAATGCTTGGTGGCCTGGCCGTTGATGCCGATCACGCCGGGATCGAAAGCCCCGGAACCGGCCGGGCGCGAATAGGCGGAACGGCGCTGGCGGGTGTGGGCGCGGCGCACGGCCTCGGACAGGTGCACCGACTCGATCGACGGCAGCAGCAGCAGCAGGACGCCGCCCGGCCTGAGCCGCGCCAGGGCCAGATCGAGGATGCGGGCGCGCACCGGCGGCCGCGGGTGCAGCAGCACATTGGCCATCAGCACCGCGTCGAACGGACCGCCGCTGCCGGGGCGGGCGAATTGCTTGACCGTATGCACCCGCACGTTCGGCAGCTCGCGCGTCTGCGCCTGGGCCTGCTCGACGCATCTGGCGGAATAGTCGACGCCCACCACCTGGTCGAAGCAGGCGGACAGCAGCGGCAAGTAGCCCCCCACGCCGCAGCCGTAGTCGAGAATGCTGCGGTGGGAGGCGGCGGTGGCGGCGATCAGCGCGGCAATGCTGCCATTCACGTTCTCGTGCAGCGAGCTCATGATGTGCTCGTCCCATGAGCCGGCGACGCGGTCCCAGTCTCGCTCGTTCATTGCCTGCTATAGCCCTTGAAGGCAGCCCCGGCCGGCGGGACTGCAATGCCGCTCCGCCGCGGCATGCCCTGGTGGAGCGGACGCGCAGCCTCCTCCCGCGCGCCGCGCGGGAGGGCCCGGCGCATGGCAGGCCCGCAGGGGATAAGGAAAATCCAGGGTTTCTTCAGAATCAGCGTCCCGGGCGTTTGCCGCCCGGGACGCTGCACCAACTGTTTCAGCTGATGTGCTTGCTGACCAGCTTGGTCATTTCAAACATGTTGACCACCGACTTGCCGCCGAAGATCTTCTTCAGCTTCTCGTCGGCGTTGATCATGCGCTTGTTGATCTTGTCCTGCAGACCGAACTTCTTGATGTACGTCCACAGGTTCTTGGTGATCTGCCCGCGCGGAATGGGCTTGGAGCCGACAATCTCGGCCAACAAGGCACTCGGTGTTACCGCCTTCATCAGAGCGGCGCTGGGCTTGCGCTTGGCTTTCTTGGCAACTGCCTTTTTCGGCGCAGCCTTCTTGGCTACTGCCTTTTTCGCTACCGCCTTTTTCGCAGCGGGCTTCTTAGCTGCTGCCGCTGGTTTCTTCTTGCCGGCTTTCGCCATGGTGTGGTCTCCCTCGTGCTATGGACCCAGTTGGGTAGGGCTATGCTAACGGAACTGCGACAGGAATGTGAACAGGCCATGACAGCCTATAGCAATTGGGGTTACGGCTGACGGCCAAGTTTTCGGCCTAGTGGGTCCTGGCGGCGTACTCGCAGCGGATGCTTTGCTCGGCCAGGGCGGCCACCTCGTCCGGCGTTTTGCCCTCCGGCTCGATCGCCGCCAGCACCGTCCAGCTGATGCGCTCGCCCACCGGCATGGGGAAGCGGCCGTAGCGGTTGAGCTTCCAGGTATCGTGGATATACACCGGCACCACCAGGGCGCTGGGGGTCTTTTTCAGCAGGACCTTGATGCCCCCGGTGGCGAAGGCCTTCATCTCGCCGCTGGTCGAGCGCGTGCCTTCCGGAAAGATCACGGCGGAGGAGCGGGTGGCCTCGATCAGCTGGCCCAGGCGGCCGATTTCCTTGAGCGACTGGCGGACGTCGGCGCGGTCGATCAGCGCGGCGCCGCTGTGCCGGAGATTGTAGGAAATGCTCGGAATGCCCTTGCCCAGCTCGATTTTGGAGACGAACTTGGGCGAGTAACGGCGCAGGTACCAGCTGATTCCCGGGATATCGAGCTTGTTCTGGTGATTGGCGACGAAGATGATGGGCCGGCCGGCCGGCAGCGCCTGGGTGAAGCGCACGCCGATGCGGGTGCCCAGGATCCATAGGGCGTGGATCAGGGAGAAATTCAGCCAGTCGACGCAGCGGCGGTGGGCATCGGCGCCGAAGCCCTTCAGGGCAATGACCTGGGCCAGGTGAAACACGTTCAGCAGCAGGCCCCACACCAGCAGGAACAGCGGCGTGAGAATGAAGCCCAGAAACTTTTTCACCGTAGGAGAAAGTAGCGCGTGCGACGGAATTGTCGGTTCAGGCGGGCAGCACTCCGCTGCGCGGAATGAGGACCGGGCGGCTGTTATAACACCCCTGCCGTTTCCTGACATGACCGACCGCCGCCGAAACCGGCCGGCGGCCGCGCCACAAGCCTATTGCACCACCAATTGCAGCTGCGCCGAGGTGACGTCCTGCGCGCCGGTGTCGCTGCCGGTGATGGTGACCGAGGCGCCCTCGGTGATGCCCAGGGCCTGCCCGGCCTTGCTGCCCCTGGAAGTAATGGTAGCCGCCGTGGTGTCGCTGGAGGCCCAGCTGACCTGGCGCGTGATGTCCTGGGTCAGGGTGCCGGTGTCGTAGGTGCCGACGGCGTGGAATTGCACCGGCGTGAGGCTGCCGGCGGTGACCGTGGCGGTGTCCTTGCTGCTGGGGCAGCCGCTGAAAGTGTCCAGCAAGGCCGTCCAGCAGATGCTCACCGTCTGCAGCGTGGCGGTGGCGGTGCTGACGGTCAGCGAGGGCGCGCTGTAGCTGACGCCGCCGCCGGTGAAGCTGGCGCCGATGATCGCCGGGCCGCCGGCCGCCACCGCGCTGAGGGTGTAGCCGCTAAAAGCGGCGATGGCCGTGTCCGACGAGCTAAGCGTGGCCAAGCTGCTGACGTCCTGCACGGTGCCATCGTCCAGCGTGGCCTGGACGTTCATTTTCTCGGTGTTGCCGACGATCAGCTGGGGATTGCCGCTGAATTCAGGCTCGATGGCGATACCCTGGATGTGCTGCACGGTGAAGCCCAGGGCATTGGACGGGTCGCTGATATTGGTCAGCGTGCAGGGCGCAAAGCCGGTCACCGGGACCAGGCTCTGGCTGCCGGCGCCGACCGCCGTGATCGCGCCGGTGGCGGCGGCGATGGTGGCTTCGCTGTCGTAGGCCGACTGCAGGCTCCAGGTGGCGTAGTCGGTGACATCGGTCTCCACGCCGTCGAGCCAGGCCGTCACCTGCAGGCTCTGGGTGGTGCCCACGCCGAGGCTGAAGGCGTTGCCGGTCGGCACCAGGTAATTGCTGCCCTGCAGGGTTTTCACCGTGATCGACTGCGGCGTGCCGATGCTGATCGCGATCTGCGCCTCGATGCCGTCATAGTCGGCGGTGACGATGGCGTCGCCCGAGGTCACCGGCACCAGGGTTCCGGCGGCATAGTAGGTGCCGCTGCCTGCCGACACTTCGATGTCGCCGTTGCTGACTTCCACCGTGCCCGGATCGGAGCTGCTCCAGGTGACCCGCGTGGTGAAGGTGCCGCTGCTGCCATCCTGGAAAAACATGGTGCTGGCCAGCACGCTGGGGATGCACTGGTACATGCGCAGGCTGTCCAGGCCCGAAGTCTCGGTGGGCACCACGCCCGATTTGGAGATCACCAGCACTTTCGGCGCATTGCCCTGCCCCACGGCGCCGCTGCAGGCGGCCAGCAGGAAAGTGAGGACATACGGCGCCGCGCGCCGCAGCGCGCGCGGCGATTTCGGAAACGGGCAAGTCATGCATGAAGCCTTCTGGTCGCGCGAGGGAGTGAAGCCGCCTGCGGCGTGATCCGCAGCACCGGCAAGGCCGGGCTCGCCAACGCTAAAGCCGCGGCACCGTGGCGGCGCCGGGATTTACAAAGCTTTTACATGGTTTCCTTGCGGTCTCCATGCGATCTTTGGGCGATCTTCGGGCGGCTTTTACGCGGCTTCCATGGGATGGCCGCGGCGCCCCGGGCAGGCCGACGCCTCCGCTCAATAGCGCTGGTGCAAGACCTCTTCGTTCATCAGCTCGGCGTGCCGCCGCGCGACGGCGACGTTGATCATGAAGTCCTGCCACTGGCTCCATTGCGAGGAACTGAGATTGGCGGCGAGCTCGTGCTCATAGGCGCCGCGCGCCTTCATCTCATCGCCATTGACCTGCGCCCATTGCGCGGCCAACGTATCGACCCGCTGCAGGTAATCCGGCGCGGTACGGTCGAGCTTGTACCATTGCGCGATGATCTGCTTGGAAGTCTGGTCGAGGGACACCAGGGTGCCGTTGCGGCTGTCGTAGGCATTGAGCACGGCGATCCGCTGCTCCTTGCTGGCCTGTACCTTGGTCAGGGCGGCCAGCACCGCTTTCTCCGGGCTGGCGCCGACGTCCACGCGCCGCACCTCCGGGTCGCTGGAACAGGCCGACAGGGCTGCGGCAAGCGCCAGCATGGCCACGATACGCTTCATCAAACTCATTCCAGGACAGTCCCGCTGATAGGCGACATGGCCGGCGGCGACGCCGCGGCCATCACGCGGGCCGGTGCCCGCACGCGCCGATCATTGCGCATCCGGGGCGCCGTCGGCAATGCGTTGCGCTGCTTAACAGGGAGCTGGGAGGTCGCGGCATGCACGTGGCAGCAGCCTGCCGCCGCACTTTCCCCCGGGCGGCGCAGTCGTTCCTAGCGAATCTGCCTGCCGGGCAGCGCCTGCTTCAGGCGGTGCTCGAACTGCGGCAGGCGGTCGGCGCCGAAGAAACTTTCCCCGCCCCAGAACCAGAACGGCGAGCCCCATACGCCGCGCTGCACCGCTTCGGCATTGGCCAGGCGCAGGGCCGAGCGGCCCGCTTCCGCCTGCAGCGCCGGGCCGGCCTCGTCGACCGCCACGCCGACAGAGGTGGCCACTTCAACCAGGGTTGCGGCGTCGGCGATGTCGCGCCCGCCGACGAAGCAGGCGCGGAACACGGCTTCGACGAAATCGGCACCCAGTGCCGGCCACTGCTGCGGCAGCTGCGCTTGCAGGGTGTAGTACAGGCGTGCCGCGGCATGGCTGGCCGGGAAGCGCTGCGGCAACTGGAACGGCAGGCCCAGGCAGGCCGCGGAGCGCCGCATGTCGTGCTCCAGGTAACTCCGCTTGGCCGCATGGTCCAGCGGCGTCGGCATTCCGAGTTCCTTCAGCAATACCCACAGCAGCACCGGCCGCCGCCGCAGCTGCAGGCCATGCCGCCGCGCCAGCGCGGTGATCGCGCCGTGCGCGAAATAGGCATAGGGCGAGGCGAGGTCGAAATAGAAATCGACCGTGTCCGCGGCAGCCTGAGCCTCCTGCGCCTGCGTCATGTCAGGCCAGGGCGTTCAGCCGCCGGCCGCCGCGACGTGCTGCCCGGCGATCCAGCCGAAGGTCATGGCCGGGCCGAGGGTGGAGCCGGCGCCCGGATAGGAGCCGCCCATCACCGAGGCGGTGCAGTTGCCGGTGGCGTAGAGGCCTCCGATGGGCTGGCCGCCGCCGTCGAGCACGCGGGCGTGCTCGTCGATGACCAGGCCGCCGTTGGTGCCGATGTCGCCGGAATAGATGGGGAAGGCATAGAACGGCGCCCGCACGATCGGAGCCAGGTTGGGATTGGGCTGCACCTTGGGATCGCCGTAGTAGCGGTCGTAGGCGGCATCGCCGCGGCCGAACTGCGGATCCTTGCCCTGCGCGGCGCCGGCATTGAAGGTCTCGACGGTTTGCCTGAGGGCATCGGCCGGCACGCCCATCTTGGGCGCCAGCTCCTCCAGGCTGCGCGCCTTGAGCAGGATGGAGCGCACCGCGCGCGGCAGGATCCAGTCGGGAAACTTGGGGATCACCGGGCCCATCGGGTAGTTGCTGCGGTAGCGCATGTCGAATACCGCCCAGGCGCTGGCGCTGCCGGCCTTGACCATTTCCTGCGCCGAGATGTGATACGAGGCGGCCTCGTTGTGGAAGCGGACGCCTTTCTGGTTGACGATGATGCAGCCCGGCAGGGCGCGCTCGTAGGTACACAACCGCGCCGACTCCTCGCCCGGCACCTTGAACACCGGCGCCCACCAGGCCGAGCCGAGATTGCGCACCGCCGCGCCCGCTTCCTGGCCGATGCGGATGGCGTCGCCGGTGTTGTAGGGATGCGCGCCGGTATTGGTAGGGTCCGGACTGCCGGGCAGGTACTGCTGGCGCATCTGCGCGTTGCGCTCGAAGCCGCCGGCCGCCAGCACCACGCCCTTGCGCGCCTGGATGCGCAAGGTCTTGCCGCCGCGCTCGACCACGGCGCCGGTGACGCGGCCGTTTTCGGTGACCAGGGACACCAGGCGGGTGCTGAGCCAGATCGGCACTTTGCGCTGATTCAGCGAGATGCGCAGGCGCCCGACCAGGGCATTGCCCAGGGTCAGGAAGCGGTCGCGCGGGGTGCGCAGGCGCTGCGCGACATCGCCGTAATAGCGCCACAGGATCTTGAGGAACACCTTGATCCAGCCGGCGGGCCGGTTGAGCATGTAGTGCGCTTCCATCAGGGTCCAGTTGATGCGCCCGAACAGGCTCGCCGCCTTCGACGCCGGACGCAGGATCTGCACGTCGTCGCCGAGCACGCGGCCGTCGATCTCCACCGGCATGTGGGTGCGCCAGCCCGGCTTTCCGCCCGGCAGCTCGGCGTGATAGTCGGTATAGGGCACGCTCATGAAGCGCGCCTCGGTATGGGCCTCGACCCAGTCCAGCATCGCCGGCGCCTGCTGCACATAGGCGCGGATCAGACTGTCCGGTACGTTCGGCGCGGCCAGCGCGCGGATGTACTGGAAGGCTTCCTCGGGCGAATCCTGCGCGCCGGCGGCGCGGGCCTGGCTGCTCACCGGAATCCAGATGGCGCCGCCGGACATGGCCGAGGTGCCGCCATAGAGGTCGCTCTTCTCGATCACCACCACCTGCGCGCCCTGGTCGGCCGCGGTGATCGCCGCGGTCTGCCCGCCGGCGCCGGATCCCACCACCAGCACGTCGGTGGCGCTGTCCCAAGTCTCGGAAACCATCCTGCTCCCCCTCGATTGTTTGGTTGCGGACCGGCCGGGAATCCCGGGCGCCGATGGCGCCGCGCCGGGCATCAGGTCCGCAGTCATCTTGCGGCAAGCGCGGCCGCCGCATCTCACACAAACGGATTAGCACGGGCCCTGCGGCAGAGGCCGCGGGAAGCGTCGCCGGGCGGACCTATTCATGGAACTTTCATCGCCGCTTCACGGTCGGCAATGGTGCCCCCTGTATAGTGATTCCGCATCCCTGATGGAAGAGCTGTTGCGATTGGCTAGATGCCCCAGCCAGTGCCTCAAAAGGCCAAGGACGGCCCGATCTTTGCAGGGTTCTACAGGGCCACACGGAAGACCGCCATGACCGAACAGCAAATCAGCGAGCCGATGAGCGCGGTGGATCGCGCCTGGCTCGATATGGACGACCCCTGCAACCCGATGGTGATCAGCGCCATCTTCCAGCTGGAAGGGCCGGTGGACGCGGCCAATCTGCAGAAGGTGATGGTGGAGCGCCTGCTGCGCTTCCCGCGCTTCAGGCAACGCGTCGACCGCAGCCAGGGCGCACCGCGCTGGGTCACCGACAAGAATCTGGACTACAGCCATCACGTGCATGTGCGGCGTCTGCCGCATGGCGCCAAGGACCGCGAGCTGCGCAAGGCCATCTCCGCGGAAGTGTCGCGCGAGCTGGATCACGACCGGCCGCTGTGGCGCCTGCTGCTCTACCCCTGCCCCAGCGGCCCGGTGACGGTGCTGTTCCGCGCCCATCACGCCCTGGCCGACGGCATCGCCCTGGTGACGCTGCTGATCGACAGCACCGACAGCGGCTTCCAGCGCGCGCCGGAACCGCATTACACCCCCAGCATCGCCACCACCCGGCCGGGCCCACTCGGCGGCCTGATCGACGGCCTCGTGCTGCTCAATGACGGCCTGATCAAGGTGCGCAGCATGGTGCGCAGCCGCGGCGGCCGGGTGCGCCTGCTGCAGCAGATCAGCGAGGGACGCGACGCGGTGTCGGCCGTGCGCGGCGTGCTGGCGCTGCCCGAGAACAATCCCCCGGCGCTGTGCAAGCCGCTGTCGGGCCGCCGCGGCGTGGCCTGGACCGACGATATTCCGCTGGAACCGCTGCGGCGCCAGGCCAAGACGCTGGGGGTGCGCGTCAACGACCTGCTGATGACCGCCCTGGCCGGCGCCTTCAGCCGCCAGCTGCACCACACCAGCGCCGAACTGTCGGAGGAGCAGAACCTGCGCATCTCGGTGCCGGTGAACCTGCGCAGCGGCAAGGGCCGCTCGCTCGGCAATCATTTCGGCCTGGTGCTGCTCGACCTGCCGGTGGGCGTCAGCAATCCGCAAACGCGCCTGCGTCTGGTGGCGGAGCGCATGACGGCGCTGAAGGAATCGCCGCAGGCGCGCGCCACCATGCTCGGCCTGGCCGCCGCCGGGCATCTGCCGGTGCCGCTGGAGCGCAAGCTGGTGGACCGCATCGGCTCCAAGTCCGTCGCCGTGGTATCGAGCCTGCCCGGCCCCCGCCGCCAGGTGCGCATCGGCGGCGCGCTCATGCGCAACCTGGTGTTCTGGCCGCCGCAGTCGGGCGGCATCGGCATGGGCCTGAGTTTCTTCAGCTACGCCGGCCGGCTCAGCTTCGGCGTCTCCGCCGACCTGGCCCTGCTGCCCAGCCCACGCGGCCTGCTGGAAGCCCTGCGCAGCGAGCTGGAGGAACTGCACACCCTGGTGCCCGAGCCGACGCAGCCGGTGGCAACGGAACCGCTGCCGGACGTGGCCTAGAAGTAATGGTGCGGCAGCGCGATCCGCGCTGCCGCACTGTGCTGGCGGGAGCAGCCCCCGGCTGCCGCCTCAAAATGCTCTACCTGTATCCTCCTGAAGCTGCCCAGGTAACCGCCGACAAGCAGCTCCAAGCTGCCTGCTAGGACCGTCCGCTCTCTGGAAGCGATTTCCCGTGTCTTTGAGCATGCAGGTAGACTCCGCGCATGGAAGATTTAGCCACGTTGATTCAAGCGTTTGCCGCACTTCTTTAGCCGGCTTTCGCATTCACGGCTCTTTTTCTATTTCGCAGGCAGTTAGCTGACCTTCTCTTTCGCTTAAAGAGAGGTAAATTGCTGGGCCAATAAATTGAGCTGAACGAATCGCTCGACAAGCTGCAGCTAGCAGCACAGGGCGCCCAGACCGAAGTTGCGGCATTGCCGCAACCTGCACTGCCGCCGAAGACCGAAGCGGAGACCATTCAAGAACAGACTGTTGAGCAGAGAATCATTGGCGAGGCTGCTACCTCTCCGAAGGCTGCTCTGATAAGCCTTGCTGCCGAACTGGAGCGCCTCGCAAGGGAAGTTCTTGCTACTACCGGACATCTCCGCGGGCGGTGCTTCGTTCCTATTTAACAGGCCATCGCAGAGGTGCACAACACATACGGCCTCGCGGCACACGTACCAAGCTCACTTCGTCACTTTTGGGATATCCGAAACAGACTTATCCATCGTGGAGAAGGAACTGACGAAGACATTCTTCGCGCCATTGACTCCGGCCTTACGATCCTCAGAGCACTTCAGGCCATGCCACGCGAGGCAAACATCGTCTACGATCCAAACGTGACCGTGTTTTCCGACGAGGGGCTTACCACTCCATTGGAGAATGTCCACGGGGTCATTCTGGAAACACGCTCTCCAGGCGGCGTCTCCAAATCATTTCGAGTCTATCCTTCCTCGCAAACTCACTTTAAGAAGGGGAAGTCCGTGTCATGGGAGTGGAGCATGTCGTTAATAGTGGGTGCCGCTTGGTATCGAGATGCAGCGACTGGACAAGCGAAGCAGGCATGGCTCAGTTCAGCGGAGTTTGTCGGGCGTCACTTGGACGAACTATGACCAACCTGCTGAGTCTTAACCAACCGCTCAGGCGGACGTGTCTCTGCAAGTTAGCAAGCGTAGCCCGGATGGAACGAAGTGAAATCCGGAATTTTCCCGAGTACAACCCCGGATTTCACTTCGTTCCATCCGGGCTACGCTCGCTGGGTTTCGCTCGAAGCCAGGACGAACCGATAGGCCCGTGGCGGGAGCTATCCCGCCAATAGCGGAAGGCGGGATACGCTACGCTTCTCACGCTCTACACGAGCTGAGAGATCCAAAACTAGGGGATAGGTGCAAGTGAGCGCAGGTCTTCGTCTCAAATTAATCATGCTGTTTGTGTGGCTGGCATTTATCGGCATGATGTTTCGCGGGTTTCCTATCTCGCTCGCGTCTAAACGCTGGACGCAGATTAACGGTCGCGTTATTTCCAGTCGAAAGGGGACTCGGCAACGAAATGGGACAAATGTATCTGTACCGGTGGTTTCTTACAGCTACAGCTTCGAGGGTAAGCAGCACCAAAGCGAATCGTTCACGTTTCTCGGCACATCAGGCGGCCTTGGTGGCGCGGGATTTGACCGACAAGTCGAACAGCGCCTGAAGCCCTTTACGCCCAATAGCTCGGTGAGCGTCTATGTCAATCCAAAGCTCCCGTCCGAGGCCGTTCTCATACCTGGCGTTCATTGGTCGCAATATGCAGCCCTTATTGGCATCACTTTGTTTTGCCTTGGAGTGGCGTTTATTGTTGAAATACTCAACTTCATTTGGCCAGGCTGTCAGCCAAATTGCGCCTAACCATAGCGTCGTGCCGCTTGACTGACTGCTCTAAGGCGGTGAACTAGAAGGTCGGAATGTCTGTTCATGGAACTTTGCTGCCGGCGCAGCACTTCGCCCCGGCCAGGGATGGAGCATTTTGGTCGGTAGCCGGGAAGCCGGGCTAGTCGCATCGCGAAATTTTCGCAAGTTGGCAGCAGCCCGAGACTCCGCTAAGGTCTCGCACCCCTTTCCGATACCCCCAGCAGAATGTCCGATTTGACCCAGCATATTGCCCAGACCATCGCCGGCGAGATCGGCGCGCAGACCCGCCAGGTGCAGGCGGCGGTGGCGCTGCTCGACGACGGCGCCACCGTGCCGTTCATCGCCCGCTACCGCAAGGAAAACACCGGCGGCCTGGACGATACGCAGCTGCGCACGCTGGAGACACGGCTGAGTTACCTGCGCGAACTGGAGGACCGGCGCGCCAGCATCCTCGAATCGATCCGCGGCCAGGGCAAGCTCAGCGCCGAGATCGAGGCGAAGATCGTGGCGGTGGGCACCAAGGCGGAGCTGGAGGACTTGTACCTGCCGTTCAAGCCGAAGCGCCGCACGCGGGCGGAGATCGCCCGCGAGAAAGGCCTGGGACCGCTGGCGGAGGCGCTGCTCGGCGACCGCGCCCCGGTGCCGGCGGAAGTCGCAGCGGCCTACCTTTCCGCCGAAGTGGCCGACGCCAAGGCGGCGCTGGAAGGCGCCCGCGACATCCTCACCGAAATGTTCGCCGAGAACGCGGAGTTGCTCGGCAAGCTGCGCGCCCATCTGCGCCGCGACGCGGTGCTGCGCTCCAGGGTGTGCGAGGGCAAGGAAGCTGCTGGCGCCAAGTTCTCCGATTATTTCGACCACCATGAGCGCTGGGCCACCGTGCCGGGACATCGCGCGCTGGCGATGATGCGCGGACGTACGGAAGAAGTGCTGATGCTCGACATCGAGGTGGATGCCGAGGACCCGGCGCCGGTGAAGCCGGTGGAGCGGATGATCGCCGCGGCTTATGGCATTTCAGCCGCCGGCGGCGCGGCGGACCGCTGGCTGATGGAGGTGGCGCGCTGGACCTGGCGGGTGAAGCTGTCGTTATCGCTGTCCGTCGACCTGATGATCGAGCTGCGCCAGCGCGCGGAGGAAGAGGCGATCCAGGTGTTCGCGCGCAACCTTAAGGATCTGTTGCTCGCCGCGCCGGCCGGCTCCCGCGCCACCATGGGGCTGGATCCCGGCATCCGCACCGGCGTCAAGGTGGCAGTGATCGACGGCACCGGCAAGCTGCTGGAAACTTCCACGGTGTATCCGTTCCAGCCGCGCAACGATGCGCGCGGCGCCCAGGCGGAACTGCTGCGGCTGGTGACGCGGCACCAGGTGGAGCTGATCGCCATCGGCAACGGCACCGCCAGCCGCGAGACCGACCGCCTGGCGGCGGAGCTGATCGCCGCCCTGCCCGGCCCCGCGCCGACCA
>JAMFRN010000002.1 GCA_026224805.1 Nevskia soli
CGCATGAGCCGCATCATCCACACCCAGTCCACCACCGGCGGCTACAAGTCCCAGCTCTCCGACAACGGCGTGGATGTCTACAACAAGTACCTCACCAACCAGGCCATCACCAGGCTGGGGCAGGCGTGAGACACAACGGCAGCGGGTGGGCCGGCGCCCTGGCCAGAGTCATGGCCGGCGCCGGCCTGTTGCTCGCCGGCGGCGCGGCCTCTGCCGCGCCGTCCGTTACGCCGCTGTTGACCGGCACGGCGCACCAGGCCCTGTTCGCGCTTTCGACTCATGCCGATGTGGCTATCGCCGTGGGCGCAGCCGGAGAGATCCTGGAAAGCGCCGATTCCGGCAAAAGCTGGAAAGCAGTGACGCCGGCGCCGACGCCGCTGTCCTTGCTGGGCGTGTCGGTGCAGCAGGGACACGCCATCGCGGTAGGTCAGGAAGGCACGGTGCTGGTCATGAATGGTGACGGCAAGTGGGCCAAAGCGGTCAGCGGCACCGATAACCGCCTGTTCGGCGTCAGCGTCAACAGCGGCGGCCAGGCGGCTGCGGTCGGCGCCTTTGGCACGGTGATCAAGTCCGACGATGGCGGCCAGACCTGGGCCTCCATTGCACCGGATTGGAGCGCTTACAACAAGGATGGAGAGCAGCCGCACCTGTACGACGTCAACATGGACGAAAAGGGTGTCGTCACCCTGGTGGGCGAATTCGGCTTGATCCTGCGCAGCGCCGACGGCGGCAAGAGCTGGCAGACCCTGCACAAGGGCGATGCCTCGCTGTTCGCACTGGAGCTGCCGGCGGAAGGCACTGCTTACGCGGCGGGGCAGAATGGCGCGCTGCTGCGCAGCACCGATCGCGGTGCTACCTGGAGCGACGTCGACACCGGCACCAAGGCGATCCTGCTCGGCATCCATGCATCGACGGACGGCAAGGTGGTCGTGACCGGCATGCATGACATGCTGCTCAGCGGCGACGATGGAAAGTCCTGGCAGCACCTGGGCGGCGAGGAAATCAATACCAATTGGTATCAGGGTATTGCCGGCGCCGGTGCGGCGCAGACGGTGCTGGCGGTAGGCCATTCCGGACAGATCATCCGGGTTGCCGACTGACGAATAGTTGATGGCTAGCTGAAAGTGTTAGTGGAAGGCTCAAAAAAACATTTACTCGGGGAGGGTGCCGTGGGCAAAGCAAGAAATCTTGGTCCGATCGCATTGGGTTTGCTATTGATGGGCGGGGCCGCGCAGGCCCAGGACAATTCAAGCGGTTCATCCGCCGATTCCTCAGATAGCAGTTCCGGCGGCTGGTTTCACGACATGGATGTGAGTTTCGGCGGATTCATCCGGCCGGAAGTCGCTTTTTCCACCAGCAACCAGGAGAATCCCAATAACCAGCGCGGCAATCCCTACGACAGCATCTCCGCCCCGCGACAGGCATACGTGCCGCCGAACTCCGGCACCGCATTGCTATCGGCGCTAGGGTTGCCGATCACCCTGCCGCTGCCTCTCAACTGGAACTCGATCCCGGTGCCCAATGTGCCGTTGGTCGCTACCGGCACCGACACGGTGACGCGACCGATCGCGCCTTCCAACAACGCCTTCAATCTGCACATCCTGCGCGGCGAGGGCGAGTTGGGCGTGAAGCTGACCAATGACCTCAAGTTCATCACGCGCGTGCGTGCGCTCGGCGATTTTGGCCACTACAGCGATTTCCGCGCACCCTCGGCGTGCAACTCGATCGAAGGCTGCATCGACGGTGGTAATCCCGCGCTGTACGGCGGTGCGCCGAACTATTTCCAGTATCAGGTCGACGGGAACAAGCATCCCAATCCCCTGGAATGGGCGGGCCCCAATTACCTGGTCTATTTCCCGACCATGATTCTGGACTACAACCATGGCCCCTTGAACGTCCGCCTCGGCAACCAGTCCATTGCCTGGGGCCAGGCCATTTTCTTCCGCGTCCTCGACGTGGTGGACGGTCTGGATTTGCGTCGCCATTCGGTGCTGGATTACGCCCAGGAAGAGTATTCCGACAAGCGCGTGCCGTCGCCGGCTCTGCGTATCGGCTACCAGCTCACCGACGACGTCCTCGCCGATGGCTACGTGCAGAAGTTCCAGCCCACGGTCTACGGCAATCCGAACACGCAGTACAACATCATTCCGGTGCAGTTCACGGTGCATGACCGTTATTCGGACGACGGCGATGACAAGTGGAGCAAGCTGAGCTACGGCATGCGTCTGAAAGCTAACCTCGGCCAATGGGGCTTCCAGGCCGTCGCCACACGGCGCTACAACCCGGACGGCGTATTCCGCTGGACCGCTTCGGGTGTCAGCAAAAACCTGCCGGGCACCACCACCGGCGGTGCGCCGAACCTTCTCGGCACGGCGGTGAACCTGGCCAATGCGACCAGTGGCGGCGCCGGAAAGGCACTGTCCGGCACACCATTCGAGGCTTCACCCGGCGGCGTGTATTCGGCAAACGAATGGTTCCACTATGCCTCGATGGTGCGCCTTGACGGCATCCAGGGCCTCAATGCCGCGATCAACGATTTCCAGCCTTCCACCACCAAGGTATTTGCCTCTCCGGTGCAGAATTACCAGCAGGCGGTGGGTGAGCTGAACACGTTCTTCATCGCCGCTGGTGGCGACCTGCGCGGTCACATCGAACGCGACTACTTCCAAGAGACGGTGCTCGGCCTGGGTACCAGCTATGTGGTCGATGGCGAGCCGGGTTCGATCCTCGACCAGTTGATCATCAACGTGGAGGGCAGTTACACGCCAGCGCGCGTCTACACCTCGCCGACCCTGGGCAAGGATTTCCAGCATTCGAACGACTATGTCGGCGCCCTGGTAATGGAGAAATACTACCGTTTCACGGATGCCTTCCCGGCAACGTACTTCGTCCTGCAATACATGCACCGCACGCGTGACGATCTGTTCGGGCGCTCTCTCAAGGGCTATGGTGGCACCGACACCTACGATGCGAATGCCACCACCGGCAATCCCGGCGTCACCAACGCCAACTACGTGGTGTTCGCCTTCCAGCAGCCGTTCCCGCAGGACATCTACCGTGTCGGTTTCGCGACGCTCTACGATCCGCGCGGCGGCATCCTGGTACAGCCCGGCCTGCAGTACAAGCCGAACGGTCACTGGTCCATCGACGGTTTCTACAACTACATCAATGATCGTCTGTCCGGCAATCCGAATAACAACCTGCTCGGCGGCCTGGCGTTTGGCAACGAGTTCACGCTGCGCGTCGGCTACCAGTTTTAGGGCGAGCTCCAGGGCACTGTGCACGTACTGTCCCCCGCCTCCCACTCCATCAGTACGTGTATTGATAGCCGGTGGCTAGCGCCACCGGCTTTTTTTGTGGGAGTTAAATCTTGCATATAAGGCGTTACGATCCGGACTACAGCCGCCGGCATTTCCTGCAACAGATGGCCAAGGGCGTCGCCTCGGCCGGCGTGCTGATGCCCCTGTGGCAGGCGCTGGCGCAGAACGGCGAGATCAACAAGGCTTATCCCGAGGAATTGCTGTCGATCGAGGGATACACCAAGGGCAGGATCAAGACCGGTGACGAGATCACGGCGGCCAACGTCGAGTTGGTGAAAGACCTGCTGGAGCCGATCAAGTATGTCCAGGTGGCGAAGATGGGGCGCCGCCTGCGGGTGGCGAAGACCACCACCGATCTGATGCGGCTCAGTCCCTGGGAATACCTCGAAGCTACCTTGCGCAATCAGGGGCAGGCGCGTTTCGATGCGCGCGGCAATGTGGTGACCGCCGAAGGCAAGCCCTGGATCGGCGGCAGCCCGTTCCCAGCTCCCCAAACCGCAGTGGAGTTGTTTGCCGGCCTGACCCTGAGCTGGGGGCGGCATGATGCCGCGTTCTATGCCATCAAGGAATACGACCTCTCTTCCGACGGCGATCTGCGCTTCAACTACGAATGCGGCTGGGCCGAACTGTCGCCCATCGCACGGGTCTGCATGGAGCCGAAGCCATACTGGCCCGGTCATGAGGACAAGCTGCGCTACCAATCGGTGTTCTTCCAGACGCCGGAAAGCGCCCGCGGCACTTCTTTCCTCAATATCTGGGCTTACGACCAGAGCACCTTTCCGGACCTGTACGGCTACGTGCCGGCATTCAAGCGCATCCGCCAGTTTCCCACCGACCAGCGCTTCGAACCACTGATTCCGGGATCGACGCTGTACTTGTCCGACGCCTGGTGCGCGGGTGATCCGCTCTACACCTGGGGCAATTACAAAATCGTCGGGCGCGGGCCCCTGCTGGCGGGAGTATCCGGCGGCTGGGATCCGAGCCATCCCAACTGGGAGCATGGCACCCACGGCGGACCGCAGGGCAAGACGTTCTGGAACACCACGGTGGAGCTGGTGCCGGAAGCGATCGTGGTGGAGGCCGAGCCGGTGAAATTCCCCAGGGCGCCGGTGAGCAAGAAGCGGGTCTGGTTCGACGCGCGCACGCAGCTGCCGATTTCCATGGTGTCGTTCGACCGGCGCGGCGAACCCTATCGATCCTTTGACGGCGCGTACGGCCTGTATGAGGCGGACGGCAAGGCGTTCATGGACGGCAAGCACCCTTATTGGTCATGGGGGCATGTGCATGCCTTCGACATCCAGACCGGCACCATGACGCGGCTGGAGCAGGTGCGGACGATTTCCGGCGGTCATGCGACCCGCGCCAACGACCCCGTTATCTATGACAAGTACCTCACCAATGCGGCCCTGATGCATCTGGGTAGCACGTGAGTTTGCAGTGATCGTTCAAAACTACCCGAGCGGGTAGCGGTTTAAGGGTTTGTGGCGCATAGGCTCTATTAAAAGAGCGTCCTGCAGCGGTCAGCAGGTCGCGACCCACAACAGATGGCACCGATGGAGGAGACCATCATGCCGGTTCAAGGCGACTGCGCCGCTCAGTCTGGGCTGCGCCTTATTTTATCCCCCGTTCCATTCCCCAATTCATCTCGATATGTGGAGAGCTGCTCATGAGCGCTGCCCTTGAAAACCTGGCCACGGCCGAGCCCTCGACAGCAGCCCGTCGCACCGCGGCTTCCGGCAGCAAGAAGAGTGTTGTGGCGGAGCCCGCAGTGTCTGGCGGCAAGCTGATCAATATCGACAACGGCGGCACACTGACCGATATCTGCGTGATCGACGGCGCCCAGGTCTATCGCACCAAGACCGTCACCACGCCCTACGATCTTTCCAAGTGCCTGTTCGACGGCCTGGTCAAGGCTTCGCGAGTCATCTATGGCAAGGAGGATCTGCTGTCCCTGCTGCTGTCGACCGAATACATCCGCTACTCCACCACCCAGGGCACCAACGCCCTGGTGGAGCGCAAGGGGCCACGCCTGGGCATGATCCTTGGCGGCACCCTCACCGCGGACGCTTTGCAGAAAGACGAGCAGAAGCGCGGCCTGTTCTCCAGCCTGGTCGGCGCGCGCGTCGAGACCATCGATGCGAAACTGGAAGGCGAGGCTCTGGAAGCTGCGGCGATCAAGGCGATCAATGCCCTGTCCTCCGGGGGCGCCAACCGCATCGTGGTCGCCTACGGCGGCGCGGCGCGCGACGGCGGTGAGGTCCAGCTCAAGCGCCTGCTGTTGCGCAAGTTCCCGCCGCAGCTGCTCGGCGCGATTCCGGTGCTGTACTCGCACGAGATCGTCGACGATGCCGATGATGCGCGCCGAGCCTGGACCGCCTTGTTTAACGCCTTCCTGCATCCGGCGATGGAGCGCTTTCTCTATAACGCCGAACACAAGCTGCGCGAATACCGCACGCGCAACCCGCTGCTGATCTTCCGCAACGACGGCCATTCGGCCCGCGTCGCCAAGACCACCGCGGTCAAGACCTACAGCTCCGGTCCGCGCGGCGGCGCCGAGGGCGCCAGGGCCCTGGCCGAGCACTACGGCTTCAGGCATCTGCTGTCGATGGACGTCGGCGGCACCACCACCGACATCGGCCTGGTCGAGGACGGCGTGGTGCGCGCCCACCAGTACGGCAAGGTGGAGGGCGTGGAAACCTCCTTCCCGTTGTGCGACGTGGTCAGCGCCGGTGTCGGGGGCAGTTCCATCATCAAGGTCGAGAACGGCAAGATCCGCGTCGGCCCCGAGAGCGTGGGCGGCGCCCCCGGACCGGCCTGTTTCGGCCTCGGCGGCAAGGAGGCGACGATGACCGACGCCTTCCTGCTGATGGGCCTGCTCGATCCGACTTCGTTCTTCGGCGGCGAGCTGAAGATCGACGCGGCCCGTGCCAGCGCCGCCATCACCGAGCGGGTGGCCAAGCCGCTCGGCCTGTCCGAGCAGCAGGCGGCGCAGGCGATGGAAGACGCCTGGGTGGCGAAGATCGCCGCCAGCCTGAAAAACTACACCGGGATTGAGCCCGACACCACGCTGGCCGCCTTCGGCGGCGCCGGTCCGTTCGTGGTGTGCAAGGTGGCCGAGGCCATCGGCGTCAAGCGCATCATCATCCCGGGACTGGCCGCGGTGTTCTCCGCCTTCGGCATCGGCTTCTCCGATATCGCGCACCGCTTCGAGGCCTCGCTGGCGAGCAACGACGCCGCCGGCCTCCAGGCCTGCCGCGAGCAGCTGCGCGAGCGCGCCCAGCGCGCCATGTTCGCCGAAGGCGCCAGCCTGGAGCAGTGCCAGATCGAGGAAACCCTGCGCATCATCGAGGGCAAGGATGAACACATCGTCATCCTCAAGGACGGCAAGCTGACGGCGAACCTGCCATCCAAGGGGCGCGTTTCACTCGCCCTGCAGGCGCTCAAGCCGATCAGCCACGCCACGCTGTCCGGCGGTTTCGGCCAGGCCGGCAAGGCGGCGGTGAGCAGCGGCAAGCGCGCCACCCTGTCCGGCGACCTGCCG
Organism: Nevskia soli; assembly: GCA_026224805.1. Taxonomy (GTDB): domain Bacteria; phylum Pseudomonadota; class Gammaproteobacteria; order Nevskiales; family Nevskiaceae; genus Nevskia; species Nevskia soli_A. Next base: position 6,862 of record JAMFRN010000002.1, read on the forward strand.
CTGTACCGCGTCGAGGAGCAGGGCGCCGGCGCCACCGCCGAAGGCCCCGCCGTGCTGGAAGAAGCGTTTTTCACCTGCCGCATCGAGAAAGGCTGGCGCTTCGAGATCAATGCAGCCGGCGACATCCTGCTGAGCCGCGCCTGAGCCGGGCCCCATCGACATCGAACGAGATCGAGCATGAACGTCCTCATCACCGAATACCTGCGCATCAACCTCGACACCGAGAACTACGAGTGCCGCCGCTGCAACAAGGTGCTGGTCTCGGCCCGCGAGAACTACAAACGCGGCCTGCTGGTCTACGACCGCGATCCGCGCGAGATCCACAAGCCGCTGCTCGACACGAGCAAGTACGAGCGCACCTATTCGCCCAACCCGCAGTGGTGTCGCATCCTCGAGTATTACTGTCCGCAATGCGGCACCATGATGGAAGTGGAATACGTGCCACCCGGTCATCCCCCGCTGCACGACATCGAGCTGGATATCGATGCGCTCAAGGCCCAGTGGAAGGACCGGCCCGAGGTCAAGGAAGTCCCCACCGGACCGGTGCCGCCGCGCCGCGGCCATCATCACCATGGCCACAGCCACTGAGCGGAGACGAACATGAAACGCGTTTCAGTGGATATCGGCGGTACCTTTACCGACTGTTTCGTGGTGTGGGGCGAGCGCAGCATCGGCGGCAAGGCCCTCACCACCCACCATAACCTGGCCCTGGGCTTCAACGAGGCCCTGGCCGACGCCTGCAAGCAGCTGGGCGTGGGCATCGAAACCCTGCTGTCCGAGGTGGACTCGGTGCGCTACGCCACCACCCTCGGCACCAATGCCCTGATCGAGCGCAAGGGGCCGCGCATCGGCCTGCTGGTCACCGCCGGCTTCAAGAGCACCATCCCGCTGTCCCGTGCCCGCGGCTACGGCGAGGGCCTGGCGGAAGAGCAGCAGATGGACATTCCCAACGCCCACCGTCCCGAGCCCATCGTGCCGATCCCGATGATCCGCGAAGTGCGCGAGCGCGTGGACTACCTGGGCCAGGTGTTCTGGCGGCTGGACGAGGACGACGTGCGCTTGCGTATCCGCGAGCTGGTCGACGCCGGCGCCGAGGCCCTGGTGGTGGTCTTCACCAACAGCGTCGTCAACCCCGAGCACGAACTGCGCGTGCGCGAGATCTTCCTGGAAGAGTACCCGGGCCACCTGCTCGGCGCGGTGCCGATGCTGCTGTCGCATCAAGTGGCCGGCCGCAAGGGCGAATACGCCCGCGGCACCTCCACCATCATGGACGCCTTCCTGCACGCCACCATGTATCACGGCCTCGGCACGCTGGAGTTGAACTTGCGCAGCCAGGGCTACGACAAGCCGATGCTGGTCAACCACAACTCCGGCGGCATGGCCCAGCTCAATTCCACCGATGCGCTGCAGACGGTGCATTCCGGACCGGTATCGGGCATCGCCGCCAGCGAACACCTGATGCTGCAAACCGGTCTGGGCAATGTGGTCGCCACCGACATGGGCGGCACCAGCTTCGACATCGGCATCGTGGTGCAGGGCGGGGTGAAGTACTACGACTTCAACCCGGTGATCGACCGCTGGCTGGTGTCGATCCCGATGGTGCATCTGGTCACGCTCGGCGCCGGCGGCGGCTCGATCTGCTCCTACGAGCGCATGTTCAAGTCGGTCAAGGTCGGACCGGCCAGCGCCGGCTCCGATCCGGGCCCGGCCTGCTACGACCGCGGCGGCCTCAAGCCTACCGTGACCGACGCCGACCTGCTGCTGGGCTACCTCGATCCGGCCAACTACGCCTCCGGCCACATCAAGCTCAACCCGCGCCGCGCCAAGCAGGCCTTCGAGGACCATCTTTGCGACGACCTCGACCTGGACGTGGTGACCACCGCCAAGCTGGTGAAGCAGACCGTCAATGCCAACATGGCCAACGGCATCGCCACCGAACTGCGCACCCGCGGCTACGAGCCGAAGGACTTCACCCTCCTGGCCTACGGCGGCAACGGGCCGCTGCATGCCTGCGGCATCGCCAACGTGCTGGGCGTGGACCGGGTGCTGGCGCCGCCGTTCTCCTCGGTGTTTTCCGCCGTGGGCGCCGGCAACATGAACCAGATGCACATTCACGAGATCAGCACCTGGACCGTGTTGTTCGACGCCAACATCAAGTCCTTCTTCTCCGACTACGAGTCCTTCAACCGCAACGTCGAAGAACTGGAGCGCCGCGGCCGCGAAGACCTGTTGCGCCAAGGCTTCGGTGCCGCGGATATCCGCTATCGCCTCGAGATCGACATGCGCTACGGCAACCAGCGTGTGCAGACCGCGGTGGTGACCGAGCTGAAGCGCCTGGAAGGCCAGCGCGACGTGCTGCGCCTGATCAACGAATTCCACCAGCGTTACGGCGAGCGCTTCGGCGAAGGCAGCCAGTCGCCGGAAGCGGGCGTGCGCATCAACACCATCCGCGTCTGCTCCTATGTCGAGCAGAGCACGGTGCAGTTCTCGGGCATCAAGGACGAGGGCGCTACCGGCAAGACCGTGGAGCCGATCGGCACACGCAGCTGCCATTTCGTCGGCCACGACAAGCCGGTGGAAGCGCGCCTGTACGACGAGAAGGCCCTGGCCGAAGGCACCCGCATCGAAGGGCCCGCCCTGGTCACGACGCGGGCCACCACCTACCTGATCGAGCCGGGCTGGCGCTTCTACGCCGCGGCGCAAGGCGCCGTCTGGTTCACCCGCGGCGGCCACTGAGCAATCAAGGAAACGACCATGAACGACATCCTGAACAAGAAGGCGCTGCCCAAGGAAGAGCAGGCGCTGCTGGACAGCTTCCTCGCCGACAACCGCCTGTTCCTGGGGCCGGATCCGGAAGTGATGCGCAACCACAGCATCGCACCGCGCACCGCGCGCGAGGACGAAATCCTGAAGAAGGGCATGGACGTGCATCAGGTGCACCACATCCGTGGCCTGATCAATGCCGCGCTGTCCGAAGCCTTCCAGATGGTCAACCAGATGGGCGCCGCGCCCGGCGCCAAGTGGGGCGACCTGGTCACCGGCATCTTTACCAATAGCGGCGACCTGGCCATGATCGCGCCGCACGGCATCATCGCCTTCGCCGCCTGCTGCTTCTACCCGATCAAGTTCATCATCAAGTACTGGGTGGATGACCCCACCGTCGGCGTCAAGGAAGGCGACGGCTTCATCCACAACGACGCCCGCTACGGCGGTGTGCACAACACCGACCAGTCGATGATGATGCCCCTGTTCTACAAGGGCGAGCTGGTGTGCTGGCTGTCCTCCACCATCCACGAGGGCGAGAATGGCGCCTGCGAGCCAGGCGGCATGCCGGCGGCGGCGGAGAGCAAGTACGACGAGGGCATCAAGATGTCGCCCTTCAAGGTGGTCGAGAACTTCCAGCTCAAGCGCGATCTTGTCACCTTCCTGCAGAACTCAGTGCGCGATCCCAAGCTCCAGCTGGAAGACATGAAGGTCAAGCTGCACGCCGTGATGCGCCTGCGCGATCGTATTGTTGCCATCATGGATCAGTACGGCAAGGACGCGGTGATGGGTACCCTGCGCAGCCACCTGGAGGATGTCGAGGTGGAAATGCGCCGGCGCATCAAAGAATTGCCGGACGGCACAACTCGCGTCAATGCTTTCATGGATTCATCGCTGCGCGAGAACTGCATCCAGAAGATCAGCCTGGCCCTCACCGTCAAGGGCGACCGCATGATCCTGGATTTCCGCGGCTCCGCGCCGCAGTTCCTCAACCGCGCGGTCAACACCAATATCGCCTCGTTCAAGGCGGCGCTGGCCACCGGCCTGCTACAGAACATCTGGCCGGATCTGCCGCACACGATGGCGGTGCTGTCGCCGATCGAGATCGTGTCCGACCGCAATTCGATTCTCGACGCCGAGGGTGAGATGCCGCAGGCGATGAGCCTGATGCCGCTGTTCAAGGCCTGCGTCATCTGGACCATCCCGATGAACAAGCTCAATTACAGCCTGCCGCACCGCTACTCCGCGGTGATCGCGCAGCAGTACGACCAGGCGGCGACGTTCATCTACGGCGGCCTGACCCAGCATGGCGACATCACCGGAAATTTCTGCTCCGACATCAATGGCATGGGGCAGGGCGCCCGCTCGGACGCCGACGGCGAACATTCCCTGTCGCCGGTGTTCGGCTTCATGGCGGATTCCGGCGAGCACGAGATCAATGAGGAAGACACGCCCATCGTGCGCCTCGGCGCGCAACGCCTGGCCAAGGACCGCATCGGCTTCGGCAAGTATCGCGGCGGCATGGGTTACGAGCAGATCGCCACCATGCGCAATTCGCCGCTGTGGGGCTTCATGACCGGCTGTGAGGGCTCGCTGTTCTCCTCGGCGCAGGGCCTGTTCGGTGGCTACTCCTGCCCGGCCTACCAGCTGTGCAAGATCAAGGGCATCAACATCTTCGAGGAGCTGAAGAAGGATCCCAAGATCATCGACAAGTGGGACATGCTGAGCCTGATGAACGAGCAGCCGATTCCCGGCGGCAAGTACAGCAGCCACGACATGGGCATGACCTTCGAGCTGTGCCAGGAAGGCGAGATCTACATGATCTGCCAGGGTAGCGGCGGCGGCTACGGCGACGTGCTGGAGCGCGATCCGCAACTGGTGATGAAGGACCTGGAAGAGGACCTGATGTCGCACGACCTCGCCCGGGATATCTACAAGGTGGTTTACGACGAGAAGACCCTGCTGGTCGACGAGGAAGCCACCACCGTGCTGCGCCAGGCTTATCGCAAGGAGCGCATCGCCCGCGGCAAGCCGTTCGATGCGTTCTGCGCGGAGTGGGTCAAGCCCGAGCCGCCGGCGCACCTGCCATATTTCGGCAGCTGGGAAAATCTGAAGGAGATCTACGCCAGCAGTGCCGGCCAGCGCATCAAGATGGACTCGGACAAGCTGCAGGGTGCCTTCATGCTCAATCCGAAAGACCTGCAGATCGCCGCGCTGGAGGCCAAGGTGGCAGCCCTGAGCAGCCAGCTTGATGACTGCAACAAGGCGCGTAAGTAGTTTGCAAGCAGAGATTCATAAAAGAATATAAGAGGAGGAGCAGATGACCGATTACGGCAAGGCATTCCGTGTGGATGGGAAGACGGCGCTGGTCAGTGGCGCGGCCCGCGGCATCGGCGCCGCCATCGCCGAGGCGCTGGCCCAGGCCGGCGCCAGCGTGGTGATCACCGACATCCTGGAGCGTGAAGGCCAGGAGACGGTGGAGAAGATCCGGCGTGCCGGCGGCGAAGCCTCCTTCTTCAAGCACAATGTAACGGTCGAGGCGCAATGGCAGGCCGCCATCGCCCATGCGGAGAAGGAGTTCGGCCCGCTCGAAGTGCTGGTCAACAACGCCGGCATCGAGACCGCGGCGCTGCTGTCGCAGTGCACGCTGGAAGATTTCAGCAACGTCATGAACGTCAACGTCAACGGCGTGTTCCTGGGCCTGAAACATGCGGTGCGCGCCATGTCGCCCGGCGGCAGCTCCGGACGCGGCGGCTCGATCATCAATATGTCCTCTGCGGCTGGCCTGGTCGGCACCACCGGTCACATTTCCTATCACGCCTCGAAGGGTGCGGTGCGCCTGCTGTCCAAGGCCGCGGCGGTGGAATGCGCGCAACTGCAGACTGGCATTCGCGTCAACTCCGTCCACCCGGCCATCGTCGGCACCGAGATGGGTGACAACTTCGTCAAGCACCTGGTCGACCTGCAGCTGGCGCCGGACCACGCCACGGCCAAGGCGGCGATGATGGCGGCGCACCCGATGGGACATTTCGGCGAGCCCGCCGACGTCGCCGCCGCCGTGCTCTATCTGGCCTCGGCGGCCTCGAAGTGGGTGACCGGCACGGAACTGGTGCTGGATGGCGGTTACACCGCCGCCTGATCCGCACGGATACCGATGCCTTTACTGAGCGAACGCGTGGCTTCCAATGGGCCCTGCCTGTGGCTCGATTACGACGCCTATGCCGGTGCGCTGCTGGCCAACGGCAGCGTGCCCTGGCTCGATGTGGATGCATTGATCGGCTGGATGCGCAAGGCGCAGAGCCTGCTCAAGTCGGACGTGATCGCGGTGCCGATGGCAACGGTGGTGGAGCAATGGCTGGCGGCCCACCCGGAGCTGAAGATTGCGATGGCGGCCAAGCGGCGGCCGGTGTTTCCGCTCAAGACTTTGCTGGCTGACACGGCCTTGCGTAGCCATCTGGTGAGCCTGGTCAAACCCCTGCGCTCGAGCTTCGCCAAGCCGTCCTTGCTGCTGAGCTTGCCGTCGCCGCGCCTGTGGGTGGCGCTGGCGAGCGCACAGGCCCTGCCCAGCGAAGCGATCGAGATCGACGCCGATGCGGTGGATAGTGCCGCCGCCTATATCGCCGATTTTCTGCGCGAGTTCGCCGATTGCGGCATCGACGGCATCCTGCTGCAGGAAAGTGCGGAGTCGGAGCCGGCTTCGGCGGAGGATCTGCAGCTTTACCAGGCCGTATTCAATGTGGCAGCGCATTACCGCTGGGATGCCGGATTGCGTCTGCCGGTGGCGGCGCATGATGCGGCCCTCGCAGCGGGACCTGCCTTCGTGGTGTCGCCACGCAGCTCCGCCGCGGGTGCGGCGGGACTGGTGGTGAACGCGGAATTCTGGGCCGGCGAGGGACCGCCCGAATGCCCGACCGGAGGATTCCGTTACGCCGAGATTCCGGTGGATGCAAAGCCGGAAAGCGTGCTGGATCGTCTTGCGGCGCTGCGCTGAGAGCCATGACAGTACAGGACAGGGGATGGCCGATGTTCGATTACAAGATGGAGCACCTGTTCTCCTACACCGCGTCCTTGCAGTCGCCGGTCGAAACGATCGGGCCGGTGCCGGAGGGAATCCGGGTGAATTTCTATATCACCGGCGGCGTGATCCGCGGCGACCGGCTCAACGGGCGCATACGGCCGGTAGGCGCCGACAACTTCCTGGTGCGGCGCGACGGCATCGGCATGCTCGATGTGCGCACCACCTTTGAAACCACCGATGGCGCCGTGATCGACGTGGCCTACCGTGGCATCGGCGATCTGGGCGAGGACGGCTATGACAAATTCCTGCGCGGCGAGCTGCCGAAGAAACTGCCGCTGCGCACCGGGCCGAGCATGCGCACGGCGCATGCCGATTACCAGTGGGTGCAGCGCCTGCATTGCATGGGAGTGGGAGAAGTGGACCTCGAGCGCTTCGAAGTGTCCTACGACGTTTACGCAGTTCGGTAGGGAGATGGGTTTATGGTGAAGGAAGGAGAGCTGCTGTGGACCCCGCGCCCCGAGTTCGCGGAAGCTTCCAACCTGACGCGCTACATGCGTTGGCTGAAGCAGACGCGCGGCACGGATTACGCCGACTACGATGCGCTGTGGCGCTGGTCGGTCACCGATATCGAGGGCTTCTGGGCTTCCATCTGGGAGTATTTCCAGGTGATGTCGGACCAGCCTTATCTGCGCGTGCTGGATCAGCGTGCCATGCCCGGCGGCAAATGGTTCGAAGGCTCAAGGCTGAACTATGCCGAGCATCTGCTGCGCACCGAAACCGGGCCGGGCGAGGCCCGCACGGTGTTTCACCACCTGACCGAAAACCGGCCGCTGCAGACCATGAGCTGGGGCGAGCTGGGACGCCAGGTGCGCATCCTGGCGACGCAGCTGCGTTCGCTCGGCGTGGTGCCCGGCGACCGCGTGGTGTCCTATATGCCGAACGTGCCGGAGACCGCCATCGCGATGATGGCCACCATCGCCATCGGCGCGGTATGGTCCTCGGCGGCGCCGGAGTTCGGCGTCAAGACGGTGACCGAGCGTTTCAGCCAGATCCAGCCGAAGATCCTGTTCGCCTCGGATGGCTACCGTTTCGGTGGCAAGGACTTCAAGCGCGAAAGCGAGGTGCGCAGCATCATCGCCGACCTGCCTTCGCTGGAACGGGTGATCTGGCTGCCGTACCTGAACCCCAAGGGCGAGGTGCCGCAGGCTCTGCCCAAGGCGATCTCGTGGATCCGCCTGATGGACCGCGAGGCCGTGCCGCGCGAGAAGTTCCGCTTCGAGCGGGTGGACTACGACCATCCGTTGTGGATCGTGTTCTCCTCCGGCACCACCGGCCTGCCCAAGGCCATCGTACACAGCCATGCGGGTGTGCTGCTGGAGCACCTCAAGCTGATGCACTTCCACCTCAACCTGGGGCCGGAATCGGTGATGTTCTTCTACAGCACCACCGGCTGGATGATGTGGAACCTGCTGATGGCGGCGCTGGTGACCGGCTCCGCCGTGGTGCTGTATGACGGCAACCCGACCTATCCCTCGCTGGACTTCCTGTGGAAGCTGGCGGCCGACACTGGCGCCACCTCCTTTGGCGCCAGCCCCACCTACGTGCAGATGATGGAGAAGGCCGGGCTGCGCCCGGGCGAGTTGTACGACGTGTCGCGCCTGGAAGGCGTGCTCGTCGCCGGCGCGCCGGCCACGCCGGAAACCTTCGACTGGTTCTACCGCTGCGTCAAGAAAGACCTGTGGGTCACCTCGCAGTCCGGCGGCACCGAGCTGTGCAGCGGCTTCGTCGGCGCCGTGCCGCTGTTGCCGGTTCATGCCGGTGAAATCCAGACGCGCATGCTGGGCATGGACGTGCATGCCTGGAGCGAGGACGGCAAGGAGCTGTTCGACGAAGTCGGCGAGCTGGTGGCGACCAGCCCGTTCCCCTCGATGCCGATCCGCTTCTGGAACGATACCGGCGGCAAGCGTTACCACGAGTCGTATTTCGAGGTGTATCCCGGCGTCTGGCGCCATGGCGACTTCATCAAGATCAACCAGCGCGGCGGCTGCTATATCTACGGCCGCTCCGATTCGACCCTCAACCGCTACGGCGTGCGCATTGGCACCGCCGAGATTTACCGGGCGGTGGAGCAGGTGGAGGAAATCGCCGACAGCCTGATCGTCTGCTGCGAGTTGCCGGGCGGACACTTCTTCATGCCGCTGTTCCTGCGCCTGAAGCCGGGCGTGCAGTTCGACGACGCCTTGCGCGACCGCGTTGCCGCGCGCCTGCGCAGCGATTGCAGCCCGCGCCATGTGCCGGACCGCATGTATCAGGTGGAGGCGGTGCCGTACACGCTCACCGGCAAGAAAATGGAAGTGCCGGTGCGCAAGATCCTGATGGGCTGGCCGCTAGAAAAGGCCGCCAGTCGCGACGCAATGATGAACCCGGAGGCGATCGACTATTTCGTGCGTTTCGCGCAGGAGTCGATCGACTACCGCTGGCGGCCGAACGATCCACAGCTGACATCGGCGCGCGGATGAGCTGGTGAACGTGACGAACAAGACAAGGACGCAGCGATGAAACGAGTACAAGGCAAGGTGTGCGTGGTGACCGGCGGCGCGCGCGGGCTGGGTCTGGCCGCCGCCGAAGCGCTGCTACAGGAAGGCGCGAAGGTGATGATCACCGACGTCGATGGCGCCGCCGGCGAAGCCGAGGTGGCGCGCCTGACCAAGCTGGGTCACGAGATCCGCTTCATGGTGCAGGATGTGACTCGCGCCGCTCAGTGGAACGAGGTGCTGGATCGCGTCACGGCCGCGTGGGGCGCGGTGGATGTCGTGGTCAACAACGCCGGTGTGGCTGGGTTGGCGGATGTCGAGAAAGAGAGCCTGGAGCACTGGAAGGCGACGCTGGCGGTCAACCTGGACGGCGTCTTTCTCGGCACGCAGGCCGCCATCGCCCGCATGAAGGGCCGCGGCGGCTCCATCGTCAACATCGCCTCGATCGAGGGCCTGATTGGGGAGCCGCTGATTCCAGCCTACAACGCCAGCAAGGGCGGGGTGCGCATGTTCACCAAGTCCTCGGCGATCCACTGCGCCCGCGCCGGCTACAACATCCGCATCAACAGCGTCTGCCCCGGCTTTGCCGAGACGCAGATGGTCGGCGCCGCCGTGGCCAGCCTGCCGCCGGAACAGGCCAAGGTCTTCGTCGAGCGGACCCTGGCGCGCATTCCCCTGGGGCGCTTCGCGCGGCCGGAGGAAATCGCCAGGGCGGTGCTGTTCCTCGCCTCGGACGAGGCCAGCTACATCACCGGTTCCGACCTAGTTGTGGATGGAGGCATGACCGCGTAAGCGGGCGCTTCGCCCCCTGCAGCCGACTCAAACGCCGTTTCAACCAGTAATCGATCACGCACAAGAATGAGAGGAGCATCGCCATGAGCAGCAAGAAACCCGTCGTCATCTACGGCGTGACCGGCTATACCGGCCGGCTGGTCGCGGAATATCTGCGCGAGTACCGTGTCCCCTTCATCGCCGCTGGTCGTGACGGCAAGCGCGTCAAGGAGGTGATGGACAAGGTCCCCGGCATAGAGAATGCCGAATATGAAATCGCCGAGGTCGAGCACAGCACCGAGGCGCTGACCAAGCTGTTCAAGGGGGCGAAGGTCGTCTGCAACATGGTCGGGCCGTTCATGAAATACGGTCCGGAAGCGGTGGAAGCCTCGCTCGCCGCCGGTTGCCATTACACCGATACCAACGGCGAGCAGAACTGGATGATGCATGCCGAGGAGACCTGGGGCAACAAATTCGCGGATCGGGGCCTGCTGTTGTCCCCCGGCATCGCGCAGATGTACACCACCGGCGAGATCGCAGCCAACATCTGCCTGGAGACGCCGGGTCTGGACACGCTCGACATCCTGGTGCTGTGGAAGGGGTTCCCGACGTATGCCTCGACCCAGACCATCTTCAGCATCCTCACAGCCGATTTCTTCCATCTTGAGCAGAACCAGTACGTGCAGTGGTCGCCGTTCGCCAAGGCCGAAGTGCAGGTGCCGGGGCAGCACGCCGTGGCGATGGCGTTGCCCTGGGGCGGCACCGCACACCCGGTCTGGTTCAAGAACGATCCGCGCGTGGCCAACTGCAAGGCTATGGGCGGCGTGTTCGAGCGCAGCGTGATGGAGGGCGTGGTGCAGATCACCACCGTGGTCGAGGAGCAGATCAAGAAGATGCCCAAGGCCCAGCAGGAGAAGGCGCTGTCCGACATGGCGGCGAGCCTGCAAGCTGGGATGCCGCCGCGCGAAAACCCGCGCATCAACACCTCGGTCGACTCGGTTCATGCCAGCGGTCCGCTCGGGCGCGTGCATTGCGTCATTCACGGCAACTGCAACTACAAGCAAACCGGCCTGCTGCAGGCCTATGCCGCTTACCACCTGTTGCAGGCGCCGCCGCGCAGGCTGGGTTTTGCCTCCGGTTGCCAGGCGTTCGGACACCGCGAATTGCTGGGCGTGCTGCAGAGCTTCGGCCTGGCCGGAAAGCCGGTCATTACCTCGGACATCTGATCCCGGTCGCAGCCTGATGTGGTGCCGCGGAGCGGTCAGCCTTTCCTCTGGATTGGCGCCGCTCCGGGGTGCTGCGCAAAACTGTCCAGTCCGCCCCCGGCGGCGCAAATCCGGCGGCCCGATATGATCGATGTGCAGCCTGGTTTTCCGCAGCCGGCCCATTGCTGCCGGCGGGGCGCTTGTCCATTATCCGTAGTGCCGATACTGTAGCCCCCTCAACGAAGGAGTAGCCCGTGATCAAGGTCAGCGTGATGTATCCGAATGGCAAGGACGGCAAATTCGATATCGCCTATTACTGCGACAAGCACATGCCGATGGTGAAGCAGAAAATGGGCGCGGCCCTGAAGAGCATGGCGGTGGAGCAGGGCATCGCCGGCGGCACGCCGGGCGCGCCGCCGACCTACCTGGCCTTCGGCCACATGTATTTCGACACGGTGGAAGCCTTCCAGGCGGCCTTCGCGCCGAATGCCGCGGCAATCCTGGGCGACATTCCGAATTACACCAACATCGAGCCGGTCCTCCAGATCAGCGAAGTGAAGCTGTAGAAGATGATCAAATCAAGAGCCGCCGTCGCCTGGGAGGCCGGCAAGCCGCTTTCGATCGAGGAGGTGGAGGTTGCTCCGCCGAAAGCCGGCGAAGTGCTGGTCAAGGTGGTGGCCACCGGCGTCTGCCATACCGACGCCTTCACCCTGTCCGGCAAGGACCCCGAGGGGTTGTTCCCGGTGATTCTGGGCCATGAGGGCGGCGGCATCGTGCAGGAGATCGGCGCCGGCGTGACCAGCCTCAGGCCCGGCGATCACGTCATCCCGCTGTACACACCGGAATGCGGCGAATGCAAGTTCTGCCGCTCCGGCAAGACCAATCTGTGCCAGAAGATCCGCACCACCCAGGGCAAGGGCCTGATGCCGGACGGCACCACGCGCTTTTCCCACAAGGGCCGGCCGATCTTGCACTACATGGGCACCAGCACGTTTTCAGAATACACCGTGCTGCCCGAGATTTCGTTGGCGAAGATCAATCCGCAGGCGCCGCTGGACAAGGTCTGCCTGCTCGGCTGCGGCATCACTACCGGCATCGGCGCGGTGCTCAACACCGCCAAGGTGCCGCCGGGTTCGAGCGTGGCGGTGTTCGGCCTCGGCGGCATCGGCCTGTCGGTGGTGCAGGGCGCGGTGATGGCCAAGGCCGGCCGCATCATCGCGGTCGACACCAACCCCGAGAAGTTCACCATGGCCAGGGCGCTGGGCGCCACCGACTGTGTCAACCCGAAAGACTACGATGTGCCGGTACAGCAGGCGATCGTTGACCTGACCGACGGCGGTGTCGACTATTCCTTCGAGTGCATCGGCAACGTCAACGTGATGCGTTCGGCGCTGGAATGCTGCCACAAGGGCTGGGGCGAGTCGATCATCATCGGCGTCGCCGGCGCCGGCGAGGAAATCAGCACCCGTCCGTTCCAGCTGGTCACCGGCAGGGTCTGGCGCGGCTCCGCCTTCGGCGGCGTCAAGGGACGCTCGCAGCTGCCGGGGTTCGTGGATCGCTATCTGGGTGGTGAAATCAAGATCGACGAGATGATCACCGAAGTGCTGCCGCTGGAGCAGATCAACCATGCCTTCGACCTGATGCACGAAGGCAAGGTGATCCGTTCGGTAATCCGCTTCTGATCGTACAGCCCCGGCCCGCGGATCCTAATATTTCCAGTTGAAGCTGAGCCCGGCCAGAAAGCTGCGTCCGGGCCCCGGCTCGTAATAGCGCGCGTTGCCGTCGTTGACGATGACCGAGCCGATGTAGTCGCTGCCGAGCAGGTTGTCGATGCGCAGGAAGCTCTGGATGCGCCAGTGCGGCAGATCGAAAATGTAGCCGCCGTCCACGCCCAGCAGGCCATAGGAGGGCGTGGTCGCGGCATTGACGTCGTTCACTGCCACCTCGGTGACGTACTGCCCGCTGAGAGACGCGTGCCAGCCGCTTTCGCCGCCCCAGCGCAGGGCGCTGTAGAGATCCGTCTCCGGCACGCCCGGAATGCGGTTCCCCGCAGAAACCTGGATATCCGGAGTGGCGCAGGTGGTGCCCAGGTTGCCGCAAGTCAGGTAGGACTGGCGCACCGTGGCGTCGAGATAGGTGTAGGCCAGTTGCAGGTTCCAGCGGGGCGCCAGCTCGGTTGAGAGGGAGGCTTCGGCGCCCTGGCGCCGCGTGCGCGGCGCGTTCTCGTAGGTGGAGCGGCCGTTGTCGTTGGTGTCGATGACCAGTTCGTTGCGCGTGACCGCACGGAACACCGCCAGCTGCGCCTGGGTATGGGAGCGCAGGCGCAGCTTGGCGCCCAGCTCGCCATTGTTGGCATGCGCCGGCTGCAGGCCGAAATTCAGCCCGCCGGTCTGGTCGGGCCGATAGGCCAGTTCATTCAGGGCGGGGGTCTCGAAGCCCTCGCCGTAAGACGCGTACAGGTGCAGCACGGGGCTGAGCTTGTACAGGATGCCGCCCACCGGCGTGGTGGCGTAATAACCCTTGCGGCCGCTGTCGTTGCCGTTGGTGCCGACGATGTAGTTGTCGGCCGAGTTGAAACGGACCGCGGTATGACGCACGCCGAGCAACATGGACCAGCGCTCGGCGAACAGCCAGCTGGCCTGGGCATACTGGTCGAGGTTGTAGACCTTGTCGGTTTCGTTGCGCCGGAGGGCGCCTTGCTGACCGAGCTCATCCGCCTGGCTGCCGTCGCCGACGTAGTTGTTGTAACCGCGCCGATGCTGCGACAGATCGTCATAAGTGAGGCCGGCGATCAGCGTGAACGGCTTCTGCGCCAGCAGGCTGTTGTAGCTCCAGCGCGCATCGCCACCGCCGTAGTCGCTGGCCAGGTTGACCACGCCCCCGGAGCTGAGCGCATTGCCTTGCGCGGCGACCGGTATGGACAGGAACTGCCGCACCTGGCGGTTGCCGTAGTAGCCCAGCACCCGCAGGCTCTGCTCCTGGTTGATGGCGTACTCGTAAATGGCGCCGCCCTGCGTCTGCTCTACGCTTTTGCGGGTATTGAACTGCGTACTCACCAGGGTCGCCTGGCTCGGATCGGCGTCGAACTGGGCCCGGGTTAGGCCCTGTGGATCCTGCGCTTCTGGCGAGGAAAACGAATTGAGCAGCAGCGTCAGCCGGCCGGCCCGGTCGAACTGCAGGTTCAGCTTGCCATTGAAGGAGTCGCGCTGCGCCCGGCTGTGAACGCGGAAGCCGTCGGTGTAGAAATGGGAATAATCGGCGTTGTAGTCGAGCGGCCCGTCCACGCCGCGCGCATTCAGGTTGGTGTGATAGCTGCCGTAGCTGCCGCCCTCGGCGCTCGCGCCGATCTGCGGGGGATTGGTGCCATCGGCGGTAAACACCTTGATGACGCCGCCGGAAGAATTGTCGTACAGCGCGGAGAACGGCCCGCGCAGGATTTCCACCCGTTCGGCGCTGCCCAGGTTGAAGTGCGAGACCTCACCCTGGCCATCCGGCTGCGTGGCAGGAATGTCGTCCACATAGAGGCGCACGCTGCGCACGCCGAATTGCGAGCGGGCGCCGAAGCCGCGCACCGAGATCTGCTCGTCCTGGGCATAGTTCTGGCGGTCGCGCGCCATCAGGCCGGGAACGCCAGACAGCCCCTCGGACAGATTCACCCCCAGGGTGTCGCCGCTGTAGGCGGCGCCCGGAACCACGTCGATCGAGGCGGGAACATCAAAAGCCGGTTGCGCAGTGCGGGTTGCGGTCACCGTCACCGGCCCCAGGGAAGTAGCCGGCTCGTCCGCGCTGACGCTGCCGGACCAGGCCGCCAACAGGCCGGCACAGACCGCCGGCAGGGGATTCCATGCGTGCGCGGCGCCCCCGCACAAAAGCCGGGCGGCATGGCTCACCCGGATTGGCGCAAGGCTGGTTTCGGCCGCCGTCACGGCGATACTGCTGGGCTGCATGTCCCCTCCATCATTTTTCTTGTGGAAAAGCTCCCCCGTGTCTGTGCGCCGGGTCGGCCTTGCAGCTGGTGAGCGCAAGCGGTGGCAGGAGCGACGCATCCCTCCACAGCGGCTTTCGCTAGCACCTACCCGGCGCCGGGGAAGTGTATCGCTTTGCCGCGCCAGTTATTGAGTCGAAGGCACCAGTCGGCGCGGGCGGGGCAGGCCTTTAACCGCCTTTGCCAAGCGTAAGCGCCGCCTTGCGAACCGCCGCAGCGATGTTGCGGCTCGCTTCCGGATCACGAACCGCTCGCGCCAGGGTGACACCGCCGACCAGCAGGGCCAGAAGCGCCGTCGCCTCATCGCGGCGAGCCTTCGGCTTCCCCTCAAGCCCCGCCGCAGCCGCCTCGATAATCCTGTTCAACTCCGCCTCGAAGACCTCACGGACATCGTCGCCAGCGCGCGCGACTTCACCCGACAGGCTTTGCAGTGCGCAGCTGTCCGCCAGCTCACAGGTCCTGCGGTTGCCCAGGTAAAAATCGATGAAGCCTTCCCGCCAATGTTGTCCAAGCTGCGCGCGCATCTGCTCGATGCCGTTCGCCAACTGGCCCAGGCCCACGGACACGGCTTCCCGAAAAGCATCCGCTTTCGATTTGAAGTGCGCGTAGAAGGCCCCCGAGGTAACCCCCGCGTCCCTGGCCAGCCCGTCGACACCCAGCCCGCCGAAGCCGCGGCTGCGAAAACCGCGGCCCGCGCTTTCCAGGATCCGCGCCCGGCTCTGCTCCTTCTGACTTTCCCGATCTGCCATCTCTGTGCGCCTCTGCCTGACGATTCCAAATAGTTGCTTGACGAAGTAACGATCGTTATGTGAATATCACCAAATCACGACCGTTATATAACAGCCGTGGCGGGGTAGCAACGCACCGCCATCGGTCCAACCGCTCAATACAAGGAATTAGCTCGATGCCTATTTCAATCCAGGTCAGCAAAGGTCTGCTCAGCCCGGCCGGCGAGCGCGAAGTGTTTCCCCTGGTGGCCGATGCGCTGCTGCGCGCGCACGGCCTTGCCGGGAACCGTTTCATGACGCCGAACGTCATCGGCCATCTGGTCGTCACATCGGAATCGGAAACTTATGTCGGCGGCAAGCCGCAGTCCCTCGCCATCGTGGAAGTGAAGGTGCCCGCGGTCACGTTTCCGAATGCCGAGGTCAAGCAGGCTTTCGTTGCGGAGGCCACCAACATCATCGACCGGCTCAAGGCCGGCTCCCATCCACGCGAACGGACCTACGTCAACGTGACGTACGCGGTCGACGGCACCTGGGGCATCGCAGGCAAGGCTTATTCGAACACGGAAATGGGCGAGGCCGTCCAGCGCGGGGCCGCCTAATCCGCGGCTATCGGCGGCCACGCAACCCAGCGAGGGAATGTCGGCCATGCAGCAATCCAACTATCTGTTTTTCACCACGACCTGCGAGCAGGCTCTGGACTTCTACACGCAGTGCGGACTGGGCCGTGTGGTCGAAGTCTTGCGCCACGGCGCCAACGGCATGCCGGTGCAGAATGAGGCGATGCGGGGCAGGATCATGCACGCGAAGTTCGAGGGGCCGGGCGTGCTGTTTTACGCCTCCGACAATGACGACGCCGAACCGATGCGTGGCTCCGCGCACATTCTGAGGACCGACAGCCACGACCAGACCACGCAGCTGTTTGAACGCCTGGGCCAAGGCGGTAGAGTGACCACGCCCCTTGGCGTTCAGCCCTGGGGCGACTACTTCGGTAAGTTGACTGATCGCTATGGCGTCCAGTGGATGCTCAACTGCTCAGCTCGGGATGCGTATGCCGGAAAATCCAACGGGAACGAGCGAGGCGCCTGAACTAGCGTCAAGGCGCTGCCTGCAATAAATGTTAGTGGGTGTTAATTGTTGTGAGGCAGCCGCGGAATCCAGATTGTGCCCAGTACCATAAGGTCCAACGCACTAAAGGATTGCGCGCGGCATGGGAGAAGCTTGTCGACTTGAGTCGCCTCGGGAAAACGGGGCGGAGATATGCGGTAGCGCTATACGGCGCCAATTCAGGGCTGTCGGAATCGGGGCTCTCCTCTGCGCACTGAGCGGTTGTAGCGGATCGCCGTCCCAGAACATCTTCGGCTCCTATTTCCCGTCCTGGATGCTGTGCGCGATCGCCGGCCTGTTTGCCTCCATCCTGGTCCGCCAAGTGCTCGCAGGCACGAATGTCGGGCGCAGTGTCCCCGTACCGATCCTCGTCTATCTGGCCTTGTCGATGGCAATCGGATTTGCGGTCTGGTTCATCTGGATTGGGTAGCCAGGCGCAGGAACAATATCGAATGAATACTTCGGCTAAACCGACAGGGCGCATTTTTGCCATCATCGTGGCGGTTGCCACTCTTGTGATTGCCTATCTGGCGCTGGATCACCTCGACCGGCGCCCACGCACCCAGGATGCCTTTCTCTATGCCGATACGGCAGGCATCGCGGCCGAGGTGAGCGGAAAGATCGTCAACGTGGCCGTCCACGACAATGACAGGGTCAAGAAGGGCGATGTTCTGATCCAGATCGATCCAGAGCCATTCGATCTGCGAGTGAAGCAAGCGCGCGCCCAGGTTCAGGCGCTGAAGGCGCAGATAGACCTGACCGGACGCCAGGTCGAAGCGCAGACCTTTGGCGCCGGCGCAGCCGGCGAGCAGGTGAGGCGAGCGAAGGAGCAGCTGCAGCTGGCACGGGATACCCGCAGCCGCCTGGAGCCCCTGCTCGGCAAAGGCTACGTGACCGAGCAGCAGATCGACGAGACACGTACCAACGAGCATACCGCCGAGGTGGCTCTGGCCGCGACCGGCCAGCAGGCGAGCCAGGCGCAAAAGGCGATCGGAGACACCCACAGCCTGGAGGCCCAACTTGAAAGCGCCGAGGCGAGCCAGGCGCTGGCCGA
>JAMFRN010000231.1 GCA_026224805.1 Nevskia soli
GGGCGCCTATGCCCATGCCGAGCCTTATCTGGCGGTGCGCGAAGGGCTGGGTTGCCCGGCCTGCCACGTCAATCCCACCGGCGGCGGCATGCGCACCAGCTTCGGCGAGGTCTATGCGCAGACGCAGATGCCGCAGCAGCAAGTGGATCTCGGTGGCCGCGGCCTGTGGCTCGGCAACCTCAATGACTTCATGCGGGCCGGCGGCGACCTGCGCGACGATTTCAGCTGGAACGATACGCCGCACCAGAAAAAGACCGATTCCTTCGGCCTCGATGAACTCGCCGTCTACGGCGCGGTGGAGGCCATCAAGAATCGCCTGACGCTGTATGTCGACGAACTGCTGGCGCCAGGCGGCGCCGATACCCGCGAAGCCTATGGCCTGCTCTGGTTCGACCAGCATGAGATGTACCTCAAGGCCGGCAAGATGTATCTGCCCTATGGCTTGCGGCTGCAGGACGACTCCGCCTTCATCCGGCAGGCTACCGGCGTCAACTACGAAACCTCCGACAACGGCGCCGAGCTTGGCTTCCTGCATGGTCCCTGGAGCGCGCAGCTGGCCGTGACCAACGGCACCGCCGGGGCCAGCAGCAACAGCGAAGGCAAGGACGTTACCAGCAGCGTGGTCTATGTGCAGCCTGGCTGGCGCGTCGGCGCCAGCCTCAGCGACAACGGCGCCAATGGCGGCACCCACGGCGAACGGCGCATGGGCGGCATTTTCACCGGCGTGCGCACCGGCCCGATCGCCTGGCTGGCGGAGGCGGACTACATCATGGATCGCACCGTCACGCCCAACGTCAACGAGTACGCCGGCCTGCTGGAGGCGAACTGGGCCTTCATGCGCGGCAACAACCTCAAGCTCACCGCCGAGTATTTCGATCCCGATACGCACGTCGAGCACAACCAGCAGAACCGCTTCAGCGTGGTGTGGGAATACACGCCGATCCAGTTCCTGCAAACGCGCGTGGGCGTGCGCAAGCTCGACGGCATCCCGCAAAACGATGCGCAGAACGCCACGGAAGGCTTCGTCGAGTTGCATGGATTTTTCTGATGCGGCAGGCCGGTTTCCGGTGCGCCGGCCTGTTACCGATGCAGTCGGTCATGCCGGGTGGTGGAGAACAGCAACCTTTCTCCGCTGACCCGGCACGAACGATATGAGCTGACTCAAACAACAGATCTTCGAGGGGAACATCATGAATGCTCGTCATTTCACCTTGGGCCGGGTTGCCCTGTTGGCCGGTGCCGCGATCGCTTCCGGCTGCTCGGACAACAACAATTCGTCGGCGGCGCCGACCGTGACATTTTCCAGCCCGGCCACGGCTTCGGCCATCAACTACGGACAGAGCCTGACGCTGTCGTGGACCTCGACCAATACCGCCAGCTGTACCGCGTCCACCGTCTCCGGCGGCGGCAGCTTCACCGGCAGCCAGAGCATTACGGGCAGCGCCAGCGTGGCGCCGGCGCCCAGCGCCTTTCCGGCCAGTGTGAGCTACACGCTCAGCTGCACCGGCCCCGGCGGCACCACCTCCGCCACCAGCCCGACGATCACCGTCAACCCCAACATACTCAGCACCCTGTCGACCTTCACCACCATCGGCAGCACCTACGACACGGCCGCGGGAGGCTTCAATCCCTACGGCCTGGCGATTGCGCCCGCCTCCCAGGGCTTGATCAGCAAGGGCGATCTGATCGTCTGCAACTTCAACAACAACAGCCCCTTCCCTGGCGGCACGCAAGGCAGCGGCACCACCATCGTCGGACTGCACTCGACACCCGCCGCCAACGCCGGCGGAAACCCCTACAGCATCGCCAATTCCGCCGAGCTGCAGGGCTGCAACGCCCTGGCGCTGCTGCCGGACGACAGCATTTCCGCCTCCGCCTTCGGCCCCAACCTGAATCCGCTGGTGTCGGCCAGCGGCGTCGTCAACAATCCTTTCGCCGCCGATAGCTTCGGCCAGCCCTGGGGCGAAGCCTACGTCCCGGCGAACGCGAGCCAGTCCTTGCCTGCGCTGTATATCTCAAACGTGAGCGGCACGATCGACCGCATCACGCTGAACGAGAGCGCCGGCGGCGACACCCAGGCCGGCTTCACCGAAATCGCCGCCGGCTTCTGCGGCAGCGGTGTGCCGGGCGCGATCTTCGCGCCTTCAGGACTGACCTACGATCCCTCCATCGAC
Source organism: Nevskia soli (assembly GCA_026224805.1). Taxonomy (GTDB): domain Bacteria; phylum Pseudomonadota; class Gammaproteobacteria; order Nevskiales; family Nevskiaceae; genus Nevskia; species Nevskia soli_A. The sequence goes on from JAMFRN010000231.1 coordinate 2,175, forward strand.
ACGCTTTATATCGTCGATACCAGCTCCTATAGCGTGGTCGCTTTCGCCAAGGTCTCGGCCATCGGCCAGGACGGGGTGGTCGTCAACGGCAATTGCACCGCCGCCGGCGGCGCAACGCCCACGCCACAACCCACCTTCTCCGGCCCCTCGGGGTCTTCGGCCACCGTCATCGCCAACGGCGGGCAGTTCAATGCCCCGATCAGCGCGGCGCTGTTGAGCGACGGTGATCTTGTTGTCAGCAACGGCGATATCAACAATCCGGCGGTGACCAATCTGGCCTTCGAAATCTCGCCGGCGCTGGGCTTCGTCGGTGCCCCGGTGCAGTTCGATACGGGCAACCCGGGCGCACTGTTCGGCATGGCCGCGACGGTGGACGCCAACGGCAATCAGCTGATCTATTTCAACGACGACAACCTCGCCGGCAGCAACAACTTCAATACCGTCAATCTGCTGTCGAAGTGAACTTTCGGCCTGCCCACTTCAACGGCGATTCGGTGAAGATCCTGCTGAAGTAGCCCCGGTGATTCGCTCCGGAACACGCGCGCCTATGGGCGCCGCCGTGGAGATTCCAGCCAGCCCCGCGCTTTGATCGGCGGCAAACGGGGCCGGCTAGAATTTCGCCGCAGCGCGGCGTACATTCGCTTTCCGGCGCTAAAAGCCTGTTCAAAACAGGCAAACCTCCATTTCCTGGCCGCGCCGCCACTTGATCTTTCCCGTCCCGTCCCCAAGAATTAGCAGCCTTCATGGGAGAGTGCTAACAGCCACTGCAAGGCTTTAGCCGCGATTTTGTGAAAAATACTGCGCAGTCAACTGCTTAGAGGAGTTTTAGTATGAAGCTACGTCCCCTGCACGATCGCGTGATCGTGAAGCGTTTGGAAGAAGAGAAGAAAACCGCTGGCGGGATCATCATCCCCGACTCCGCTGCCGAAAAGCCCCTCAAGGCTGAAATCGTTGCGGTCGGCCCCGGCAAGATCACCGACGACGGCAAGCTGCAGGCGCCGGACGTCAAGAAGGGCGACCACGTCCTGATCGGCAAGTACTCCGGCACCGAGGTCAAGGTCGACGGCGAGGACCTGGTGGTCCTGCGCGAAGACGACATCATGGCCGTTTTCACGAAGTAAGCCCCGATCAACAGATTCCGAGGAATAGAACATGGCAGCCAAAGAAGTTAAATTTGCCGATGACGCACGCAGCCGCATGGCGGCCGGCGTCAACATCCTGGCAAACGCGGTCAAAGTCACCCTGGGCCCGAAGGGCCGCAACGTCATTCTCGACAAGTCCTACGGTGCCCCCACCGTCACCAAGGACGGCGTCAGCGTAGCCAAGGAAATCGAGCTGAAGGACAAGTTCGAGAA
>JAMFRN010000232.1 GCA_026224805.1 Nevskia soli
CACAGCGCCATGTGGCGGACTCGATTCCGACGCTGCGTCATCAGCTCAGCGTCCTGCTCGCAGCACGCGTGCCGCGTTGTCCGTGCTGCGGACAAATAAGGCTTCGCTTATGACACAGTAAGACTAAGGCACCAGAGGTAAGTCGACAAAAAAGGGGAAAGCATGAGCAGTCAATTTGGCCTGCTGAAGCAGCGCCGCTTCGCGCCGTTTTTCGCCACGCAGACGCTGGGCGCGTTCAACGACAATGTGTTCAAGAACGCGCTGGGCGTGCTGGTCACCTTCGGCGCCATGAACCTGACGCCGGCCCAGGTCGATTTCTACCAGAACATCGCCGCCGTGGTGTTCATCCTGCCGTTCTTCCTGTTCTCCGCGACCTCCGGCCAGATCGCGGAGAAGTACGAGAAGTCGCGGCTGATCCGGCTCATCAAGCTGCTGGAAGTCGGCATCGCCGTGACGGCGGCGGTGGGGCTGTACCTGCGCAGCATGCCGTTCCTGCTGGCGGTGTTGTTCGGCCTCGGCCTGCAGGCCACCCTGTTCGGGCCGGTGAAATACTCGATCCTGCCGCAGACCCTGCACCAGGATGAGCTGGTCGGCGGCAACGCCCTGGTGGAGAGCGCCACCTCGCTGGCCATCCCGCTGGGCCTGATGGTGGGCGGCATCCTGATGGGGCTGCACGCCGGCACCACCCTGGTCAGCATCGCGGTGTTGCTGGCGGCGGGGCTGGGCTATCTGGTGTCGCGCGGCATCCCGCAGTCTCCTGCCAGCTCGCCGGAGCTGAAGGTCAACTGGAATCCGTTCACCGAAACCTGGCGCAACATCCAGTTCATGCGCGGCAACCGCACCGTGTTCCTGTCGGTGCTCGGCATCTCCTGGTTCTGGTTCTACGGCGCCACCTTCATCACCCAGCTGCCGCACTACACCCAGGCCTTCCTCGGCGGCGACGATCACGTCTTCACCCTGCTGCTCGGCATCTTCTGCGTCGGCACCGGCATCGGCTCGCTGCTGTGCGAGCGCCTGTCCGGCCACAAGGTGGAGATCGGCCTGGTGCCGTTCGGCTCCATCGGCATGACCCTGTTCGGCATCGACCTGTACTTCGCCCAGCCGGACCTGGCCACCGTGCATGGCCTGGGCGTAATGGCCTTCCTGCACCAGCTGCGCAGCCACCGCGTGATCCTCGACCTGCTGCTGATCGGCGCTTTCGCCGGCTTCTACATCGTGCCGCTGTATGCCCTGATCCAGACGCGATCCGAGGACACGCACCGCTCGCGCATCATCGCCGGCAACAACATCCTCAACGCGCTGTTCATGGTGGCATCGGCGCTGCTGGCCATCGCCCTGCTCAAGGCCGGGCTCAATATTACGCAGCTGTTCCTGGTGACGGCGCTGATGAACGCGGCGGTGACGCTGTTCATCTACTCGCTGGTGCCCGAGTTCCTGATGCGCTTCCTGGTGTGGATGCTGATCAGCCTGCTCTACCGCATCGACAAGCGCGGCCAGGAAAACATTCCGGAGGAGGGCGCCGCCGTCATCGCCTGCAACCACGTCAGCTTCGTTGACGCGGTGATTCTCGGC
>JAMFRN010000233.1 GCA_026224805.1 Nevskia soli
CCGGAGTCCTTGCTCTTGCCCTGCGATAGGCCCTGGAACCAGGCGCCGCCGCGCAGCACGATGTGCGGCACGTTGGACAGGGTTTCGACGTTGTTGACCACCGTCGGCTTGCCCCACAGCCCGGCGATCTGCGGGAACGGCGGCTTGGCGCGCGGATTGGCGCGGCGGCCTTCTAGCGAATTGATCAGGGCCGTTTCCTCGCCGCAGATGTAGCGTCCGGCGCCGGTGTGCACAAACAGTTCAAAGTTCCAGCCGGAGCCGAGGATGTTCTGGCCCAGGTAGCCGGCGGCCTTGGCCTCGGCCAGCGCCTTGTTGAGGCGTTCCGCCGCCACCACGTACTCGCCGCGCAGGAAGATGTAGCCGCGGCTGGCCTGGATGGCGTAGCCGGAGACGATCATCGCCTCGATCAGCTGGTGCGGCACGCCTTCCATCAGCATGCGGTCCTTGAAGGTGCCCGGTTCCATCTCGTCCGCATTGCAGACGATGTACTTGTTCTTCGGCGCATCGGCGCCCATCGGCACCAGGCCCCATTTCACGCCGGTGGGGAAGCCGGCGCCGCCGCGGCCGCGCAGGTTGGCGTCCTTGACGTGCTTGGTCACCTCGGCCGGCTGCTCCTTCAGCGACTGGCGCAGCGCGGCATAGCCGTCCTGCGCCTCATAGCCCTTGAGATCGAGCGGGGCGGCTAGGTTGACGCGATAAGTCAGCGGTTTGCTGTCGGCGTAGGGGAGCGCGCTCACTTGTATTGCTCCAGCAGCTCGTTGATTTTGTCCGGCGCCACGTCGAAGTGCGTGTGCTCGTCGATCATCAGCACCGGGCCCTTGTCGCAGGCGCCCAGGCAGCAGATCGGCAGCAGGGTGAAGCGGCCGTCCGGGGTGGTCTGTCCCAGTTCGATGCCGAGCTTGGCGCTGAACGCCTGCCTGACCTCGTCGTAGCCGGTGAGGAAGCAGGCCACGCTGTCGCAGACCTTGATCACATGCCGGCCGACCGGGCGGCGGAAGATCAGGTTGTAGAACGTCGCCACGCCTTCCACGTCGGTGCCGGGGATGCCCAGCACCTCGCCGATGGCGCCGATAGCGCCGTCCGGCACCCAGCCGTGGCGGTGCTGCACGATCTTCAGCGCCTCGATGGTCGCGGCGCGGGGATCTTCATAGTGATGCGTTTCGTGCTCCATCGCCGCGCGGTCGTCCGGATGCAGCACGAACGGTTCCTGCCGCGGCAAATCGGCCAGCTTGATGATCGGCTGTGTGCTTTCCATATTAGTGTTAGCGGTCGACATCGGCCATCACGAAATCAATGGAGGCCAGCAGCATGATCAGGTCGGGGATCATGCTGCCGTTGATGATGGTGGGGATCATCTGCAGGTGCGGGAAGCTGGGCGTGCGGATGCGCGTGCGGTAGCTGGTGGTGCTACCGTCGCTGGTCAGGTAATAGCTGTTGATGCCCTTGGTGGCTTCGATCAGCTGGCACGATTCGCCCGGCGGCATCACCGGTCCCCAGGACACGCCGAGGAAGTGCGTGATCAGGGTTTCGATGTCCTGCAGGGTGCGCTCTTTCGGCGGCGGGCAGGTCAGCGGATGGTCGGCCTTGTAGGGGCCGGCCGGCATGTGGTCGAGGCACTGCTTGATGATGCGCACGCTCTGCCGCATCTCTTCCAGGCGCACCATGCCGCGGTCGTAGGCGTCGCCGTTCTTGCCCAGCGGCACTTCGAACTCGAAGTTCTCGTAGCCGGAGTAGGGACGAGCCTTGCGCAGATCGTAGTTGCAGCCGGTGGCGCGCAGGCCGGCGCCGGTGGCGCCCCATTCGATCGCCTCAGCCGTGGTGTACTCGGCGACGTGGATGGTGCGCGCGCGCAGGATGCCGTTCTGCATCGCCGCCTTCTCGTACTCGTCGAGGCGCTTCGGCAGCCATTCCACGAAATCGCGCACCAGCTTGTCCCAGCCGCGCGGCAGATCATGAGCCACGCCACCGATGCGGAACCAGGCCGGGTGCATGCGGAAACCGGTGATGGCCTCGATCACGTCGTAGGCCTTCATGCGGTCGGTGAACATGAAGAAGATCGGCGTCATCGCCCCCACGTCCTGGACATAGGTGCCCAGGAACAGCAGGTGCGAGGTGATGCGGAAGAATTCCGCCATCATCACGCGGATGGTCTTGACCCGGTCCGGCACGGTGATACCGGCCAGCTTCTCCACCGCCAGCACGTACGGCAGGTTGTTCATCACCCCGCCGAGGTAGTCGATGCGGTCGGTGTAGGGGATGAAGGTGTGCCAGGACTGGCGCTCCGCCATCTTCTCGGCGCCGCGATGGTGGTAGCCGATATCCGGCACGCAGTCGACGATTTCCTCGCCGTCCAGTTGCAGCACGATGCGGAAGGCGCCGTGCGCGCTCGGATGGTTGGGGCCGAGGTTGAGGAACATGAAGTCATGATCCGAGGCGCTGCGCTTCATGCCCCATTCCTCGGGCTTGAATTTCAGGCCTTCCTGCTCGAGATCCTGCTTCGCCGCATCGAGCATGAACGGATCGAACTCGGTGGCGCGGGCCGGGTAGTCCTTGCGCAGCGGATGGCCTTTCCAGGTGCGCGGCAGCAGGATGCGCTGCAGGTTCGGATGGCCCTCGAAGACGATGCCGAATAAATCCCAGACCTCGCGCTCGTACCAGTTGGCGTTGGCCCACAGCTTGCAGATCGAGGGGAGGCTCGGCGTCTCGCCGCTCAGCGCGACCTTGATCCTGACATCGGAATTACGGTCGATCGACAGCAGGTGGTAGAACACCGTGAAGTCGGCCGAGGGGCCGAGGCGATGGCGGCGCAGACGCTCGTCCACCGCGTGCAGGTCGAGCAGCATCTTGTACGGACGCGGCACGCCGTTCTTGAGGAAGGCCAGCACTTCGGCGAAGCGCTCTTTCGGCGTCCACAGCGTAGGGACGTCGTCCTTGGTCGGCTGGAAGGTGAAGGCGTTCTCGCCGAAGCGCGCGTACAGCTCGCGCACCACTTCCGGCAGCGTCACGGGCGCGGTTACTGGTCCGACAGGGGCGGGTGCGTCTGCCATGTTGTTAGTCTTGTTAGATCTGGTCCGGTGTGCGCAGGGTGGTCTGGGCGCGGCGCTCGGCGAGCTTCACGTCGCGCTGTGCCGGCATCGGCTGGCGATACACGCCCTGGTCGCCCACCACCCAGGACAGCGGGCGGGTTTCCTTGCCGATCGAATCCTGCAGCAGCATCAGTGCCTGGAGGAAGGCCTCCGGGCGCGGCGGGCAACCGGGGATATACACGTCCACCGGCAGGAACTTGTCCACGCCCTGCACCACGGAATAGATGTCGTACATGCCGCCAGAATTGGCGCAGGAGCCCATCGAGATGACCCAGCGCGGTTCCACCATCTGCTCGTACAGGCGCTGTACCACCGGGGCCATTTTGACGAAGCAGGTGCCGGCGATGACCATCAGGTCGGCCTGGCGCGGCGAGGCGCGGATCACCTCGGCGCCGAAGCGGGCCAGGTCGTGCGGCGCAGTGAAGGCGGTGGCCATCTCCACGTAGCAGCAGGACAGGCCGAAGTTGTACGGCCAGATCGAGTTCTTGCGGCCCCAGTTGACCACCTTGTCCAGCGTGGTGGTCAGCACGGTGCGCTTCACCTGCTCTTCGATGTAGCCGGTGCCCTCGTTGACGCCGGCCGGGGTGGCCGAGCGCCTGGCGTTGGGATCGATGCGTGTCAGCGAATATTCCATGCCTGCACTCTTCTCAAGTTTTGTCGGGGGCTGCGGTCGCCTGCGCTTCGCGCAGGCGCTGCAGGCGCGGTTTCGGCGCCCAGTCCAGGCCGCCCAGCCGCCAGATATAAAGCAGGCCGACCAGCAGCACCACAATGAAAATGGTCGCCTCGATGAAGCCGGCCCAGCCAACTTGGCGAACCGAAATGCCCCATGCGATCAGGTAAATGGCCTCCATGTCGAACACGACGAAGAACATCGCCACCAGGTAGAACTTGGCTGAAATGCGCAGGCGGCCGCTGCCGACCGACACCACGCCGGATTCGAACGGGTCGTTTTTGGCGCGGCCGGTGTTACGCCCGCCCAGGACCCAGGACAGGCCGAGCATCAGGAACACCACGAAGAGCACCGCCGCGGTGTAGACCAGGAAGGCCCAGGTTTGCGGCGAGCGCGGTAAATTTTCGATTAGGAAATGCACGCCCCAGTCTCACGAAAGGTTGCGATGCGCCGTCCACGCAAAGTCCGGCGGAACAGCCCCGGGCGTCGTTGGCGGCGGCCAAAATCAGATGGCGCGTATGATACGCGAACGTTCCTGCGATCGCAGCTTGCGCGATCCTCTCCCCATAAGTTAAAAGCCCCAAAAAGACAGTGACCGACCTCCTGCTGCGCCTGAAACCCAACGAAGAACGGCGCCTGCGCGCCGGCCACCTGTGGGTTTACTCCAACGAAATCGATACCGAGCGTACCCCGCTTAAGACCATTCCCGCCGGCACCCTGTGCCGCATCGCCGACTCGCGCGGCAATCCCCTGGGCACCGGCTACGTCAATCCGCATGCGCTTCTATGCGCGCGCCTGCTCACCGGACAGGGCGACGCCACCATCGACACCGACTGGTTCGCGCGCCGCCTGCGCGCCGCCGCGGCGATGCGCGAGCGGCTCTACGGCCAACCGTTCTACCGCCTGGTGCACGGTGAGGCCGACGGCCTGCCCGGCCTGGTGATCGACCGCTACGACGATGTTTTCGTGGTGCAGATCGGCACCGCCGGCATGGAAAACCTGCGGGCGCAGCTGCTCGATGCCCTGCAGGCCGAGTTCAAGCCGCGCGGCGTGGTGCTGCGCAACGACTCCTCGGCGCGCGAGGCGGAAAACCTGCCGCTGTACGTGGAAGATATTGGTGCAGTGCCGCAAACGGTGACCATAACCGAAGCCGGGGTGCGCTTCGACATCGCCATGCATGGCGGCCAAAAAACCGGCTGGTTCTACGACCAGCGCGACAATCGTGACCGCCTGGGGCGCTACGTCCGCGATGCGCGGGTGCTGGATGTGTTCAGTTACGTCGGCGGCTGGGCCCTGCGCGCGCACGGCTTTGGTGCAAAGGAAGTGAGCTGCATCGACAGTTCCGCCCCGGCCCTGGAAGCGGCCGGCCACAACGCCGAACTCAACGGCGCCAAGCTGGAACTGCTCAAGGGCCAGGCCCTGGACGTGCTCAAGCAGCTCGCCACCGACGGCCGCCGCTTTGAGGTGGTGATCGTCGATCCGCCGGCCCTGATCAAGCGCAAGCGCGATCACGAAGAGGGGCTCACCTTATATAGCCGCCTCAACCGCGCCGCCCTCAACCTGCTGACTCCCGGCGGCTTCCTGGTGTCCTGTTCCTGCTCCCATCACCTGGAGCCGGCCGAGCTGCAGCGCGTGCTGCTGCGCGAGTCGCGCGCCAGCGGCCGCCGCCTGCAGATCCTGGAACAGGGCGGGCAGGGGCCGGATCACCCGGTGCATCCGGCGATTCCGGAGACGCGCTACCTCAAGGCCTATTTCTGCGCCGCCGCGCAGGAGTGAACCGTTACAATAGCGGCGCCGGCTGCGGCCGGCTCGCTTCGTTTCCATCAGCCCTCATCCAGCGTTCATAAAGTCCCGCATGCTTGTCCATCCGAACATCAATCCGGTTGCCCTTAGTCTCGGCCCGCTGAAAGTGCACTGGTACGGGCTGATGTACTTACTGGGCTTCTGGGGCTTCTGGTGGCTGGGCTCGATCCGCGCCCGCTGGGCCCATGTGAACTGGCCGAAGGAGCGGGTGGGCGACCTGCTGTTCTACGGTGTCTTGGGCGTGATCCTGGGCGGCCGCACCGGTTATATGCTGTTCTATGCCTATGACCCGCAGGGCCACTGGGCGCTGGGGCAGGATCCGCTGAGTTTCTTCCGCATCTGGGACGGCGGCATGTCCTTCCATGGCGGCCTGATGGGGGTGATCGTGGCCATGATCATCTTCGCCCGCCAGCAGAAGCTGACCTTCTTCGAGGTGGCGGACTTCGCCGCGGTTCTGACCCCGTTCGGCCTGTTCACCGGCCGCATCGGCAATTTCATCAACGGCGAGCTGTGGGGCGCCCCCACCAGCCTGCCCTGGGGCATGGTGTTCCAGGGTGCGCATGACAACCTGCCGCGCCACCCCAGCCAGCTTTACGAAGCTTTACTCGAAGGCCTGGTGTCGCTGGCCATTCTGTGGTGGTTCGGCAGCAAGCCGCGCCCGCGCGGCGCCATCAGCGGCCTGTTCCTGCTGCTCTATGCCACGTTCCGCTTCGCCATCGAATTCGTGCGCCTGCCGGATAGCCAGCTCGGCTACCTGTACGGCACCAGCTGGTTCACCATGGGCATGCAGCTGTGCATTCCGATGTTCCTGTTCGGCGCCGCCTTCATCTGGATCGCCTATCACCGAAAGCCGGAGGTGGCATAGGCATGCCCAGCACCCTGATTTCGATCCGCAAGCCGCGTCCCCTGGAGGAGCGCCGCGCCCTGGTCGAAGCGGTGCACGAGGTGCTGGTGGCGGTGCTCAAGGTGCCCAGCCATGATCGCACCGTGCGCCTGCAAACCTTTGCCGCCGAGGAGTTCGCGGTAGGGCCGCAGGCCGGCGAGAACTACACGGTGGTGGAAATCTCGCTGTACCCCGGCCGCAGCCTGACGGTGAAGCGCGAGCTGTACCAGTCGCTGGTGCAGATGCTCGGCGCTTTCGGCGTGCAGCCGCAGGACACCAAGTTCATTCTCAATGAAGTGGCGCCCGACAACTGGGGGCTGCGCGGCGGCATCCCGGGTTCGGAAGTCAGCGCGCCGGTCAAAAAGCTGGAGGTGTAGGGTATGCGGCAATATCTGGATCTGATGCAGCACGTGCTGGACCACGGCGCGGAGAAGTCGGACCGCACCGGCACCGGCACCCGTTCGGTGTTCGGCCATCAGATGCGCTTCGATCTGCAGCAGGGTTTCCCGCTGCTGACCACCAAGAAGCTGCACGTCCGCTCCATCATCGTCGAGCTGCTGTGGTTCCTGCGCGGCGACACCAATATCGCCTACCTGAAGGAAAACGGCGTCTCGATCTGGGACGAGTGGGCCGACGAAAACGGCGATCTCGGCCCGGTTTACGGCAAGCAGTGGCGCTCCTGGCCCACTGCCGATGGTCGCCACATCGACCAGATCACGCAGCTGCTGGCGTTGCTGAAGAAATCCCCCGATTCGCGCCGAATGCTGGTGTCGGCCTGGAACGTCGGCGAACTGGACCAGATGGCCCTGATGCCCTGCCACGCCCTGTTCCAATTCTACGTCGCGGACGGCAAGCTCTCCTGCCAGCTGTACCAGCGCAGCGCCGATATCTTCCTCGGCGTGCCTTTCAACATCGCCTCCTACGCTCTGCTGACCATGATGGTGGCGCAGGTCAGCGGTTTCCGCGCCGGCGATTTCGTCTGGACCGGCGGCGACTGCCATCTGTATTCCAATCACCTGGAGCAGGCGCGCCTGCAGCTCGGCCGCGACACGCGTCCGCTGCCGAAGATGACGCTCAACCCGGACGTGAAGGACCTGTTCTCGTTCCGGCCGGAAGATTTCGTGCTGAGCGACTACGAGCCGCACGCGCACATCAAGGCGCCGGTCGCGGTGTGAGCCAGCGGTCTCTCGCACTGGTTGTCGCAGTCGCCGAAAACGGCGTCATCGGCCGCGATGGCGGCCTGCCGTGGCGGCTGCCGGAGGACCTCAAGCATTTCCGCCGCCTGACCCTCGGCAACACCGTGCTGATGGGGCGCAAGACCTTCGAATCCCTAGGCAAACCGCTGGAAGGCCGCGCCAACTGGGTACTGACCCGCGATCCCGCATTTGCCCCGGCGGGCGCGCTGGTGTTCCGCGATCTCGATGCGGCGCTGGCGGCGCAGCCGCAAGGCGAGCTGCTGGTGATCGGCGGCGCCGATTTGTACCAGCAGACCTTGCCGCTGGCGAGCCGGCTGGAGCTGACGCGGGTGCATGCGTGGGTCGAGGGCGACACGTATTTTCCTGATTACGACGCGGCGCAATGGCACGAAACGGCGCGGGTGGATCATGCCGCCGACGAGCGTCATGCCCATGCCTACAGCTTCATCACGCTGGCGCGGCGCTGAAGCCGCCGTCGGGCCAGCCGGGTTTGAGCGGGCCGTAGGCGCCTGCTATAAAACGCTTCCGGCGTGGGCCCATTGATCGGCCAGCCGCCGGCCACTATTCCAAGAACGCGAGGATTCAAACATGGCAGACCTGAAAGCGCAGTTCGAAAAAGCCCAGGCGGACGTCAAGACGCTGACCAAGCGCCCGGGCAACGAGGACATGCTGGCGCTCTATGCGCTGTTCAAGCAGGGCAGTCAGGGCGACGTCACCGGCTCGCGGCCGGGCATGCTGGACATGGTTGGGCGCGCCAAGTACGACGCCTGGGCCAAGTTCAAGGGCACCGGTAAGGACGCTGCGCTCAAGCAGTACATCGAGAAAGTTGCCGCGCTGCTGAAGAGCCATAAGTAGTCGCCGGCCCGCCCATCATTCCCGCATTGCCGGCAATGATGGGCCTGTCAGCTTGATCCGTTGTTGGCGTCTTGCTGTCTCGCCTCATACAAGGGACAATGCCCGCCGGTCCGCGCCGGTGCCCTCGCGACGGCAAGCTGTGAACCCCGCCAGGCCCGGAAGGGAGCAACGGTAGCGGTGTAGCCGGGTGCCGGGGTGTCGCTGGCGCGGGCCGCCTGTCTTCGACAGGAATTTCCCCAAAAAATATTCGAACGCGGCCTCCGGCGCGGCTGCCGGCGTGCTGCGCTGCGTCAGTTCCTGCGGTCCAGCGGAACGGCGGCGCGGCGATCGGCCGCCTGCATGCCCGGCTCGATCAGATAGTCCCAGGCCGCCAGCGCCAGGGCCAGCAGGGCCACGCCGCGCGTCCACCACAGCGCCAGGGGATAGTCCGGCTGGCGCAGCAGCAGGGCCAGGGCGCAGGCGGCGAGCAGGGCCACCGACAGGAAATGCGCCGGGGCGCTGAGCCCCCATTGCGGCCAGCGCCGCGCGGCGAGTGAGCCGAGCAGCACCGACAGCGTGCCGACGGCCATGCCGCCCAGCACGTCCAGTGGCCAGTGCGCGCCTACCCCAACGCGGCTCAGGCCCACCAGCAGGGCCACCGCAAAGGCGCACCAGCGCATCCAGGCCCGCGGTAGGAACCAGGCAAAGCTGCCGGCGGCGACAAAGGCGGTGACGGTGTGCCCGGAGGGGAAGCTGTGGGTCAGGTACAGCGGGCCACTCAGGTTAAACGCCTCGGCTGGCAGCACCGCGCCGGGCCGCATCGTGTTGAACGCGGCCTTGAGGCCGCGCGACAGCAGGGTGGCGATCAGCGCGCTGGGCAGCGCCAGCCAGACGATCTGCGGAAAGCGCCGCGCCACCAGCAGTAGCAGCGCCAGCGCGAACAGGCTGTCGCCGCAGCTGGTGATGCACTGGGCCAGCCAGTCCGCCACAGGCACCCATTCGGCGTTGAGCGGAAGGAACACGGCGTGGTAGCCGGCCAGCGCCAGCCACATGACACCGAAGATCAGCGATCCCCCCAGCCACCAGCCCAGCGTGGCCGGCGCGCCTTCGCGCCGCCACGGCAGGATGTCGCGGCGCGCGTCGAGGTCGTTGATCAGCAGGCGCCGGTAGGCCCTTGTGACATGCGCCGCGGCCATGTCAGGAGGGCCGCGGATTGCTGCTTTTCACCGGACCCGATGCCGGATTCGATGTCGGGCCGGATGTCTGGCCTGGTGCGGGCGTGTTCGGTGCCGGCGGACGCAGCAGCAGCGCCACGCCGCCGCGGTTGAACTCCGGGATCAGCGTGACCTGTTTGCCCAGTTCGTCCTGCAGGTCCTGTAGCCGGTCCAGCCGTACGAACACCAGCTCGCCCGGTTCGGGCAGCCGGTTTGGCGTCACCGCGCCGCGGTAGACGGAGAAACTGGGCAGGAAGGTGTGATAGCTGACCACCGGCAGGTTCAGTTCTCTGGCCCGCAACGCCGCGTCACGCACCGGCTGTTGCTGTGCCGCGGCCAGCACCGGCACCACGCCGAACCAGACCAGTGCGCCTAGCGCCAGGCCGGCGCCGAGCACTGCGCGCCAGGACTCGGTGCCGGGCCGGAACAGCAGCAGCAGCAGGCTCAGCAGCGCCGCGGCGGCGATGGCGTAATAGGTCCAGGTGAAGGAGCTGGCGGCCAGCGCGACGATGCCGCGCTCGTAGACGCGCTGGTCCGGGATGTGGATCAACGGCAGCACCCAGGGCAGCGCGCCCAGCACCACCACCAGGAGCAGTGCCGGCAGCAGCACCCAGCCGCGCGCCGGCGTGTCGCGCCAGCCGCGGCCGAACAGGATGAACAGCGGCGTACAGCCGTAAAGCAGGTAATGCGGCAGCTGCGTGCCGGAGAAGGAGAAGAACACGAACACCACGATGAACCACAGCAGCAGATAGCCGTCGAGAGGATCGGGTTTGCGCGCGCGCCACAGCGCCGCCGGCAGCAGCGCGGTGAAGGGCAGCACGATCAGCGGCAGCCATACCAGGTAGTACCAGAGTTGGCCGCCGTGGCCTTGCAGGGTGTTCTCGTAGCGGCCGAGGTTGTGCTCGAGCAGGAAGTGGCGGAAGAACGCGCCATGGTCCTGCTGGTACAGGGCCCAGGCCCAGGGCAGCACTACCGCGGCGAACACCAGCCAGCCGAGCGGGTTGAGCACCGCCTTGAGCCACTGCAGCGGCCGCCGCTGCCAGGCGTAGAAGATCAGGCTGACCAGCAGCGGCAGCGCCACCGCCACCGGGCCCTTGGTGAGGAAGCCCAGACCCATCCACAGGTAGATGCGCAGCACCTTGCCCAGGCTGGGCGCCACGCAATGCCGGTAGATGTCCAGCATGGTCAGCGCGATCAGCATGTTGAGCAGCGCGTCGGCGATGGCAGCATGGCCGATCACGCTCGGCATCAGGCCCAGTCCCAGGCTGCCGGCGGCAAGCAGGGCGGCGCGGCGCTCGCGGGTGAAGCTCCAGGTGAAGCCGTAGACGGCGAGCAGCCAGATGCTGGCGCATAGCGCCGAGGGCAGGCGGAAGGCCCATTCGCTGAAGCCGAAGGTTTTCACCGCGGCGGCCTGCAGCCAGTAGATCAGGATCGGCTTGTCGTAGCGCGGCTCGCCGTTGAGGGTCGTGGAGAGGTAGTTGCCGCTGTCCACCATCTCGATGGTGGCCTGGCTGAAGGCGCCCTCGTCGAGATCGAACAGCGGCACCGAGCCGATCTTGCTCCAGAAGCCGAGCAGCAGCGCCGCGAGCAGGAACAGGATATGTCCCGCGGGCAGGCGTTCGGCCTCAGACACTGTGCGACGCAACCTCGCCGGATTGCGGCACCGTCACGGCCTGCTGCCAGTCCAGGGCCCCGCCCGGCAGTTCGGGCGCGATGGTCAGCGGCCCTTCCTGGCGCTGGTAGAAGATGCGGGTGAGCATTTCCGCCAGCACGCCGGTGGTGAGGAACTGGATCGAGAACACCAGCAGCAGCACGGCGGCGAGGAACAGCGGCCGGCCGCCGATGGACTGGCCCAGAACGAATTTCAGCACCGCCAGGTAGCTCATTGCCACGCTGCCGAGCGCACCGAAGATCAGGCCGATGGAGCCGAAGAAATGCCCCGGGCGCGAGCGGAAACGCAGGAAGAAAAACACCGTGAGCAGATCGAGAATCACCCGGAAGGTGCGCGAGATGCCGTATTTGCTCTCGCCGAACTGGCGTGCATTGTGGCTCACCGCGGTCTCGCCGATGCGGCGGGGCGAGGTGACCATCGCCGCCCACACCGGGATGAAGCGGTGCATCTCGCCGTACAGGCGCACTTCCTTGATCACCTTGGCGCGGTAGATCTTCAGGCTGCAGCCGTAATCGCGGATGTTGACCCCGGTGACCTTGCCGATCAGCTTGTTGGCCAGCTTCGACGGCAGCTTGCGCGACAGCCAGGCGTCCTGGCGGTTGGCGCGGTAGCCGGCGAGCAAGTCGAGGTCGCGCGCATACATTTCGTCGACCATGCGCGGAATGTCGGCGGGATCGTTCTGCAGGTCGCCGTCCAGCGTGGCGATGACTTCGCCGCGCGCGGCGTCGATGCCGGCCTGCATCGCCGTGGTCTGGCCGTGATTGCGGGCAAAGCGGATCACCCGCACATGACCGCCGTATTTGTGGCCTTCCTCGATCAGTCGCTTGCCGGTCTCGTCCTGGCTGCCGTCGTCGACGCAGATCAGCTCCCACGGACCGCTGTAGGCCGCCAGGCCTTCGTGCACCCGGGCCAGCATGGGCGCGACGTTGTCCTGCTCGCGGTACATCGGGATGACAATGCTGAGACTGGGGCTAATGGCCGGTCGGTCCGTCAAGGCGGCGTTTCCGTTATTGAATATCCTCAAAGTTTAGCATCCGCAGGCTTGCGCGCAGTGCCCGCCAGCCAGGCCGCGGCGCCGGAGAGCAAAGCCGTAGTCAGCACCAGCAAATGCAGGTTCACCGCCCCGGCCAGCAGTTCGCCGGAAGGTGTGGCGCCAGGGGCCAGCAGCGCCATCACGCCAGCCTCGTAGGTGCCGAAGCCGCCCGGCGCATGGATCGGCAGCACCGTGCTCAGATCGCCACCGATGGCGCCGAGCGTGCCCAGCGTTTGCGGGATGTTGGCCAGCCGCGACAGCACCCAGCCCAGCGCGGTGAGCTTGATGCCCCAGGACAGCCAGCTCAGGCTTAGGTCCAGCGCCAGGCCGGCGTAGCGGTGCGGCAGGCCGGTGAGCACCCGCGCCAGCAGCGCCGGGATCCTGCCGCCGTGGCCGGCGAGCCGGGCCGCCAGCGGCCGCCGCAGGGCGAAGAAAACTAGCGGTGCAAGCGCGGCGGCGCCGGCGGCCAGCCAGGCCAGGCGCGACAAGCCGTGACGCGCGTCGAGCCAGCCGCCGGCGGCGCAGGCAGCGCCGACGGTGGCCAGGACATGCAGGTCGAGCAGGCGCAGCCAAATCAGGGTGCCGGTGGCGCGGGCGGCGTCGATGCCGAACCAGCGGTTCATCAGGATCGGAAAGCTGGCCTCGCCGGAGCGCGCCGGCAGCAGCAGATTGATGGTGTTGTTGAGCAGGATCAGGCGCAGGCAGGCCAGGTAGCGCCCGCGCGGGATGTCGCGCTCGGCCAGGTAGATGCGCAGCGCGCGCACGCCGTAGCTGAGCAGCAGGCCGCACACGGCCAGCAGCAGAGGCGGCAATGCCAGCTCCCGCCAGGGGGACAGCAGCTTGCCCCAGCCCCAGTAATGCTCGACGGCCCAGGCGAACAGGGCCAGCACGAGGACGTTGAGCAGCAGCGCCGGCCATCCGGCGCGCAGGCCGCTCATGCTGTTGCCGCCATCGTCATTCCCGCGAAGGCGGATGTAGGTCGGTTCAAGGACGCGCAGCGTCCGGAACCGACGGCGCGCTTGTCGGATCCGCTTCGCTTGATCCGACCTACATCCCTGCCTCCGCGGGGACGACGGGGAGATGGCAATGGAATCACCCTGCTTTTCCGCTTTCCAGCTGCAAACGCTCCTGCAACCACCCGGCGAAACGCTGCAAGCCGGTATCGAAATCGGTTTTCACTCGGTACCCGAGCAGACGCTGCGGCTTCTCGACATTGGCCCAGGTGCGGCGCATCTCGCCTGGCTGCCAGTCCTGCCAGTCGATTTTCGCCTTGACGTTGAGCACCTCCTCCAGCTTGCGGATGGTTTCGAGCAGGCCGATGGTGCGGTTGTTGCCGAGATTGAAAATCTCGTAATCGCTGCCGGTATACGCCATGGAGGCGCGGATGCCGCTGACGATCTCGTCCCAGTAGGTGAAATCGCGCTCGGAGGAGCCGTCGCCGTAGACTGGGATGGGCTTGCCGGCCAGCATCAGGCGGGCGAACTTGTGGATCGCCAGGTCCGGTCGCTGCCGCTCGCCGAACACGGTGAAGAAGCGCAGGCCGACGAAGCGCAGGCCGAAGGTGCGGGTGTAGACATACCCCAGCTGCTCGCCGGCCAGCTTGGTGCTGGCGTAGGGATTGATCGGCAGCAGGTCCAGGTCGGTCTCGCTCCAGGGCAGGCGCGGGCAGTCGCCGTAGACGCTGCTGGAGGAGGCGAAGACGAACTGTTTGATCTTGTGCTGGTGGGCGTAAGTCAGCAGGTTCTGCGTGCCGATGACATTGGTCATCTGGTAGCCGAGCGGGTCGAGCAGGGAGTTGCGCACGCCGGCCTTGGCGGCCAGGTGCACGATTGCCGTGTAATCGGGTTTATGGGCGCCGCCGAAGGGCTGGTCCAGCGCCGCATTCAGCGCTGCCGCATCGCGCAGATCGACCTGCAGCAGGCGATAATTGCGGTGATCCAGATGCGGCGCGATGTTGAGGCGCTTGGTCGATTCGGCGTAGTAGGGGTCGAAGTTGTCGACGTTGCTGACGCTCCAGCCGTCGGCCAGCAAGCCATCGATCAGGTGGCTGCCGATGAAGCCTGCGCCGCCGGTGACCAGGGCATGGCCCGGGGTCGTTGCGGCAGGTTTCGGTTCGGTCACGGCAAGTTCCTCGGAGTGGACTCGCGGATTTTACCCCGTGTCGCACCTGTCGCGTGCATTCGTCCGAAAATTCAGTGGCTTGCGCGCAGACCCTAGCGCCTGCGCAGATCATCCGCGACAATGCGGCAGTGATCCCCTCCACCAACTTTCAATGAGCTATCTCGCGCTAGCGCGCAAATGGCGTCCGCGCCGTTTTGAAGACGTGCGCGGCCAGAACCACGTGGTCAAGGCGCTGCAGCACGCGCTGGAGCGCGACCGCCTGCATCCCGCCATCCTGCTCACCGGCACCCGCGGCGTGGGCAAGACCACCCTGGCCCGCATCATCGCCAAGGGCCTCAATTGCGAGACCGGGGTAACGGCGCAGCCCTGCGGCGTCTGCTCCGCCTGCAGGGAGATCAACGACGGCCGTTTCGTCGACCTGCTGGAAATCGACGCGGCCAGCAACACCGGCGTCGACGATGTGCGCCAGCTGATCGACAACGCTCAGTACTCCCCGGCGCGCGGCCGCTACAAGGTCTACCTGGTCGACGAAGTGCATATGCTCTCCAAGAGCGCCTTCAACGCCCTGCTGAAGACGCTGGAAGAGCCGCCGCCGCACGTCAAGTTCATTCTCGCCACCACCGATCCGCAGAAGCTGCCGATCACGGTGCTGTCGCGCTGTCTGCAGTTCAATCTCAAGCGCCTGCCGCAGAACCTGATCCGCGACACCCTCGCCGACATCCTCAAGGAAGAGGCGATGGAGTTCGAGCTGGCCGCGGTGGGCGAGCTGGCCCGCGCCGCTGACGGCTCGATGCGCGACGGCCTGTCGCTGCTGGATCAGGCCATCGCCTTCGCCGGCGGTCTCGGCCTGAAGCGCGAAGGGGTGGAGGAGATGCTCGGCACGGTGGGCCGACGCACCCTGTTCGAGATACTCGGCGCGCTGGGCCGCGGCGACGGCCAGGGCCTGCTCGATGGCATCCACAAGCTGGACGAGTCCGCCCCCGATCACGCCGCCCTGCTCAACGACCTGGCCGCCGCGCTGCAACGTATCGCCGTTTTGCAGCTGCTGCCCAAGGCCGGCGACGAGGACGACGATCCCTCGCTGGAGCCACTGGCCAAGGCCATCGCGCCGGAGGACGTGCAGGTCTGGTACCAGATTGCCGTGCTCGGCCGCCGCGACCTGCCGTGGGCGCCGGATCCGCGCCTCGGTTTTGAGATGACCCTGCTGCGCATGCTGGCCTTCCGGCCGGACACCGCCGCCCCGGGATCGGCCGCGCCGCCCGCCGCGGGCGGCAAGACCCAGTCCGCACCGCCGGCAGCTCCCGCCGCCGGGCGTGCGGCTGCGGCGGCAGCGCCGGCTGCGGCCGAGTCGATGCGGACTCCCGCAGCCGCACCGATCACGCTGCCGCCCACGGCGGCCGCTGCGCCGGTGCGCCCCGCTGCCGCCGCGCCGCGCGCCGTCGTTTCGGACGATCCCTGGACGCTGCGCATCGAAGCGCTCGGTCTGGACGGCATGACGCGCCAGCTGGCGCGGCACTGCGCCTGGATGGGCGAGACCGAGGGCACGGTGCGGCTGGCGCTGGAGACGCGCACCAAGCACCTGCTGACGGAAGAGCGGCGCGCCGCGATCCAGCGCGCGCTCAGCGCCCAGGCCGGTGCCGAAATCAGCCTCAGCATCGAAGTCGGTGGCGAAACCACCGCGTTGAGCCCGGCGGCGGCGGAAGAAAAGCGCTTGATCGAGCGGCAGCGCGCGGCGGAAGCCTCGATCGAGGCCGATCCGGAAGTGCGCGCATTCAAGGAAGCCTTCGGCGCCACCGTGCGGCCGGGCTCGGTACAGCCGGTCGACGGCAAATAATCAGGAAATCTGGAGAACAACGATGAAAGGTCCCCTCGGACAAATCATGCGCCAGGCGCAGCAGGCGCAGGAAGCGATGAAGCGCGTGCAGGACGAAATCGCCCGCACCGAAATCACCGGCGAAGCCGGCGGCGGCATGGTCAAGATCACCCTCACCGGCAAGCACGAGGCCAAGAAGGTGGAGATCGCGGCGGATGCCTTGCAGGAATCCAAGGATTTCCTCGAAGACCTGATCGCTGCTGCCATCAACGACGCTGCGCAGAAGCTGGAGCGCAACGCCTCGGAGAAGATGGCCAAGGTCGCCGGCGGCCTGAATCTGCCGGCGGGGCTGATGGGCGGTTAGTGGCCGCTTATTCCCCACGCCTGTCCCGCCTGATCGAAGCCCTGCGCCGCCTGCCCGGCGTCGGGCCGAAGTCGGCGCAGCGCATGGCGTTCCACCTGCTGGACCGTGATCGCAACGGCGCCGACTACCTGCGCAACACGCTGGCGGAGGCGCTGGAAGGCATCGCGCGCTGTCCGACCTGCCGCATGTTCTTCGAGGACGGCAAGTGCGGCTATTGCAGCGAGTCGCGCGGTGACACCGGCCAGATCTGTGTGGTGGAAAGCCCGGCCGACCTGGTGGCGATCGAAAGCGGCACTTCCTATCGCGGCCGCTATTTCGTGCTGATGGGGCGGCTGTCGCCGCTGGACGGCATCGGCCCGGAACAACTTGGTCTGGATTTGCTGAGCCGCCAGCTCGCCGCCGGCCGGGTGCAGGAAATGATCATCGCCACCAATCCCAGCGTCGAGGGCGAGGCCACGGCTTACTACCTCGCCGAGATGGCGCGCGCCAACGGCGTCAAGGTGACGCGCATCGCCCACGGCGTGCCAATGGGCGGCGAACTGGAATATGTCGACAGTGGGACCTTGTCCCACGCATTTTCCGGCCGCACCTTGGTCTGACGGCAATACCCCCTCTCCCCATGAACATAGGGAGAGGGTTGGGGGGGGCGCCATAAGACAAGGCGCACACTCGCCGCGTCTTCATTGCATGGAGGCTCCACGATGTCCGAATCATTCCTGTTCCCGGATCAGCTCGCCACCTACTACAACAAGGTGGCGATACGCGAATCGCCGCTGCTGGCGCGGCTGCGCGAGGAGACCGCGCGCCTGCCCGCGGCGCGGATGCAGATTGCTGCGGAGGAAGGCCAGTTTCTCGACCTGCTGATCCGCCTCAGCGGCGCGCGCCGCTGCATCGAGGTCGGTGTGTTCACCGGCTACAGCAGCCTGGTCACCGCCCTGGCCCTGCCGACGGACGGCCATCTGCTGGCTTGCGACATCAATCCAACGACCACCGCCATCGCACGCCGCTATTGGGCCGAGGCCGGCGTGGCCGGGCGCATCCGCCTGGAACTGGCGCCGGCATTGCAGACGCTCGATGCCGAGCTGGCAAAGAGCGGGGAGGGCAGCTATGACTTTGCCTTCATCGATGCCGACAAGATCAGCTATATCGATTACTACGAGCGCTGCCTGCGCCTGCTGCGGCCCGGTGGCCTGATCGCGGTGGATAACACGCTGTGGTCAGGCAGCGTTGCCGATCCGCGAAAGCGCGATACCGATACTCAGGCGATCCGTGCCTTCAACGAGCATGTCCACGCCGATCGGCGAGTCGACTTCTGCCTGGTGCCGATTGCCGATGGGGTCACGCTGGCGCGCAAGCGGTGAATGTCGAAACCGATCAGGAACTGCTGAGGAACTAACATGGCAAGCACAATGAAGGCCGTAGGACTGCTGAAATACCTGCCGATTGCGGATGCCGAATCCCTGCTCGACCTGGTGCTGCCGAAGCCCCAGGCCGACGGCCGCGACCTGCTGGTGGCGGTGAAGGCGGTCGCGGTCAATCCGGTGGATACCAAGGTGCGCGCGCCCAAGAACAAGATCGAG
>JAMFRN010000032.1 GCA_026224805.1 Nevskia soli
GATCAGGTCGATGTCCTGCGGCGCGGCCGCCAAAGCACGGTCGTAAACCGCCAACGCCTCCGGAAACTGACGTAGCGATTCGTAGTTGGTGGCCAGGCCGGACAGCTTGCCGATGTTCAGCGGATCGAGCCGCGTCGCCTGCTCCAGATGCTCGGTCGATTCCTGCCATTTGCCCTGGCGCCGTTCGATGTACCCGATGGCGGCGAGCACGTCGGAGTTGTTGGGCAGGCGTTGCAGGGCCTGCTGGAAATACGCCAGGCCGCCGCTGAAATCGAGCAGCCCCCAGTAGCGATAGTAGCCCTGCGCCAGGAAGCCCTCACCCATTTCCGGACGCAGTTTCTGCGCCGTATCGGCGGCCTGGCGCGCTTGCTCCAGCAACTCCGGCGAGCGGTCCATCAAGTTGAAATACATATAGCTCTTGATGATCGACAGATGCGCCCAGGCCAGGGCAAATGCCGGATCAAGCCGCACCGCCTCGGCGTAATTGCGTTCGGCCGCCCGCACCGGCTCGCCCACCTCGCCGGTAATGGCCCGGCCTTCCTCGCCAAGGCCGCGCAAATAAGCGTCATAGGCTGCGGCATTGTCGGTGGGCCGCGCCTCAACCATCTGCTGCTCGCCGCCGCTGAGCTGCGCCTGCAGCGCCTGGGCAATGGCCTGCGCCACCTCGCTCTCCACGCCAAAGACGTTGTCGAGCTTGCGGTCGTAGGTCTCGGCCCACAGGTGGTCACCGCCGGCGGCGCGGATCAGCTGCACATTGATGTGCACCGCATCGCCGATCTTCTGCACGCTGCCTTCGAGGATGTTGGACACACCGAGCTGGCGCCCGATCTCCGGCAGGTTGGCGGGCTGGGCGGCGTATTGCTGGGTGGAGCTGCGCGCGATGACGCGCAGCGCGCCGATCTTGGCCAGCTTGGTCAGGATCTCGTCCTGAATACCCTCGGCGAAATAGGCGTTGGCCTTGTCGTCGGAGAGATTCTCGAACGGCAGCACGGCAATGGACTTGTCGATGGATTTGTCGGCGGTCGCCGCCGCGCCTTGCAAGGCCGGCCGCAGCCACACCCGCTCCGCCACCAGGTAAGCCGCTGCCATCAGCAGCAGGCCGCCGAGCACGTAATTGAGCAGGCGCTCGCGGCGCGGTGGCACCGGCGCGCCGCCCGGCTGCGCGGCTACCGCCTGCTCCACGGCGGCGGTGCGGACGATGCCCTGCGGGGTGATGTCGAAGACCCAGGCCAGGACCAGCGTCAGCGGAAAGCCGGCGACGATGAGCAGCACGATGATGCGCTGCGCCAGGGCCGAGACGTCGAACACCGGCAGCACCTGCGTCACCACCTGCACCAGCAACCAGCCGGCCACCGCGTACATCGCGCCCACCTTGTAGACATGGCGGCGCTGCAATTCCAAGAAGAACGATGACATCCTTTTCCCGATACCGAATCCTGCCCCGATCCGCTCTACTTTACCGGGAAATTCCCCGGCCCGAAGCCGGACCGCCAGGCGCTTCAGTCACTCCGGGTTACGGCAGCGCGGGCTTTCTCGCCGGCGGCGGGCGGCGGGTGCAGCAGTACCTGCTCCTTCAGTTGCGCCAGCTCGCGCTGGATCTGGGCAATGCCGATCTCGTTCTTCAGGTTGACCAGGTAATCGGTTTCGGCGTGCAGCCGCTCCTTCACCGACTGCCGGTTCTGGCTCATCATGATCAGCGGCCCCTGCAAGGCCACCAGGAAGGCCAGGAACAGGTTGAAGAACTGGTAGGGGTAAGGATCGAAGGAGAAGCGCGCCAGCTCGTTGAGCAGGCACCACAGGCCGGTCAGGCCGAGCAGCAGGACGATGAACGACCAGCTGCCGTTCCACTGCGCCACGCGGTCCGCCAGGCGCTGGCCCCAGGTCAGTTTTTCGTCCGATTCGCGGTTGACGTCGCGCGTCGCCGGTGTCTCCAGCAGCCGCGTGGTGGCGCGCAGGCGTCCCGACATTTCGCCGAGCATGGCCATGATGGCGTCGCTGGAGCCTTGCAGGAAATCGACGAAGGCCTCGCGCGACAGTTCGCCCAGCACCACCTCGCTGACCGTCTCGACGCTGGCGTTGCGCGGCTCGCGCTCGAGTAGCGCCATTTCGCCGAAGAAGCCGCCGCTGCCCAGCTCCTTCAGCACGATCGGCGCCTCGTCCGCGTCCGCGGCCGGCAGGAAGATCCGCACCGTGCCTTCCAGCACCACGAACATGGAGCTGCCGAGAGTGCCCTTGGAGACGATCATCTGCCCGGCCGGCAGTCGCCGCAGCATGAGACGTTCGATCAGGGCCTCGATGTCCCGGTCGTCGAGCCCCTTGAACAGGGGCACCCTTTTCAACTCGGCTTGAATTTGCATCATGACCGTTCCGATTTCCGCCACTCCCGGGGACTGGCCGCGTGCAACCCCGGCCGACCTCTCATCCTTGAGCATGAAGCGAATCCTCGCAGCCCTTGCGCACCTCCCCCGGAGCGCGCCAGAACTGAATCGTACATCACGGTATGGGGCAGCAGTACATCGAATTGTGGGGCGAAATGTGCGACGGCGCACTTTACGGCGCCTGCTTTCGCAAGATAAGGACGCCTACTGGAAGCGCGGATCGTCCGGCAGCAGCTCGCGCCCCATGGCGCAGATCCTGGCCCAGGCTTCCGGGCTGAGCGAGGGGCGCAGCGGCGGGGCGATCTGGGCGAAAGTGCGGCCGTCGCCGGCCTTGTGTAGGCGCTGCGCCAGCCGGTAGCGGATATCGGAGCGGAACGGGTGGTGATCGAGCACCTCGCGCAAGCGCTTGATCCGCAGCTTTTCCGTCACGGTGCCTTGCGACAAGCCGCGCCGCGGCGGCGGCGCCGGGATGATGATGCGCTTGATCTTCTTCACCTGCACCGAGGACATCGGCACATAGCGGGTCAGCAGCGGCTGCAGCCGCAGCCGGCGCAGCAGCAGGCTGGCGATCACCAGCAGCGCCGCCACCCCGGCCACCACAGCGATCGCCGCCAGGAAATTCGGGTGCGGAACGGCATCCGGCGCGGCCCGCCGCGGGTCGAACGGCAGATAGGCATGCGGCTGCCAGGGGCCCTGCGGCCGGCGCAGCCAGGCGCGAAACTCGGCCACCCGGCCGGCGGGCTCGCCCCGGGAGACGTAGTCCGCGGGCACCTGCAATACCTGCCCGGCGATGGCCCGCTCCGGCGCTTTTTCCGAAAAAGCCGAGCTGTTGGCCTCGTACAGCGCCAGCGACATGGCTTCCGGCGTCGCTTCGTAGATCGGCGCCAGGTGGCGAGAAATGCCGCTCAGGGTGTCGCCGGGCCGCACCAGCCAGGTTTTCGGCCGGGGGTCCGGCGGCGGCGGTGGCGGCGGCGGGGTGACGCTGGGACGCGAGGTATCGGCAACGGCGGCAAGCGGAGCAGTGGCCGGGGGAGCGGCAGCATCGCCGAAGCCCTTGGCCGGGGCTTCAGGCGTGTGAATGGCCAGCAGGCGGATGCCAGCCGCCGCCTCGGCCGGCGCTGCCTGGCTGCCGGCCTGCGGCGGCGCGCCGGCGGCGATGGCCGCATCGGCGCGCGCGGTGCGCTGGGTCTTCAAATCCGGCACATCGAGCAGCACGTCGACGTCCTGGTTCAACACCAGCGCGCCCGCCGTCACCGTCAGATGCAGGCTGATGGCCGGCACCATCAGCCGCTGCGCCGTGCTCAGATGCACGACGGAACGCTCCGCGTCGTAGCTGGCCTGCACTGCCTCGGCCAGCGATGCTTCCTCGTCCGGCAGCTCGGGGCCGGGCGTCACCCGCACCGTCACGGCATTGGCGTTGATCCCGGCGAAGCTGACCGGCAGGTCCACCGACAATGGCTGGCCGATTACGGCGTGCAGCTGGCTGCGGCTGTCCACCGACAGCGCCCGAGCGGCCGGGTACAGCAACACCGCCGCCGGCAGCAATAGCGCAACGCTGGATCGCACAACCGCCAGGCGTAGCCCGGCCCGCCGCTGAACTTCCACAACCACTCTCCGAGATCCCTGATGCCGCCGTCGCGCCCGCAACGGTTCGCGCGGGCTGCTGATTTTGAGTGGGCTTACGTTACAAAACTGCGCGGGCGGCAACAAGGGCAAACAAAGTGAAACAGACCGCGCCTGCATGCCGCGCCGGACAAAAAAAGGAGGCCATCGAAATGGCCTCCTCATCCGCGACACCAGGGGGCTAGGGGGGAGCGCTGGTGTCTGCCCCGGCCATTGCGGCCGGAAGCGGTTGCGGAACCGTCAAATTCTCAAATTGCCGGCTGCCCGATGGCAGGACGCCGGCGGCTCAGGGCACGGCCAGCCGTGTATTGCCGACCAGCACCTGCGAGTGGCTCAGGCGATGCAGCTGCGCGACCTGATAGCCGTGCTGGCTGAGCTGGGCCACCAGGTTCTGGTAGATGGCGGGGTCCACCACCGGATCGCGCGCATAGATCCAGCCCAGATCGTGCCGCGACTCGCCGACCACGGCATAGCGATAATCGGGATCGACATAGAGCACATCCAGGTTCATCTGGCTGTCGAGCGAGCGCAAGTGGCTGACCCAGCGCGTATTGTTGCTGCCCGCCACCGCGATATAGCGGCTGCGCGGCACCACCAGGCTCTGCATCTTGCTGTTGTCGAAATAGCGGTACAGCTCGTCAAAACCACCATCGACGCGCGGCCGCAACTCGATGGAGCTGTCGAGCTGGTCGCGCTCCTCGGCATACGGCACATGCGCAATGAGGTACCACTGGCCGCCGAATTTTTGCATATCCACCGCCAGCGCCGGCGCCGCGGGCGTGGCGGCGGCCGGAGCGCGGGATGCGCTGCCGGCGCAGGCGGCCAGCAGCAGCGCCAGCGCGGCGATCCCGCCCTGTCGCATCCACCGCCGCAAACCACCGAGCCCGGACTGAAACCGCTGGTCCATTGTTTTATTGTCGCCCCGGGCACCAGGTGCCCGTCGATTGGAGGCGCGAAACATACTCCCCGCCCGGCACGCCATCCAATACCTTTTTCGTGATACCTTTTCGGTATGACAGCCCATATCGACCTGCGGCACCTGCGCTATTTCCTGGCGGTGGCGGAGGAGCACAGTTTTCGCGGGGCGGCCGAGCGCCTGCACATCTCGCAGCCGCCGCTGAGCCGGCAGATCCGGCAGCTGGAAGAGGAGCTGGGCGTGGACCTGCTGGAGCGCGGCAAGACCGGCGCCCGACTCACCCCCGCCGGCAACGCCTTCCTGCCGGCGGCGCGCAAGACGCTGGAGCAGGCGGAACTGGCGATCAAAGCGGCGCAGTCCGCCGGCGGCTGCAGCGGCGGCCATTTCGTCATCGGCTATACGCCGACCTTCGACCGCAGCGCCATCCCCGACGTGTTCGACCGCTTCCGCAAGCGCTTCCCCGCCTGGCGCCTGAGCGTGAAATCGCGCCATTCCAACGGCCTGATCCGCGACATCCGCAACGGCGCCATGGACGCCGCCTTCGTCGGCTGGCCGGTGCGGGCCGAAGGGGTGACGCTGGAAGTGCTGCGCGAAGAGCCGGTGGTGGCCGCCCTGCCCTCCGCCAGCAAAGCGGCGCGCAAGCGCCGCGTGGCGCTGAGCGACCTCAATGGCGAGCGCATGTTCCGCTTCGAACGGGAGTGGAATCCGCTGCTGTTCGACCGCTGGGAAGCGCGTTTCGAGCAGGCCGGGTTCGTTCCGGACAACGCGCCGACGCCGCCAGACCACCACATCCTGCTCGGCCTGATCGCCGCCGGCCGCGGCTTCAGCCTGATCCCGGCGTCGCTGCAAAGCACCCGCCGCACCGGCGTGGTGTTCCGCCCGCTGCTGGAAGGCGCGGAACTGTCCATCGGCATGGCCCTGGCCTATCCCGAACGCCGCCCCTCGCCCGCCCTCGAAGGGTTCATGCAACTGGTGCGGGCGGAAATGAAGAAGCCTGGGCGCGCCGCATAGCGCCGTCTTGCTTCCCTCTCCCGGTCTTGCGCCCCCTATCCCGCGGGCGGGAGAGGGGATAAACCTCGGCTGATCGAAGGGACATTTCGCCCTGCAGCGAATCATCCGGCGCCGGCAAAGTCCAAGCTGTAGTCATGAACCGAAATACCGGCACCTTCTCCCCCCTGCTCGCCTGGATCGTCACCGCCACCAGCTTCAGCTTCGTGGTGGTGCAGATGGACGTCACCATCGTCAACGTGGCGCTGCCGCGCATCGGTACCGAGCTGCACGCCGGCGTCGACGCGCTGCAATGGATCGTCGACGCCTACACCGTTGCCTTCGCGGTGCTGCTGCTGTCCGCCGGGGTGCTCGGCGACCGCTACGGCTCCAAGCGCGCCTACCAGATCGGCTTCCTGATCTTCGCCATCGCTTCCGCCGCCTGCGGCCTGGCGCCGAATATCGCCACCCTGGTTGCGGCGCGTGCCGTGCAGGGGGTGGGCGCGGCGCTGCTGGTGCCGAACTCGCTGGCCCTGCTCAATCACGCCACCGCGCACAAGGCCGCCATCCGCGCCCGCGCCGTGGGCCTGTGGACGGCGGCCGGCGCCATTTCCATCGCCGCCGGGCCGGTCATCGGCAGCCTGCTGCTGGCCAGCCTGGGCTGGCGCAGCATCTTCCTGGTCAACCTGCCGCTGTGCGCGCTGGGCATGTGGCTGACCGCCAAATACGTGCCGGCGGCGCCGCCCGCCCCGGCCAAGCGCGGCCTCGATCCGCTGGGCCAACTCCTGGTGATCCTGTCGCTCACCGGCCTGACCGCGGCGGTGATCGAGTACCGCTCCCTGGGCCTGACCCACCCGATGGTGTGGGGCGGTCTGGCCCTGGCGCTGCTGAGTGCCGCCGGCTTCGCCTGGAACGAGGCGCGCACGCCCGAGCCGATGCTGCCGCTGCGCTTCTTCGGCATGCCCAACTTCAGCGCCGCCGTGGTCTTCGGCGTGCTGATGAACCTGACCTATTACGGCACCATTTTCGCGCTGGCGCTGTATCTGCAGCAGGCCCACGGCTACAGCGCGGTGCAGGCGGGCCTGGCCTACCTGCCGCTGACCGGCGGCTTCTTTCTCTCCAACATCGTCGCCGGCAGGATGGTGGCGCGGGTCGGGTCGCGGCCGCCGATGATCGTGGGGGCCTGCATCGGCGCCGCCGGCTACTTCCTGCTGCTGCGGCTGGACGCGCACAGCAGCTGGTGGGCCATGCTGCCGGCGTTCCTGCTGATTCCGGCCGGCATGGGCCTCGCAGTACCGGCGATGACCACGGCGATACTGGCCAGTGTGGAAAAACACTGGTCCGGTACCGCTTCGGCAGTACTCAATGCAGCGCGCCAAGCTGGCGGCGCCATCGGCGTAGCCGTATTTGGCGCACTGGTCGGCGGCGGGGCGGAGCACATCGTGAGCGGCCTGGCCAGCGCGGCCCTGGCCTCCGGCATCCTTCTGCTGCTGGCGGCCGTACTGGCCTGGAGCGGCATCCATGCCTCGCCAGGCGCTGCAAAAGGGACTCCGGCAAGGGCTGCGTAAGCCCCCCCGCCAAACGCAATATGAAAGCGTACTGAGGGGGCGGTCCGCCCACCGCATATGCGGCGTAGCATTCTGTGCCGTATTCCCTTATATAGATATCATTAAAGAAAAGCGTGGGGCACCGGGGGGTGCCCACACGGATAAGTACATACGTCCAAGTACCTACTACAGAAAGGGCAAAACAATATGGCTACAACCAGGCAAAGCCGATCAGAAGCAAAACGCGCCGAAATCCTGAAAATCGCCACCGAGCTGTTTCTGGCAAAGGGCTATGACGCGGTCAGCGTCGACGCCATCGTCGCCCGCGCCGGCGGCACCAAGACCAATGTCTACAAGCACTTCGGCGGCAAGGCCGAGCTGTTCGCGGCGGTGGTGGAGGCCCTGTGCCAGCAGATCGTCCACTCCTTCGCCGACATGAATGTCGACGGGCTGGAGCCGGAGCAGGCGCTGACCCAGATCGGCCGCGCCTTCCTCACCGCCCTCTATACACAGCGCTCGATCCGCCAGCACCGCATGGTGGTGGCCGAGTCGACGCGCTTCCCCAGCATCGGCAAGCGCTGGTTCAAGGCCGGCCCGGAAAGCGCCCGCGACTTCATCTCCGCCTATTTCCTCAAGCTGCAGAAAGCCGGACGCATGCGCACCATCGCGCCGCGCCGCCTTGCCGGCCTGTTTCTCGACATGCTCAGCGAGGAGCAGCTGCTGCGCCAGCTCATCGCCGGCGCCAAGCCGCTGACACCGCGCGAGACCAACAAGCTGGTGGACGACGCCGTCAGCGTGTTCCTGCACGGCGCCATGGTGGCCAGGAAGAAATAAGGCCGCCCGAAGCGGCAACGGCATTGCGGCTCATCCGCCAGGGATGAGCCGCACCCCCGGCGAAGCAGCACCGGAACTGCGGCTATGGCTGTGGCCCCGCCTTGAATGAGGCCGCGACTGTGCCGCGCTCCGGCTGTTACCCCGGCAGGCGCTCGAACGTGGCCATCCCTTCCGGCACCTGGTGAAAAGGTTGCTTGTCGACCATGTACACCGCCATCCGCGGGCTGCCGAAGGCATTGGGATCGTCCAGCGTGCCGAGCTTGATGATGGCCACGCCCGCCATCGACGGCGGCCGGCTGATCAGGTGCGTGCCGCACTCGGCGCAGAACTCGCGCGTCACCGGGTTGGCCAGGTCGCCGCGCTTGAACACCTTGGGCGCACCCTTGATGTACTTCACGCCGGTTTCGGCCACGGCGACCAGCACGTTGGGACTGCCGCCCGAGATGTACTGGCACTCGCGGCAATGGCACTGGCCGTTGAACATCGGCTCGCCGTCCACCGCGTAGCGCACGGCGCCGCAATAACATCCACCTTCGACTTTCATGTTTTTATCCTCCTCGGTAAGCGGCGCTGCCCGGCGCCTGCCTGGGCGCCGCCGCACGCCGGCGCCGGTTCAGGTTACACCGAATGCCGCCATTCATTGCAAGGCGGCGCGCTCCTTCTTCCACGGTCTGGCCCAGTGCCCAGTGAGTGCAAGATATTCAACATGACAACAAAGAGGCCCGCTCGCGGCGGGCCTCTTTGATTCGCGTGTTGTTGCGTCGTGCGGACTACACAACACCTGGATCTTTGTATTCTTTTTCCCGCCGTTTGGCAAGCGCAATTCTGCCGGCTGGCTGGCGGCGCGGTGACCGGGGTGGTGCGGCCGCCGGGCCTGCACGCGCGCAGCGGCTTCGATCCGGGTTGGCGGCGAACCGGCCGCCGCAGCACCCCTGCCGTCAAATTTTTCCGGCGGACGTGCGAAATCAGTCCCGATGCCGCTTCCTTGGCACAACGTTTGCTGTTGCATTACCCCAGATCGGTCGATGTCGCCCGGTCCTCATGACACTGCTGTCCACGGCGCCGGCATTCCAAGTGCCGACGCTGTGGACTCTTTTTCAGGAAGGACCCGGCACCGGCCACCCCCTTGCAGCCGAGCTGAAGCCGGCACCAGTGACACCCGTTGCAGTTGTTTACACATTGCGGTGATTGTCAGACTCAGGCGAGCGTCTGCGCCATCGACTCCGCCAGCCAGCGCAGACCGGGATCCTGATCATTGGCCGCAGTCCACAGCATCGAAACCTCATAACCCGGCACCTCGAACGGCAGCGGGCTCACCGCCAGGCCGAGGCTGTCGCGCCACACGGCGGCTATGTAGTCCGGCACGGTGACGATCGCAGCGGTGCGTTTGACGATGAACGGGCTGTTCCTGATCGAGAACCCCTTCATGACCGGGGCGGTGATCAAGTGCGACGGCGGCATGCGCCTGCTGTAAGCGAGGATGGCAGTGCGGCGCAGTGGATGACTCCACCGGCGCCGCACCACCCGCTAAGCCGCCAGCCCGCGTCGCAGCCGCGCCACCGTCCGCCGCTCCTCCCCCCGGCGCCAGAGCGCCAGCCGGCGCGCATCGAGCATCGACAGCAGCAGCACCGCCACCACCACGCCGGTGGTGAAGGCAACCAGCAGCAGGCCGATGGTGTTGCCGGACAGGAGGGTGTTGAAGGTGTGCGCCACATCGAGGGGAAACTTCGCCGCCGCCACCGCGGTGTAATGCGTGCCGCAGATGGCGATGGCCACCAGCAGCGCGGCCAGCAGCTTGGCCGCCACGAACTGCGTGGGCGGCAGATCCCATACGGGAAAGCCGATGGCCAGGCCGGCGATCGAAGCCGCCACGGCAATGAAGACCGAGGCGGAGAACAGCTCGGAGTCGTAGCCGATCTGCGGCGTCAGGTGCAGGGCGTACATGCAGCCGTAGTGCACCAGGCAGATGCCAGCGCCCAGCACCACGCCGCCGCCCGCCGCGCCCAGCGAACTGCTGTCGATGCGGCTGACGATATACAGCGCCAGCAGCGATACCAGCACCGCCCCGGTCCAGCACAGCAGGTTGAGCAGCAGGTCATAGCGCAGCGTCATCGGCAGGCTCAGCTCCTTCATGCCGAAGAACTGCACCGCCCAGATGCCGCAGCCCATGGCCAGCGCCCCCACGCTCAGCCAGGGACGCTGATGACCCCCGCCGAACATGACGGTGCGCCCCGCCAGGTCGAGCGCGGCATAAGCGGCAATCGCCGCCACGCACCACGACCCCAACCGCAACAGCAATTCATGTGTCCCGTCCATAGCCACCCTCCAACATCCATGTTGTGCGCGGATACCATCGCCTGGCACCGTTCCATGCGGTGAGCCGCGCGCGCCTGCACGAACTCGACGGCCCCGCCACAATCGGGCGCTCGCACGGCAGGATGAATACAGCTTTGGAAGGTAGTTGCGGTACCGCGCCTGACTCCCAGATCACTTGTTGAGTGGTAGGTTTGCGGCGCATCAACGGCTGCGCAACCCAGGGCGGCCGTGACCGGGATCACAGCCGCCGTGCCGCGCACACCGGACTGGCGCGGCGGCATCCAGCCGCCGCGCCAGTCCTGCTGCTTCATCCTTGATCAGGACGTGAAATAGCCCGCCTGTTCGATATCGGCGATCAGCCCGGGCTGCTTCGGCTGCCAGCCCAGCTGTTCCCGAGTCTTCCGGCTCGAGGCGACGTTGTTGATCGCCGCGAAATGCGCGAACCATTCAAAGTGGGCGGCGGCTTCCTCCGGGGTCCTGCCGACCACCGGCAGCTTGAGGCCGCGGCCGATCGCATCGGCGATCTCCCGGAACGGCACGCCTTCTTCGGCGATCGCGTGATAGCGGGCACCGGCAGTGCCCTTCTCCAGCGCCAGCCGGTAAACCTGCGCGGCATCGAGCCGGTGAACCGCGGGCCAGGTGTTGAGGCCGTCCCCGATATAAGCCGAAACGCCCTTGCTGCGCGCGAAGCCGATCACCCTCGGCACAAAGCCGTGGTCGCCTTCACCATGCGTCGACGGCGGTAAGCGGACCACCGAAGCACGCACGCCGCTTGAGAGCATGGCAAAGGCGGTCTGTTCCGAAACGCGGGGAATCGTGGGGTGGTTGGCAGGCGCCACGGTGTCCTCGGTCACCAGCTGGCCCGGTGTCAGCAGCCCGGTGCCGGAGGTGACGATCAGCGGGCGGTCTGAACCGGCGATTGCCGTGCCGAGCGCCTCGATGGCGCGCTTGTCCAGCTCGCAGTTGGCCGCGAACTTCGAGAAGTCGTGGTTGAAGCCGGTATGGATCACGCCATCGCAGGCGCGGGCACCCGCGGCGAGGCTGTCCAGATCTTCGAGTGAACCGCGATGCACCGCGGCGCCTGCCGCGGCAACGGACGCGGCGCCCGCATCCGAGCGGGCAAGGCCGAGCACCTGGTGCCCCGCGCCGATCAATTCCTTGACCACTGCGGAGCCGACGAAGCCGGTCGCGCCGGTTACGAATACACGCATGGGAAGTACTCCTGTTGGATATGCAGGCTACTCTCGGCGCATAATCTATAGGGGTAAAGTAGTGACGTTATACGGGTATAAGTATTAACAGGATCAGCATGACCGCCAGCAACGACAATGCGCTTGGACACTATCTGAAGGATCGCCGCGCCAGGCTTGATCCGGCGGCGTTCGGCTTTCCGGTGACGCGCAGGCGCACGCCCGGACTGCGGCGCGAAGAAGTGGCACAGCGCGCCAAGCTGAGCGCCACCTGGTACACCTGGCTCGAACAGGGACGGGGCGGTGCGCCCTCGGCCGACGTGATCGACCGCATCGCCGGCGCCCTGATGCTGACGGACGTCGAGCGCGAGCACCTGTTCCTGCTCGCCCTGGGCCGCCCGCCCGAGGTCCGTTACCAGGCCCCTGAGGCGGTCAGCCCCCGGCTGCAACGCATACTCGACTCGCTGGAGTTCAGCCCGGCCTTTGTGAAGACCGCTACCTGGGATGTGATCGCCTGGAACCGCGCCGCAGCGGCAGTGCTCAGCGACTATGGCACGCTGCCGCCCGAGCAACGCAACATCCTGCGCCTGTTCTTCCTTGATCAGCACAATCGTGACCGGCAGCTGGACTGGCCAAGCGTCGCCCGCTTCATCGTGGCGGCATTCCGTGCGGACGCTGTGCGGGCCGGAGCGGCGGCGAACGTCAAGGCTTTCGTCGATGACCTGTCTCGGCTCAGTCCCGAGTTCGATGCCCTGTGGCGCGACAATGACGTCCGCAACTATGGCGAGGGCAGCAAGCAGCTGCGGCATCCTGCCGCCGGCCTGCTCGCACTGGAGTACTCGTCTTTCGCCGTCGATGGCCGGCCCGACCTGGGCATGGTGATCTACAGTCCGGCAACGCCGGAGGATGCGGAGCGGATCAGGGCGTTGATCAAAGCCCTGCCTAAAACATCCACCTGATCGGGACGCGACGCGCCATTCCCGGCGATTGACAGAAAGACCCGGCCGCCGCGCACAATCCCGGCGCGGCCCGCTTTCTCCGTTCCAGCACCACTCCTCTCGCCGATGCCGACCCCAGCGCAGTCGCCGCAGCAATCGCACCCGCCGCCCTGGCTGTTCGGCCTCAGCAACATCCCCTTTGGCGTGGCCAGCGGCTATACCAGCGTCGCCATGCCCTTTATCCTGCGCCAAGCCGGTGTGCCGATGTCGACCATCGGTGGCGTCTCCGCCGCAGTGCTGGTGCCGCTGTCCTGGCAATTCCTGTGGGCGCCGATGCTCGATGTCGGCCTGCGCCGCCGCACCTGGCTGCTGCTCACCGCCGCGCTGGGCGCACTGCTGCTGGCCGCCTCGCTGCTGCTGAAGCTGCCCGGGAAGATCTGGCCGTTCGAAGTGTGCTGCGTGCTCGGCTCGGGCCTCACCGGCCTGGTCAGCGCCAGCAACGGCGCCCTGGTCGCCACCCAGGTGCCGCCCGCATTCCACGGCCGCGCCAGCGGCTGGCTCAACGCCGCCAACCTCGGCGGCAATGCCATCGGCGGCGGACTGGTGATCCAGCTGGGCGATACGCTGACGCCGCAGCTGGTGGCGCTCAGCCTGGGCCTGCTCACCTTCCTGCCCGCGCTTGCGGTGCTGCTGCTGAACGAGCAGCCGCGCCCGCGCCGCCGCGCCGGCGAGGTCTTTCCCGCCATGCTGCGCGACGTCTGGGGCACCGCCTCCACCCGCCGCGGCTGGACCGGCATCCTGTTCTGCCTGGCGCCGGTGAGCACACCGGCGCTGCTGGATCTGTTCTCCGCCGTAGGCGGCGACTACGGCGCCTCCAGCGGCACGGTGGAATTCACCATGGGTTACGGCAGCGGCCTGCTCACCGCGGCCGGCGCCCTGCTCAGCGGCCCCCTGCTCGACCGCATCGACAAGCGCCGCGCCTATCTGTTCTCCGGCGCGCTGATCGCCATCGTCGACGTGGCCATGAGCTGCGCCCCGCCCAACCCGGTCACCTATGTCGTCGGCACCCTGGCCTACTCCCTGGTGGCCGGCCTGTGCTTCGCCGCCTTCACCGCCGTGGTGCTGGAGATCATCGGCAAGGTCGACCGCTCGGCCGCCACCCAGTACACCCTGTTCGACGCCGCCGGCAATCTCGCCACCTCCTACCTGGCCTGGCTCGACGGCCACGGCTACGACCTGTTCAAGGCGCATCGGCTGCCGGGCACTTCCGGGCTGCTGCTCACCGACGCCGGCATGAACCTGGCGGGGGTCATCGGGCTGGGGGTGATGATGTGGCTGGTGTTTGGCAGGCGGCGCGGCATGGAACCCACGTAGAACCGCAGTCCCCTCTCCCGCCTGCGGGAGAGGGGGGCCCGAAGGACCGGGAGAGGGCAGTCACAGTGCAAATGAAACGCCCCTCTCCCCTAACCCCTCTCCCACAAGTGGGAGAGGGGAAATACACTCGCGGATATCCTCTTCTCAATTTTGTGCGTCGCGGCACTCTCACTCTGTCATCCTGAGCGCAGCGAAGGATGACAGGAGGCTACGGCCCGCCTCTTGCAGGTGTGCCAGCACATGCCGCGCCGTATGCTAGCGACGCTGCCTCACAGTCAACCATAACCAAGCCGTCATGGACCTGAGCAACCAGCTCATCTTCGTCGCCGGAACGCTGTTCCTGCTCAGCATCCTGGCCAGCGCCTTCACGCCGCGGCTGGGCGTACCGCTGTTGCTGGTGTTCGTCGTCGTCGGCCTGCTTGCCGGCGAAAGCGGTCCCGGCGGCATCCATTTCGCCGACTATCACTTGGCCAACCTCGCCGGCACCACCGGCCTGGCGGTGATCCTGTTCGACGGCGGCATGCGCACGCCGCTCGACAACTTCCGCGTCGCCCTACGCCCTTCGCTGGCCCTGGCCACGGTCGGCGTGCTGGTCACCACCCTGGTGGTGGGCGGCTTCTCCGCCTGGATCCTGCACCTGAGCCTGGCCCAAGGCCTGCTGATCGGCGCCATCGTCGGCTCCACCGACGCCGCCGCGGTGTTCTCGCTGCTGCACACCAGCGCCGTACGCCTCAACCAGCGCGTCACCGCCACCCTGGAAATCGAGTCCGGCACCAATGACCCGATGGCGGTACTCCTCACCATGGGCCTGCTGCAATACCTCGCCGCGCCGGCCAGCTACAGCGCCTTCGACGGCCTGCTGCTGTTCGTGCAGCAGATGGGCCTGGGCCTGGCGATCGGCGTGGGCGGCGGCTGGCTGCTGAAACTGCTGATCAACCGTCTCGACCTGAGCGATTCGCTCTACCCGCTGCTGGCCCTGTCCGGCGGCATGCTGATCTTCGGCGGCACCGCTCTGCTCGGCGGCAGCGGCTTCCTCGCCGCCTACATCGCCGGCCTGATTCTCGGCAACTATCCGGTGCGCGCGGTGGCCAGCGTCAAGCGCTTCCACGACGGCATGGCCTGGCTGGCGCAGATCGGCATGTTCCTGATCCTGGGACTGCTGGCCACGCCGCAGCGCCTGCTGCCCCTGGCCGGCAGCGGCCTGCTCATCGCCCTGGTGCTGATCCTGCTGGCGCGGCCGCTGGCGGTGATGCTGTCGCTGCTGCCGTTCCGCTATCCCTGGCGCGAGCAGGCCTACATCTCCTGGGTCGGCCTGCGCGGCTCGGTGCCGATGGTGCTAGCCACCTTTCCGATGATGGCCGGGGTGGCCGATGCACAACTGTTCTTCGACGTCGCCTTCTTCATCGTGCTGGTATCGCTGATCGTGCAGGGCTGGAGCGTCGCCACCGCCGCGCGCCTGCTGCAATTGCAGATGCCGAAGATCAACGCGCGGGTGCGCCGCTTCGACCTGGACCTGCCCGGCAGCAGCGGCTACGAAGTGGTCAGCTACCGCCTCGGCCACGCCAGCGCCCTGCTCGGCCAGCGCCCCAAGGACATCCCCATCCGCGACGTCTCGCGCATCATCAGCGTGTCGCGCGAAGGCCGCCTGCTGGCCTACCGCGACTGGGGCGCGCTACGCCACGGCGACTACGTTTCCCTGCTCGCCGAGCAGGGCGACCTGCCGCTGCTCGACGAAGTCTTCAGCGCCCGCCGCGAGAGCGGCGGCGCCGACGAGCAGCAATACTTCGGCGAATTCTTCCTCGAGCCGGAAGCGCATGTCTCCGACCTGGTCGCCGCCTACGGCATCAAGGTGCCGCCGGACTCCGAAGGCAAGACCCTGGCCGACTTCCTAGCCAGCTACCTCGACCGCCCGGTGGTCGGCGACCGTCTGCGCCTAGGCGGCATGGAGCTGACGGTCAGGCGCATGGAAGGGGAGCGCATCGTCGAACTGGGCCTGCGCCTGCCGCACGAGGCGCATTAGAGGCGTGGGTTATGCGCTTCCCCTGCCCTAGGCGCGGTCGTCGTGCGCCAGGGCGTAGTCGATCGCCACGCACACCGCCGCTACCTGCGCGGCAATGCACTGCTCGCTGCTGGCGCGCGGGCTGTCGGGATAGACCTCGGTCGTCGTCTTGTAGGCTGCGCTGGTGATGCTGGCACAGAGGCCGAGCTTCTTCAGCGCGTAATGGATGACGCCGGGGACGACGACCGGCGATCCGATGATCTCGCCCTTGTGATCCGCCGGGGCGATGTGGGTGACTTTCGCCACCGCCGCGATCACCGCCTGCTGGAAGCCGGTTTGCGGACGCTCGCTGTCGTCGACCAGATAGAAACCGTCGGGAATCCCATCCGGGACATAGGCCACGCCATCGCGGGCGGCCAGCGCCGGACGAAACTCGGACTCGTCGGTATCGGTAGTTTCATGCAGATCGACATGCACCAGCACCCGATCGCGAAACGACGCCACCAGGCGCATCAGGTCAGCCGACTCCTGCGCCGGGCTGTCGTCGAAAAACGAGCGGTTGGGATCGACCGCATGCAGGTTCCAGCGCTGGATGGTCTCGTAGGCCCAGGGGCTGACACAGGGCGCGACGATGAGATTGACCCGGCCGGCATAGCCCGAGGCGTGGCGGTCGACAAAGCGCAAAGCCCCCAGCACGCCGCTGGTTTCATAGCCGTGCACGCCCCCGGTCACCAGCACGCAAGGCAGCTCGTCCCGCCAGTCGCGGCTCTTGATGCAGAACAGCGGGTATCGATCCGGGTCATGATCCAGGCGGCCGTACTGCAGGACGTCGTAGCGGGCGCGCAGAGTCTCGACGACACTCAGCACGTCCGTCTGATAGCTCCGCTTGCGGGTTTGCCGCGCCTGCCAGGCCGACACTTCCGCGGCGTCCCAGGGGCGTCCGGGCGTGCCGACCGGATAGGGTGTGCTTGTGGTCATCAGGACTCTCGCTCCGATTACGGGAATTGGGCTACGGTAGCATTGGCTTGAGACGCTTACTGTGGCACTCAGCCGGCGATTGGTGATTGCGAATCGCCGGAGCGCCCTACTTGCGCACCGGAACCTCGATATAGCTGCCGCCATGCCAGCGGATCCTCAGCGGCGGCCTGGCATTCCTGATCGACTCTTCGCTGACGTCGCCGCCGGCTCCATAATTGATCTGCTGGTCCGGGCGCTTGTTGACCTCCAGCACCAGCAGCAGGCGGCTACCCGACTGCACCTTGGTGCCGATCATCCGTTCGCTGGCAAACGGCAGTTGCTGGCGCTCGCCGTTCCTGAGCAGGCGGCGATGCACGCGGTCGCCGGCATAGCTGGCGCGGAATTCGTAGGGATCGCCCAGCAGCCGGGCGCCGCCGCCGGGTGGCAGCTCGTAGAGCGCGAGCTTCAGGTCCAGGTCCATGCGGTTGACGGTGAAATCGAGCAGGCCCGTCAGCGCGCCGTCGATCTCGAGCGGCTGCTGCAGCGGTTCGCTGAGGAAGCTCAGGCCGTTGCGGACCTCCGGGCTCTTGCCGAGGATGCGCGCATCGGGCGTCCACTCGGCGTCGCGGCGGTCGGCGAGGTTGACGGTCTGGGCGATGGAGCCCTCACCCGCGGGGCTAGCCGGCGCCAGGCGCTGGCGCTCGCCGGATGCCGCCGGCGCCAGGTAGAAGCGCAGCGCGCCGCCGGCTGCAGCTTCGAGCGAAGGCGCGTGCCGCCACTCGTTGGCGCCCATTACCTCGTAGTTGACCCGGTCCTTCAGCAGGATCGGCATGGGGCCGTTGCGAAAGACGTGGTCGAACCAGCGTAGGCGCAGTTGCGGCAGGTCGATCAGCGCGGCGGAGTCCACCGCGTAGCCGCGCAGCAGGGGCGAGACGCCGTCACGCAACGCATCGTTGCCCCAGGGGCCGATCAGCAGAGTGTGGTCGGCGTCCTTGCGGTACTGGCGATGCTGGGTGAAGTAGTAGAGGGCCCCGGCCTCGCCGTCGGCGTAGTAGCCGGTAATTGACAGTACTGGAATGCCGACGCCGGCGAAGCGCTTCCCGAACGGGATCATCCTTTGCCAGAAGCGGTCGTAGCTGGGGTGGTCGAGCCAGCGGTCGAAAGTCGAGTTGTGTCCCTTGGCCAGGCGATCGAGCGAGCGGTAAGACTTGCCGCTGCGGTACCACTTGCGGTTCAGCTCGAGCCATTGCGCATCGTCGCGGCCGCTGCTGCCGTCGGGCGCATCGGCGGCGAGCGCCCAGGGATAGGCGGAGTTGCGGAAAATGCGGCCGGCCGCCGGGAAGTCGATGCCGGGGGCCATGGCGTCGTCGGTGGCGATCGCTTTCAGCGCGGACGGTAGCCGCCGCGCGGCGGACCAGGCGGCGAAGCCGGCGTAGCCGGCGCCGTACATGCCGACGCGGCCATCGCTCCAGCTCTGCCGGGTGATCCATTGGATCACCGCCCGCGCATCCTCGCCTTCATGCTTGAACAGCAGCTGCCCTTCCGGACCGCGGCTCTGGCTGGGGCTATAGGCCACCACGCCGACGTAACCACGGGCGGCACAGGCCACGGCATCGTCCAGGCTGGGCGCCAGGGCGAATTCGAGCAGCGTGGGCCGCTTGGCGGCCGCGCCCTTGGGAAGCACCACACGGACATGCACCTCGGCGCCGCTGGGGCTGTGCAGCAGCACCTCGTCGCCGCTGATATAACGGCGGCGAATCTCCTCGGCGGAGAGCGGGCCGACCTGCGGGCCAAGGCTGCGCCGGGCGTCCAGCGACAGGTACATCCAGATCAGGTAGATGGCCTGGTCGAGGCTGATGCTGACGCCGGCGCGCAAGCCATCGAACGCCACCTGCAGGGCCTCGCGGGCGCGGTCCGGTGGCGCGGCGAGCCAGGCGGCTGCGGCATACGCCTCCTGGTCGCCGAGGCCGGACGCCGTGTCGCGGAACGACTGGGCGAATGCCTGCGGCAGCGGCATGGTGCCGGCCGCGGCGATGGTCCTGGCATGCGCGTAGAGATCCATGGCCACGGCACGCCCGGGCGGCTGGCTCGCATCGGCGGCGCCCTTCTGCCGCTCGCGCAGCGAGATCCGCGCATCGTCGGCGGCGGCGTAATTGCTGTCGGCCAGCTGCAAGGCGGAGAGATTGGCCAGGTAGCGCTCGATGTCGGCATCCTGGTACACCGGCAGGATACGCTCGGCCAGGTCACGCATCGCTGCCGCAGCGGCGGGGTCGTCCGCCCGCGCCGGCGCATGAAACTCGAAATCCAGCGCGCCCGCCCATGCCGGCGCGAACGCCAGCAGCAGCGGCAACAAGCGGATGCGCAGGGGGATTTTCCTCATGGCTTGCCCGCCGCATCCTGCCGGGGCAGGCTCGCATCCGTCATCGCAGCACCGGACGCCGCTTTCGCGGGAGCGCGGACCAGATGAAAGACGCGCGAAAACATCGCGTCGCGCCCCTGCACCGCGCGGCCGATATGGACGATGCTGCTGTGCTTGAGTTCATTGGCGAAGACGTCGACGACCCGCTCCAGGGCTTCATCGTCGAGCGAGCCGAAGGCATCGTCGAGGACCACCCACGGCGGCGCCTGCACCACGATGCGAGCAAAAGCCAGGCTGAGCTGCTCGTCCTGACTCAAATCCCGCTCCCAGCGGCGCACCTCGTCCAGCTGCGGCACTAGGCGCTCCAGGCCGAGACGGACCAGCGCATGGGCAAAGCCAGCCGCGTCGAAATCTTCGACTTTCGCGGGATAGGCGAGAATCTCGCGCAGCGTGCCGCGCGGCAGGTAGGGCGTGCCACGCGGCAGGTAATGGACCTGGTCGCCGCCCGGCGCGGTGATGCGGCCGGAGCCCCAGGGCCACAGGGCCGCCAGCGCGCGGAACAACTGGGTCTTGCCGGTGCCCGGCGCATCCACCACCAGGACGCGCTCCCCCGTCCGCACCACCACGCTCGTTTCCAGGAGCATGTCGCGGCCGGTCGGGGATTCGATTTCGAGATTTTCGATGATCACCACGCCGGGCTCGCCGTCGACGTAGGTGATGCGGCTTTGGGCATCGTGCAGCACCTCGCTTTCGGTCAGGGCCTGGCGGAAGCTCGCCACGCGCAGCAAGGTGGCACGCCAGTCGGCGATGAGGCTGAAATTGTCCACGAACCAGCGCAGCGAGGACTGCGCCTGGGTGAAGGCGGCAGCGGCCATCATCAGTCCGCCGAAGGAAATCTTGCCGCCGAAATAGAGCGGCACCGCCACCAGGATCGGCGCCACCAGGGTGATCCAGCCAAATCCGGCGGTGACCCAGGTGAGATTGGTCAGGCCGGTGACCAGGCGGCGCGAGGCGGCCAGGACGTCGGCGAGGTTCAGCTGCGCACGCCGCAGTTCGTCCGCCTCGCCCGCCGCCAGCGAAATGCCGTCCAGATGCTCGTTGATGCGCACCAGCGTAGAGCGCAATTCCGCTTCCCGTGCATAGCGCTGCGCGTTGCGGTTGATCAGGCTCCCTCCCACCCAGTAGCTCAGCAGCGAGCCGACGCCCGCATAGAGCATGGCGGCCCACAGCATGAAGCCGGGGATCGCCTGGTCGTGGCCGGCGATGCGGAAGCTGAAGTCGCTGGACAGCACCCAGAGTATGCCGGCGAAGGTGAAGAACAGGATGGTGGCCTGGAGCAGGCCGACGCCAAGATCGCCGGACAGCTCGCACAGCTTGCGCGCATC
The DNA here is from genome assembly GCA_026224805.1 of Nevskia soli. GTDB lineage: Bacteria > Pseudomonadota > Gammaproteobacteria > Nevskiales > Nevskiaceae > Nevskia > Nevskia soli_A. Next base: position 20,804 of record JAMFRN010000032.1, read on the forward strand.
CTCGTGCATGCGCTGATCCGGATTGACCCCCATCGATCCCGCGTGGGCCAGCCAGAACGCCCGGCGCGGCTTCATCCAGTGACCGAACAGGTCCAGCACCAGGCCTTCGCGCAGGCGGAGCTTCAGGGTTTCCACCAGCCAGCGCTGCGCCACATTGAGAACCAGCAGGGCAGTGACAATCAGGAAGAACACCTCCAGCTGATGCATAAAGTCGCCGAAGTCGCGGCGCGACAGGGCATCGAAGAAGGGCTTGTTCCAGCTGTTGAGGCGGATCTGCCCGTAGGCCGTGGCGACTACCACCGAAACGATGCCGATACCGAGCTGTACCAGCGCCTTGCCGACAGACGAGAGGTAAAGGGCCCGCACCATCAGCCCGAGCTGACGCAACAGCCCGGACTGGATCGTGTCCTCGGCCTCCGCCGCGGCGCCGCTGCTGTCTACTGACTGATCCATCACCCTTGCCGGCCGATCACGAGGCGCCGCGCCGCAACGCAGGAGATGAAGGCGGCATAGCTCCAGGCCAGTTCCCTGGCGGAAGTCTGCCCCCCGTCGCGCTGATCGAACTGCTCGGACAGCGCGCCGTCCGCCGGAGTGTAGGCACGCACGGTGTGCAGGAAGCCGTCGCCGCGCTCGATCCAGTGGTGCGCATCGCCCGCGCCGGCCGCCGCACGGAAGCAGAACTCGGCGGCGCCCAACGTCGAGAAATAATAGGCGCCGCCGGAGTAGTACACATCCCCGGCGTAGCGCCCCATCGCCGGTCCGGTGCCCGGAGCGCGATCTCGGTTGATCGGATAGGCGGCGTCGAACAGGTTTTCGAGCTGCGCCAGCGTGGACTGCATGCGCGGATCGTGAACTGAGTGCAGGCCAGTGCCGCCGGCGTGAATCGCGGACAGGATCACGGCGATGTCGAGATCTTTGGTGGAGCGTCCGGTGGACAGGACGCGCGAGCGGAAATAGCCTTCGTCCGCCAGCCAGAAGCCGTCGAGCGCGTGCATGATGGTTTCGGCCTCGGCGCGGCAGGCCTGCGCCTCCGCGCGCTTACCCCCCGCTTCCAGCCAGGCGGCGCCTTCGATCAGGGCCGCAGCAGAAACACGCTGCGTGTAGTAATGCGGACCCTGCTCCTCTTCCCAGATGTCGTAGGAAGGTTCGCGCCAATGGCGCATGGTGAAGCCCAGATCGGAACGGATCAGGGCCGCGACATCGGCCGCGACGTGCGGCGACACCCTGCCCGCCCAGCGCTGCATGGCCAGCGCCCGCAGCGGCGGCCCGTCGTGCTGGGGACGTGCCCATTTGGAAATGTCGAGCGTGCCGTCGGGATTGACGCGGGTTTCGGCGGCGATCTTGTCGCCATGAACCTGCGCCAGGTCGTCATCGTCACGCAGGTAGCGGAGAAAATCGGCGGCAACCTTGTCTCGGCGCGAGGGCGAGGCGGCGACGGTGCGGCCGTCGAGCTGCTGTAACGACAAGCTGAAGCGCACGAAATCGCCGAGATGCTCCAGCGCCTCCGGCCCCACGCTACCGTCCTCCAGCAACAGGCGCAGCGCATCGATGACCACCGCCGAGTCCCGGTACCAGTGGAAGAAGTAGTCGGGATCCGGATCGTAGGCGCCCAGCACGATGGAGGCGACGATGGCGCCCTTGACCGGCTGGACGGTCTGGCCGAATCCCGGCCGGGTCTTGACCACGTCCAGCGGCGAGATGCTGCGCAGCATCGCCGTGGCGGCATGGCGGTATTGCCGCTCGATCCACCGATCGAACGGCTCCTTCATCGGCCGCTCCCCTCGCCCAGATAAGGGCTGGAGAAACCGAGCTTGCGCAGGCCGAGCTGCACTTCCGGCACGCTCATGAACAGCTTCCACAGCAGGCCGCTGCGGTGGTTCTCCATCATCACCACGATCGGGCCTTGATCGATGGCGAGGTAGGTGTCGGCATACCAGCCCTGCTGTTCGCAAAATGCATCGACGAAGCCGTAGCGCCCCCAGGCTTTCTCGCCATGCTGCGTCAGGAAATGACGCAGGGCCTGCATCACTTCACGCGGCGCGTAGGGCAGGCTGGACAGCGCCGCGGTCGGCGAGATGGTGCCGTTGTCGTTGTCGGGCGCATGCGCCGAATAGCCGGCCGGGTCATCGCTGGCGGTGAGGCCCCAGCAGGATTCGCCGTAACCCTTGAACTTGCCGGGATTAGCCACGCAGTGCGCACGGTTGATGCGCACATGCCGCTGGTTCAGCTCCCAGTAGTCGGCATAGCGGTCTTTCAGGCCGCGCGGGTCGAGACCGCAGAACGAATAGTGGGCAAAGAACAGCGGGCCGCCGTAAGGCATGCCCAGCGGCAGCTCGATGCCGTGGTAGGACTTGCCGTTGAGAAAGTCGCGCCCGGCGGCGAAGCCACGATGGTAGATGACGGGATCGACAGCATGGCGCGGCGCGGCCGCCGCCAGCACATAGGTGATGAGGCATTCGTTCCAGCCGTGGATCTCGTGATCCATCACCCAGCCGTTGTTGGGGCTCCAATGCCAGTACAGCAGCTTGCGGCCGCCCTGCGTGTACCAGTCCCACTCCACCTCGCCCCACAGCACGGTGATCTTGTCGCGCACGAAATTTTCGCCCGGGGTGTCGCGCTGAAAATACTGCCGCGCACACAACAGGCCCATGCACAGGAACGAGGTTTCCACCAGGTCGCCGCCGTCGTCCTTGCGGTAGAACGGAATGGTGGCGCCGGTGCGGCCGTTCATGAAATGCGGAAACGCGCCGTGATAGCAGGTGGCACGCACCAGCACTTCCAGCATGCGCTGCAGCCGCTCCACCGCGGCCTCGCGCGTGACCCAGCCGCGCTCGACGGCGACGATCAGCGCCATGATGCCGAAGCCCGAGCCGCCGATGGCCACCAGATCGTCCACTGGCTCCTGGCGCGTGGTGCGCCGGTCCGGGGCCAGGCCGCTGAGCGGATGCGAGCCCTCCCAGAAGAAGCGGAAGGTCTGGCGCTGCACCGCGTCCAGCAGCGCCTCGTCGGGCAAGGCGGCCAGCGAGGCCGGGGACTGCGCTTCGGCTTGCAGAATGTTGTCGCTGCTCGACATGGAAATCTCCTTTTATTCGCCGATTCTGACGTGCTTTGCGGAATTTGGCATGGCCGGCAGCGGCCCGGCCTTGGTTCGCTGGTGTTTTGCGGCAGCCGATCTATCATGCTGGCCTGATTATCCAAAAGGACTGGACCGGATGAGCCGCATCGAGAAGTTGCTCGGCGAGATGACCCTGGCGGAGAAACTCGGCCAGCTCACCATGACCGCGTCCAGCTACGCCGTGACCGGGCCGATCATCGCCGGCGACTCGACCGAGGCGATCAAGAGCGGCGCGATCGGCAATCTCTTGAATCTCGTGGGTTCTGCGGATGTGCGAGAGATGCAAAAGCTGGCCGTCGAACAATCCCGGCTTGGCATACCTTTGCTGATCGGATATGACGTGATCCACGGGCACCGCACCGTGTTTCCCATACCCCTGGCAGAGGCGGGACTGTTCGATCCAGCGGCGTGGGAAGCAACGGCGCGAGAGGCTGCGAAGGAAGCGGCTGCTGACGGGTTGGCTCTGACCTTTGCCCCGATGCTCGACGTGTCGCGGGATCCTCGTTGGGGGCGCAGCGCCGAAGGGCCCGGAGAAGATCCATGGCTGGGAACGCGCATCGCTGCGGCCAAGATACGCGGCTTTCAAGGCGACGATATTTCCAAGTCGGACGCGTTGGCCGCCTGCGCCAAACATTTTTGTGCCTACGGACCGGTGACGGCGGGTCGTGAGTACGCATCGGTGGACATCTCGGAGCGTACGGTACTCGAGGTGCATCTGCCGCCGTTCGCCGCCGCGGTACGCGCAGGCGTGGCCACCATCATGCCGGCCTTCACGGATCTTGCGGGTATACCGATGACCGCCAATAGCGCCATGCTGCAAGGCTGGCTGCGAGGGAAATTGGGATTCAACGGCGTCATCATCAGCGACTACAACGCCATTGCGGAACTCATCAACCACGGGGTCGCGGCCGACAAGCCAGCCGCTGCCGCACTGGCTCTGAGGGCCGGCGTCGACATCGACATGATGGCCGACGCTTATCGCCATGGGTTGCCGATCGCGTTGGAACGCGGTTTGGTCACTGTTCACGACATCGACACATCGGTGCGCCGGGTTCTCACGCTGAAGGAACGGCTTGGGCTGTTCGACGATCCCTATCGCCGTGGTGCGCGCGTCGAGGATGCCACGGTAGTGCAGGAGCGCCGGCAGTTATCGCGGACCATCGGCGCACGCAGCATAGTCATGCTGAAGAATTCCGGCCAGGCCTTGCCGCTGCTGAGTCGCGTCAAACGCATTGCGCTGCTCGGGCCTTTGGC
>JAMFRN010000234.1 GCA_026224805.1 Nevskia soli
AGGGCGCGGACCTGGAGGTTCGGCCCGGCGAGCGGGTGGCGATCGTCGGGCCGTCCGGCTCCGGCAAGTCGTCGCTGATCGCCGTGGCCGCCGGCCTGGAGAAGCCGACGACCGGGGTCGTTCGCCTGTTCGGCGAGGACCTGTCGACCCTGAACGAGGATGGGCGCGCGCGGCTTCGGCGTGGGCGCGCGGCCCTGGTCTTCCAGTCCTTCCACCTGCTGCCGAACATGACGGCGGAAGAGAATGTCGCCGCGCCGCTGGAAATCGCCCGCCAAGCCGGCGCCGAGCAGACGGCGCGGGAATGGCTGGACCGGGTCGGACTTTCCGCGCGGCTTGACCACTATCCGCATCAGCTCTCCGGCGGCGAGCAGCAGCGCGTCGCCATCGCCCGCGCCTTCGCCGGCGAGCCGCGCATCCTGTTCGCCGACGAGCCCACCGGCAATCTCGACCTGGCCACCGGCACGCGTATCGTCGAGCTGCTGTTCGAGCTGAACCGCTCGCGCGGCACCACCCTGATCCTGGTCACGCATGACACCACGCTGGCGCAGCGTTGCCAGCGCGTGCTGACCCTGCGCGGCGGGCGCCTGCATGAGTAGCTGGAGCAGCGCCTTCCGCCACGCCCTGCTGCGCCTGCGCCGCGGCTGGCGCAGCGGCGAGCTGCTGGTGCTGGGCCTGGCTCTGGCCGTGGCCAGCGCCGCCATGGTCTCGGTCGGCATGTTCAGCGGCCGCGTGCAGCAGGCCATCGAGCGCGGCAGCGGCGAGGCGCTGGGCGCCGACGCCATCATCAAGGGGCGCGATCCTTATCCCGATGGCTTCGCGGCGGATCTACGCAAGCTGGGATTGCGCACCGTCGCGGTGACCGAGTTCGCCAGCGTGGTGGCGCCGGTCGACGGCGACCAGACCCAGCTGGCCACGGTCAAGGCGGTGGAAACCGGCTACCCGGTGCGCGGCGTGCTGAGCCTCAGCCGCGAGCCTTACGGACCAACGCAGGACGCGACCGGGATCCCCGGCGCCGGTGAAGTGTGGGTCGATGGCCGCTTGTGGAGCACGCTGAACCTGCACCCGGATGCCGGGCTGCAAGTGGGCAGCATCACTCTGCATGTCACCCGGCTGATCGCCAACGAGCCTGGCCGCGGCGGCGCCTTCGCCGAGTTCGCGCCGGAGCTGCTGATGAACGCGCAGGACCTGGCGGCGACGCAACTGCTCGGCCCCGGCAGCCGCGTCGAATACACCCTCCAGCTCGGCGGCGAGCCCGCCGCGCTGGCCGCCGCGCGCCAGCTCAAGCTGCCGCCGGCGCGCGCTTTCGCGGCATGGAGGATGCGCGCCCCGAGATCAAGAATTCGCTGCAGCGCGCCGGCCGTTTCCTCGGCATCACCGTGCTGGCCACCATCCTGCTCTCCGCCGCCGCTGTCGCGCTGACCGCGCGCCTCTACAGCGAGCGCCTGCGCGACGAGGTGGCCTTGCTCAAATGTCTGGGCGCACAGCGCGGCTTTGTGATCCGCGCGCTGAGCCTGCAACTGATCCTGCTCGGATTATTTGCAGGCGGCGCCGGCGCCATCGTCGGCGCACTTGGCCAGGCGGTACTCGGCTGGTTCGCCGCGCCCCTGCTCAATACCACCCTGCCGGCGCCGGGCTGGCTGCCGCTGCCGGAAGCGCTGGGCCTGTGCCTGCTGTTGCTCGCCGGCTTCGCCCTGCCGCCGGTGCTGGACGCCGTGGCGGTGCCGCCGGTGCGCGTGTTCCAGCGCGCCGCCGGCAATGAAACACGCAGCCGCCTGGGCCTGGTGGCGGCCTTGCTGGCCATCGGCACCCTCGTCGGCTTCCAGTCGGGCGAACCGAAGTTGGCCGCCTACGTCATCCTCGGCGCCGGCAGCACCGCCGGCGTACTGGCCCTGCTGGCCTGGGGCCTGGTCCATCTGCTGACGCCGCTGCGCCGCCGCAGCGGCGTGGCCTGGCGCTTCGGCCTGGGTAATATCGCGCGCCGCCGCGGCACCGCCGTGGCGCAGGCCGTTGCACTGGGCGTGGCCTTGCTGGCCCTGCTGCTGCTCACCGTGGTGCGCACCGACCTGCTGTCGAGCTGGCGTAATCGCCTGCCGCCGGATGCGCCCAACCAGTTCCTGGTCAACATCCAGCCGGAGCAGGTGCAGCCGCTGCGCGCATTCTTCGCCGCGCACGGCTACACCAAGCTGGACCTGTGGCCGATGGCGCGCGCGCGCCTGGTCGGCCTCAACGGCAAGCCCGTCACCGCCGACAGCTTCGAGGACCAGGAAACCCGCCGCTGGATCAACCGCGAATTCAACCTGTCCTGGACCGACCACTTCGGCGACGACAACACCCTGCTCAGCGGCCAGTGGTGGACCGCCGCCGATGCCGGCAAGCCCTGGCTGTCGGTGGAGGAATACGGCGTCGAAAAGCTCAAGCTCAAGCCCGGCGACACCATGACGCTCGACATCGCCGGCACCACCACCACCTTCACCGTGCACAACACGCGCAAGGTGCGCTGGGACAGCTTCCGTCCCAACTTCTTCCTGGCGACACCGCCGGGCGTACTGGAGAACTCCGGCGCGGTGCAGTGGATCACCAGCTTCTACCTGCCGGCCGATCAGCGCGGCCTGCTGCGCGATCTGGTGCGGCAATTCCCCAACGTCACCGCCCTGGATCTGGATGCCGCACTGGCGCAGGTGCGCAGCATCGTCGACCGCATGGTCAGCGCGCTGGAGTTCATCTTCGGCTTCACCCTGCTTGCAGGGCTGGTGGTGATGCTGGCCGTGATCGAGGCTTCGCGCGCGCAGCGGGCGCGGGAGACGGCGCTGCTGCGCACGCTGGGCGCTTCCTCGCGGGTGATCCTGCAGGGCCTGCTGGCGGAGTACGCTGTACTCGGCCTGCTCGCCGGCAGCGTTGCCGCCATCGCGGCGCAGATCATGGCCTGGGTGCTGGCGGTGCAGGTGTTCGATATTCCGTATGGGCCGCGGCCGCTGCTGTGGGTTGCCGGCGCGGCGGTCGGATGCGGCATTGTCACCCTGGTCGGATGGCTCTCTTTGCGCGGTGTTTTGAAGACGCCGCCGCGGCAAGTGCTGGTAGGCTGAACCCGCTGGTCTTCCCCTCCCCTTGCGGGAGGGGACCGAGGGGAGGGGTGCTGTTCGTCTCCGATAGCACCGAACTCCGTTCGTCCCGAGTGCCCGCCCTGGCGGGCGTATCGAGGGACCAGCGCGGCCCTTTCCCCCTGTCATTCTGAGCGTAGCGAAGAATCTGGCCTCACCCCCTCTGAAACCGCACTGCATGCGCTTGCGCGCGTGCCGGATCCTCCTGACGCCTGAACGAAGTTTTTCGCCTGCGGCGACCTACTTCTTGGCAACAGCGCCAAGAAGTAGGCAAGAAGCGCCGCCCCGATGTCTGCGCCCTCTCATCGCAAAAGAAGAAGCGCGATGAGATCCTTCGCTGCGCTCAGGATGACAGGGAAAAGGTCCGCGCTGGTCCCTCGATACACCCGCTTCGCGGGCACTCGGGACGAACGGAGTTCGGTGCTATCGGAGACGAAAAGCACCCCTCCCCTCAATCCCCTCCCGCAAGGGGAGGGGAAGAGAGGCGGCCTTCAATCAGTTCAAGCCTGCTCCGGAACTGACCAGCCAATGCGCTTTAAGCTCCGCATTGAATTCGCTCGCACGCTCCTCCGGAAAGAAGATGCGGGCGGATTCGAATTCCACGCGCCGCTTAGTTCCGGGGATGGTCTTTTCCAGCCAGCGGGACCACTTCAGGTCGAAGTAGATGTCGTCCGTCGCCCAGGCGATGAGCGTCGGCGCACGCACTTGCCCGAGCTGCTTCTCGATGCCGACGGTATGGCGGCAATCGAAGGCGTTGACGAAGCGCTCGACATCGCGCGTGCGCTGCGGCGAGCGCACCAGCGGCCGCAGGTAGGTCTCGATCGTATCGTCCGCAACGGCCTCCGGTTGTTCGTAGGCCGGACCCAATGCGCCCGGCGAGCGATAGATGGACTTGTCCGTCAGCATGGCATTCAGCGTCTCCGGCAAACCACCAGCGGCGACCATGGCAACAAAGGGCTTGAACGGCTCCGGCGGCCAGTTGTCGTGCGTGTCGCAGTTGGTCAACGCCAGGCTGCGGATGCGTTGCGGGTACAGGGCGGCGAAGATCTGGCAGATGCCGCCGCCGCTGTCGTTGCCGACCAGATCGACCCGCTCGATCTTCAGCGCGTCAAGGAACTGCGCCAGCATGTGCGCATTGGCGGTGACGGAAACATCCTGGGTGGCGGATATTTCCGTGTCGCCGTGCGCCAGCAGGTCGACGGCGATGCAGCGCCGCAGTTCGCCCAGCTGCGCCAGCTGGTGCCGCCACAGATAGCCGTTGAGCAGCACGCCGTGCACGAACAGCGCCACCGGGCCGCTGCCGTGTTCGACGTAGCTGATGCGGCCGGACGGGGTTTGCACCTTGCGCCGGGCGGCGAAGAATTGCTCGCCGTTCATGAGGGCTTCTTCGCGCTGGCTTCCTGCAGCTTCTGCGCGCACTCCTCGCAGCAGACTTCGACGACACGGGTGCCGATGGTGACCTTGATGGCATTGGCGTCGAGTGGGTAATCGCAGGCCGCGCAGGTTTTTTCAGTCATGACTACATCTCCTTTGGATGCCCGTCGATCGGGCATGCATAGAAGACCATTCGGTGTTCGCGGCCGCTGTCGAAATCTTTAGCGATTTTTGTGGGCCTGGGTTGCAGGCCCAGAGGGCACATCAGCCCTGCGCGGATTGCTTGAAGGCCGTCGGCGAGCGGCCGTAGGCCTGCCGGAAAGCGGCGGTGAAATGGCTGTGGCTGGAAAAGCCCAGCTCCGCCGCCAGGGCGGACAGATCGTCGTAGCGCGCGATCAGGTCCAGCGCCCGCGCCAGGCGCAACCGCAGATGGTAGCGGTACAGGGGAAGGCCTTCGACCTGCTGGAACACCTGCGTCAGGTAAACCGCCGAGCCGCCGATTTCCGCGGCGATCTCTGCCAGCGTCCAGCGCCGCGAAAGATCGCTGGCCAGCAGCACCTTGACGCGATCCGCCAGCCGGCGCCGCGCATGCGTCGCTCCGGGCTGGTGTGAGGTGCGCGGCCCGAGGCTGCGGCACACCAGGGTCAGCAGCAGGCCCTCGGCTTCCAGCAGCTCGATGCTGCCGTTGTCCAGGCTGTGGCGGAGCAGGGCCACCAGGGCCTGGGCGCGCGGGTCGATGCGCTGATGCTGGCGGCGGAATCCAAGCGTGCCGCGATCATGCAGCAGCGCCGCGGGCGCCAGCTCGCGCAGCAGCGGTTCGGACAGGCTCAGCGACAGGCAGGCATCACCGCCACTGACCGGATGGCTGACCTGGTAGCCCTCGCCGGCGTTGAAGAACAGCACATGGTTGGCGTCCGCCACGGCCTGATCGCTGCCGACATGGCGCATGTAGACGCCGCGATAGGGAAATACCAGGTTGGTCGACGATGCGCACTCTTCGGCGCTGCGGTGGCGACAAGTCCCGCTGCAATGGACATCGCGCACTGCGAGGGTGCCTGTATCCAGCAAGTGGCTGACTTCAAACTCGGGCATGGGGTCGGGATTGATCGGACCGTGTTTCGTCGGTGGCCGGAGCAGCCCTCATTATGCGCCCCAGCCGCGGTACATAGCAGCGCCCCCTGCCCTCAATCCCCTTCCACAAGGGGAGGGAGGATGCCCGGCAGTCAAGCCCCAAAATCGTGCACTCCGCACATCCATCCCGCCGACTTGGCATAATTCACCCCCTGTGATTTCTTCAACCCGCCCGGAGCCCCTATGAAAAAGCCCGTTCGCGTCACTGTCACCGGCGCCGCCGGCCAGATTTCCTACTCGCTGATCTTCCGCATCGCCAGCGGTTCCATGCTCGGCCCGGATCAGCCCGTGATCCTGCAATTGCTCGAAATCACCCCGGCGCTGGGCGCCCTGCAGGGTGTGGTGATGGAACTGAACGACTGCGCCTTCCCGCTGGTGCACGGCGTGGTGGCCACCGACAAGCCGGAAGAAGGCTTCGAGGGCACCGATTACGCCCTGCTGGTCGGCGCGCGTCCGCGCGGCCCGGGCATGGAGCGCAAGGACCTGCTCACCGCCAATGCGGCGATCTTCTCGGTGCAGGGCAAGGCCCTCGCCACCAAGGCCAGCAAGGACGTCAAGGTGCTGGTGGTCGGCAACCCGGCCAACACCAATGCGCTGATCGCCCAGTCCAACGCCAAGAGCCTGGATCCGAAGCAGTTCACCGCCATGGTGCGCCTGGACCACAACCGCGCCATCAGCCAGATCGCCGGCAAGACCGGCGCCGCGGTGACGGACGTGGACAAGATCATCATCTGGGGCAACCACAGCGCCACCCAGTACCCGGACATCAGCCACGCCACCGTCAAGGGCACCCCGGCCAAGACCCTGGTCACCCAGGAATGGGTCGAGAAGGACTTCATCCCGGTGGTGCAGCAGCGCGGCGCGGCCATCATCAAGGCGCGCGGCGCCTCCCGCGCCGCCTCGGTGGCCTCTTCGGCGGTGGACCATGTGCGCGACTGGGCGCTGGGCACCAACGGCAAGTGGGTCAGCATGGGCGTGCCCTCGGACGGCTCCTACGGCATCAAGCCGGGCGTGGTTTACGGCTACCCGGTGACCTGCAAGGACGGCAAGTACGAGATCGTGCAGGGCCTGTCGGTCGACGAGTTCTCGCGCGGCAAGATGACCGCCACCGAAACCGAGCTGCGTGAAGAGCGCGCCGCGATCGAGGAATTGCTGAAGTAAGCAGCGGCGCCAGCAATTCCTCCAGCCTGTTTCAGCAGTCCGGTCATGAATGATCGGTGCTTGGACACGGACGGACATCCATCTCCGCTGCCTGGACATGGATGTCCGTTAATAGCTTGAACATGGGTATCCATACGGAGGAATGGCTAATGAAGCGTCGATACAAGTTGGCTCTAGTGGTTCTGGCCTGCGCCGCCGCCGGTGCGGCCCAGGCTTTCACCATCTCGGCGAAGTCCGAGAATCCCCTGGTCACGGAAGATGCGTTGCGCAATGCGACGCAGCAGGTGGCGGCCGAAATCGGCAACCGCATTCCGGATAGTCCCGACATCAAGGTCACCGTCTTCACCCGCGCCGTGCCGACCAAGCAGGGGCAGGGACGCTATGTCTACCTGCATCGCATCGAATTGCGCCGCGCCTTCAACGCCGGGCCGCCGTATCCCTATGCGGGTTGGCTGCCGATCGACAGCAAGGAACAGTACGGCGTCGGCAGCGAAGCCGAAGTACGGGCCGCCCTGGATCAGTCCCTGCGCGCGTTTTTCACCGAACTGAAACCGGTGGACCCTAACGTGGGCTTCAAGTAACCGGCCCACACCGCAACACCGTCTCACGGGATCAATGGAAATCTATCACTGCCTCGACGGCCAGCCGCCGATCCTGCACAACCGGCTGGAGCGCATGCCGGACGAGGGCTATATCTGGCTCGATTTCCTGCGCGCCGAGGCGCAGGGCTGGGAGAGCTGGCCGAAGAACCTGCTTGGCGTCGAGATCGACCACAGCCAGGTGATCGACTCGCTGACACCCGATCACAGCTCGTACTTCGACGGCACCGAAGACTACGACATGCTGATCTTCGAGGGCCTGGGGCCGCAGGACAATCCCTTCCCGCTGCAAACCCGCAGCGCCGCCTTCTTCCTGTTCGACCGCCTGCTGATCACGGTGCGCGCCGAGGACAACCTCAGCTTCCAGATGGTCAAGCAGAAGCTCAAGGGCATGAAGGCCAAGGCGCCGCCCAGTGCCCTGTGCCTGGCCCATCAGGTGCTCGACACCATGGTCGACCGCTTCCTGCGCGTGCGCGAGTTCCTCGACCTGCGCCTGACCGAGCTGCAGGATGAGTTGCTCAACGCCGACAGCGGAATGAGCGACTGGCACGCCCTGCTCGATGCGCGGCGCGTGGTGCGCCGCCTGGAAGGGCTCAGTGCGGACCAGCTCGAGGCGCTGGATTCCTGGCGCCGCGGCACGGCGCTGGACTGGGACGAGAGCCGCGTGCAGCTGCGCATGCGCGATCTGCGCGAGCACGTCAGCCGGGTGCGCGATCACTCGCACTACCTGGAGCACGACCTGGAGGCGGCGGTGCAGCTGCACTTCGCCATGGTCAGCCATCGCACCAACGAGATCATGAAGGTGTTCACCGTGCTGGCGGTGGTGTTCATGCCGCTGACCCTGCTCACCGGCGTCTGGGGCATGAACTTCAAGCACATGCCCGAGCTGGATTGGGACTACGGCTACTACTATGCGCTGGGCGTGATCGTGATGGTCGGCGTCAGCATGTTCTGGTGGTTCCGGCGCAGCAAGTTTTTCTGAAGCTACGGCTAATTGTTTTCCTGTAGGTCGGTTCAAGGGCGCTTGCGCCCGGAACCGACAGGCCCCGTTGGGAGATGTCGGCTCCGCTTCGCTTGAGCCGCCCTACAAAGTCTTGGTTAAGCGCGCGTAGTAAAACCCGTCGAAAGCCCCGCCCGGCGCAATGCGCCGCCCGATCGGCCGCGCCTCGCCCCAAGCTGCCTCGATCGGCGCTTCGCGCGCATCGGCATGCGCGCCGACGAACTCCGTCAGCACGTTTTCGCCCTCGGCCTTCAGCACCGAGCAGGTGGCGTAGACCAGGATTCCCCCCGGCGCCAGCAGTGGCCATAGCGCGCGCAACAGGCGCTGCTGCAACTCGGCCATGCGCGGAATGTCGGTATCGCGGCGCAGCCACTTGATATCCGGATGGCGCCGGATCACGCCGGTGCCGGAGCAGGGCGCATCGAGCAGGATACGGTCAAAGGGTTTGCCGTCCCACCACACCGTGGGCTTGGCCGCGTCGGCGACTTCAAAACGGGCCAGCACGTTCGAGCGCAGCAGGTTCTCGGCCACCCGCGCCAGCCGCGACAGGTCGCTGTCCAGCGCCAGCAGCTTGAGGCCAGCCACCCGTTCCAGCAGGTGCACCGCCTTGCCGCCCGGAGCGCTGCACGCATCCAGCACGCGCTGGCCCGGCTGCGCATCCATCAGGTCGGCGGCGAGTTGCGCCGCGGCGTCCTGCACCGAGGCGCGGCCGCTGATGAAGCCCGGAATCTCGTCCACCGATACGGCATTGGCGAAACGCACGGCGTCCTCCGCCTCGGGCACCGCTTCGGCGGCAATGCCGGCGGCAGCCAGCTCCGCCAGGTAGGCGTCGCGGCCGACCTGGCGGCGATTGACGCGCAGGGTCAGCGGCCCGGCCTCGTTGCCGCCGGCCAGCACCGTGCGCCAGCTGTCGGACCAGTCCGCCTTGACCGCGTCGACCAGCCAGTCCGGATAGGACTGGCGCACCCCGGCAGTGACCGGCAGGGCGCCGTCGATCGCCGCCTGCTCGCGCTGGTAGCGCCGCAGCACCGCATTGACCAGTCCCTTGGCCCAGCCCTTGTCCATCACCGCGGCGGCGGCCACGGTTTCGCCCACCGCAGCATGCGGCGGCACCCGCATCGAGCGCAGCTGGTACAGGCCGCAGGCCAGCAAGGCCTGCACTTCCGGTTCGTCCTTCAGCGGCTTCTGCAGCAGCGCGCCGGTCAGCGTCAGCAGCAGGCGGTACTCGCGCACCACGCCGTAAGCGATGGCCCGCAGCAGCGAACTGTCCGGCCCGCTCAGCCCCGGGCTCTGTGCCTGCAAGGCGTCGTCCAGGCTGGCGCCTTTGAGTACCGCGGCGACGGTCAGCGCGGCGCGCGCGCGGACGTTGGGGGGAGTGCTGGGTGCGGGAGGTATGGACAAGAGAGCGATTCGAAGGTGCGTGAAAGCGTAAGCCCTGGCAGCAGGCGCGGGGGCAGGGCCTGCACAAGTTCTGCACCAAGTTGTGCGGATTTTACATGGCATTTCCCGCAAGGCTGCAAGCGCGCTGGCGAGACTGCGTGCAGCTCTCCGGAAAATCACCATGCCAGCCGATCGACTCTCCCTGCCGGATCCCGGCCCCGCGGCACCTTCGCCGCGCGCATTGCTGCGCCATTTCCATGCGCTGCTGGTGGTCTCGTTCTGCGCCTTCGACCTGGTCGCCCTGTCCCGCTTCGCCGACACCTGCGGCGCACTCGACCTGTGGCCGCTGGCGGCTCTGCTCGGCCTGCTGCTGTGGTCTCTGACCAGCGAGCAGTTGCCGGGCAGCGGCGCCAATCTGCGCTATGTCTTTGCCTTGCTCGCAGTAAGCGCCGGCCTGCGCGCCCTTGCCGCGCTGGCGCCGCTGCCGCGCCTGCATGCGGTGCCGCTGGCGATCGAGACCTACGCCGCCGCTACCCTGGCCGGCGTGCATCCGCGGCAACGCGCCTGGTCCTCGCGCGGCACCGCCGTGCTGCACGCCCTGTCGCTGCCGACGGAAACCCTGCTGCAGCGCTCGCTCGGCTACGGCTTGCAGCATGCGTCCTGAGCCAGGCCGCATGCACCGCTACGATGTGCTGGTGGTCGGTGCCAGCTTCGCCGGGCTGGCCTGCGCGCGGCATGCCGCAGAGCTGGGTCTCAAGGTCGGAGTGCTCGAGCGGCAGCCCTGGCCGGGGCATACCGTGCATACCACCGGCTTGCTGGTGCGCGAGGCGGATGTGCTGCTGCAGGCGCCCGCTGCGCTGAGTCGGCGCATCCCGGGCGTGAGGCTCTATACCCCCTCGCTGCGGCATGTCGATCTCGATGCGCCCGGCTACTACTTCGCCGCCACCGATACGCCGGGCCTGCTGCGCTGGTACGCGGAGCAGGCGCGGGTGGCCGGTGCCGAGCTGCATTTCGGCAGTGCCTTCATCGACGCGCGCCGCGAGCCCGAGGGCGTGCTGGTCAACGGCGGCGCCTACTCGACGCGTTTCCTGGTGGGAGCCGACGGCGCTCGCTCGTCTGTTGCTGCCCATTTACGCCTTGGCCGCAACCGGGCTTTCCTGCTCGGCATCGAGGCCGAATTCCGCAACCTGCCGCTGGCGGTGGACCGCCTGCACTGCTTCGTCGACAGCGCGCTGGTTCCCGGCTACATCGGCTGGATGTTTCAGGGCGTCAATGGCATTACCCAGGTCGGTCTGGCGTGCCAGCGCCCGCACAAGCCCGATCTCGGCGCCCTGCTCAAGCGGCTGGCGCCGCTGGCTGATTTCGGGCGGGCCGAGCTGGTGGAGAAGCGCGGCGGGCTGATTCCGGTTGGCGGCTGTGTCGCGCCGGCCGCTGCTGAGCGCGTGCTGCTGCTCGGCGATGCGGCGGGACTGGTATCGCCGCTGACGGCGGGGGGCATCCATCTGGCGATCGAGTCAGGTTTGCGCGGCGCGGAGTTGATCGCGGAGCGCCTCGGCCAATCGGCGCCCTCGCGGCGCCCCCTGAGCCCGGTGGAACTGCGCCATCCGCGCTTTTTCTGGAAGCTGCTGCTGCGCCGGCTGCTGGAGCTGAACCCGCCGAACCGCTGGCTGGAACGTCTGCTGTTCAACGGCTTGAGCCTGCGCATCGCCCGGCTGATCTACTTCTACCGCAAGGGGCTCAAAGGCTGGGCAGGCTGGCGGGCGCTGTTGCGCCGCTGATCAGGCGAAGCGCTTGCCGGAAATCATCCAGCCGCGCACGGCTTGCGCTGCATCGAGCGCCTTGCCGCCGGGCCGTTGCAGCTCGGTCACCAGCAACTCGCCCGCGCCGCAGGCGATGCGCAGGCCGGCGGCGTCCGCCGCAACGACGGTGCCGGGCGTGGCGGCGGTCGAGCCGCCCTGCGCGCGCGCGTTCCAGAAGCGGATGCGCTCGCCGTCCAGCTCGCTCCAGGCCACCGGCGCCGGGTTGAAGGCGCGCACCCTGCGCGCCAGCTCTTCGGCGGGCCGCGACCAGTCGATGCGTGACTCTTCCTTGGACAGCTTTTTGGCGTAAGTCATGCCGTCCGCCGGCTGTGCTTGCTGCGGCAGCTCACCGCGTTGCAGGCGTGCCAGCGCTTCGACGATGAGGCGTCCGCCGAGCGGGGCGAGATCGTCGTGCAATTGCGCGGCGGTCATGGCCGCCGTCAGCGGCAGGCGCTCCACCAGCAGCATCGGGCCGGTATCGAGTCCGGCGTCCATGCGCATGATGGTGATGCCGGTTTCGCTGTCGCCGGCTTCCACCGCGCGGGCGATCGGCGCCGCACCGCGCCAGCGCGGCAGCAGCGAGGCATGGATGTTGATGCAGCCGTGCAGGGGGATGTCCAGCACCGCCTGCGGCAGCAGCAGGCCGTAGGCCACCACCACCATCACTTCGGGCGCCAGCTGGCGCAATACTGCCTGCGCTTCGGCGTGGAGTTTCAGCGGCTTGTGCACGGCAAGGCCCAGCGCCTCGGCGCGCAGCGCCACCGGCGCCGCCTGCAGCTTGCGGCCGCGGCCGGCGGGGCGGTCCGGCTGGGTGAAGACGCCGGCGATGTCGTGGCCGGCGTGGTGCAGCGCATCCAGCGCGGTCACGGCGAATTCGGGAGTGCCGGCGAAAACCAGTTTCATGTCCGCATCTCAGCCGGGGGTCTTGGAAGCAGGGGCGCGGAGCCCGCGCCATTCAGCGCGCGCCGCATGCCCTCGAGGATCTGCGGCGAAGGCACATCGGTCTTGCCGGTGACCAGCAACGCGAAGTTGTCGGCGAGGATTTCCTCGGGATGGATGATGTAGTCGGTGTTGCGGCCGACCTCCTCGAAGAATCCCTGTACCTGCTGTGGCGAGGTCAGAATCGGTTCGCCGCCGTCAAGCACCGGCATCCATTGATCGTCGGCGCCGGCCGGCTGCACCACCAGCAGGCGGAATTGCAGATAGTCGAAGAATTCGCCGCCGCGGGCGGTGTCGTAGTTCGCGCTCGACGCATACAGGATCGGCACCACCCAGCGGCGCTCGCCGTTGACTTGCACCAGGATGCGGTGATCGTTGCGCGGCGCATCCGGATTGGTGATGCGGCGGCCGGCGAGCACGCCGGGTAGCTCGATCTCGTTGCACTTCTCGAAGCCGATTACGGCATAGAGGCGGTCGCGCAGCGCCGCATCCTGCCGCGATGCGATATGGAAGAATTCGTGGGCGATGATTCTTGCCAGCTCGGCCGGCGTCGAAGATGCAATCATGGCGCGCGGCAGGATAATGGCGTGGCCGCGGGTATAAGCAGCCTGCCCCTCTTCGCGGCCGCTGCTTTCGATCAGTTCGACCTCGACGGGTAGCGGCGGATCGAGCTGCGCCAGGCGCGGCTGGATCTGCTGCAGCGCGTTTTCCACGGAACGTCGTTCAGTCTGGCCCCAGGGCAGCACATTGGCGCCGACGAAATCCAGATATTCCCGCTCGCTGACGACGTGGCCGGTCTTCAGTCGGGCCGCGCGATCGAACGGGCTGAGACGTTCGACGAAGTCGTCGCGGCGGGTGAGTAGCGCGCGGCCCTGCGCCGGATCATCGAAGCGGATCGCGGTATGGACCAGGAAAGCGCCGGCGCCAGCCTCGGGCGCAAGCAGCAGAAGAAGCGCAGCGACAAGCGGCAGGAGGCTGCGCATGGCGCCGGCGCGGTTCAGGCGTTTTCGCGCTGCTTCAGCAGCTTCTTCTTGATCCGCTCGCGCTTCAGGCTGGACAGGTAGTCGATGTAGAGCTTGCCGTCGAGATGGTCGATCTCGTGCTGGATGCACTGCGCCATCAGGCCCTCGGCTTCCAGTTCGTAGGGCTGGCCGTGGCGGTCCAGGGCGCGCAATTTGACCTTGTTGAAGCGCTGGATCTTGTCGCGGATGTCGGGCACGGAGAGGCAGCCTTCCTCCATCTCCTGGCGGTCGTCGCTGCCCAGCACCTCGGGGTTGATCATCACGATCGGCTGGTCGTGCTCGTCCGAGCAGTCCATCACCGACAGGCGCAGCTGCACCCCCACCTGGTTGGCGGCCAGGCCGACGCCGGGCGCGGCGTACATGGTTTCGAACATGTCGTCGATCAGCTGCTGCAGCTTCTGGTCGAACTGCTGCACCGGCGCGGTCTTCTTGCGCAGCCGTGGATCGGGGTGATGGAGGATGGGCAAAAGGGCCATGGCAACGGGTTTACGGCTTAACTTGCGAAATTACTACTGGACTGGCGGGCAACCGTGCGTCACTGCTCAAGTTTGTGCCAAAATCGGCCAGCTGATATACCGCTTGTTAAGAGGGTTGCAGAATAAGGGAGCTGTGACATGGGGAAGTATAGCGCCTCACTGGTTCAATTTGGCCTGATGCCGGGCGCGCGGAGCGTGGCCGCCGGGCTGTTGCTGGCGCTGCTGGCCGGCTGCGCCGACGACGCGGCGGTCTCGCAGACCGACCATGCGGCCGCGCCGCCGCCGGTCGCGGCGGAGCCTGTTCCGGCGGACGATTCCGTCAGCGGGGTGGACGACATCGACCAGGCCACGGCTGCCGCCGGCGACCTGTCGCTGCGCCGGGACGCGCCGCTGCATTACACGGTGAAGCCGGGCGATACCCTGTGGGGCATCGCCAACTACTACCTAAGCGATGCCTGGCAGTGGCCGCAGCTCTGGTACACCAACGGCCAGATCAAGAACCCCCACCTGATCTACCCGGGCGAAATCCTCACCCTGGTGATGGTCAACGGCCGTCCGCGCCTGACCCTGGCCGAGGACCGGCTGCATCCGCGCATCCGCGAATTGCCGCTGGATCAGGCCATCCCGGCGATTCCGATCGACGCCGTGCGCGAATTCCTGCGCGGCCCGCGCCTGGTGACCAAGGCGGAAGCCGAGAAGGCGCCCTACGTGGTCGAGTTCGCCGACGAAAGCCTCATCGCCGGCCAGAACAACAACGTCTACGTCAAGAACCTGCCGAACAACGGCACCGCCAGCTGGTCGCTGGTCCGGGTGGGCAACGCCTACACCGATCCGGATACGCATGAAGTGCTGGGCTACGAGGCGATCCCCACCGGCGAAGCCGACCTGCGCGAATACGGCAAGCCGGCGGAGATGCGCCTGACCCGCTCGCCGCAGGAAGTGGAGATCGGCAACCGCCTGCTGCCGCTGGAAGCGGAGAGCTTCAAGGCCGACTTCTATCCGCACCCGCCGGCGCAGCCGGTGGATGGCCGCATTCTTAGCGTCTACGGCGGCCTGACGCAGATCGCCCAATACGACATCGTGGCGATCAACCGCGGCAGCCGCGATGGCCTCGACCCCGGCACCATGCTGGGCATCTACCAGCAGGGCCAGAAGGTGCCGGACCCCTACGGCGACGGCAAGGTCCAGCTGCCGGAGCAGAAGGCCGGCCTGCTGATGGTGTTCAAAGTCACGCCTAGGCTCAGCTACGGCCTGGTGCTGAAAGAGACCCGCGCCTCGCATATCAACGACAAGGTGCACAGCCCCTCGGCCACCCGGCACTAGTCGCCGCGGCCGTGGACCAGGCGCAACTGCGCGGCTGGCTGGCCCTGATCCGCGTTCCCGGGCTGGGGCCCGGACGCGCGCGGCGCCTGCTCGAGCGTTTCGGCGAACCCGCCGCGGTGCTCGATGCGGGAGTCCGCGCCTGGCAGGCCGCCGGCCTGTCCGAAGCCCTGTGCAAAGGGCTGGCCCAGCCGGACTGGGCCGGTGTGGATCTGGATCTGGCCTGGCTGGCGGAATCAGTGTCTGCCGCGCCTGCCGCCGCCCGCTCCCTGATCACGTTCCGCGATTCCCGTTTCCCGCCGCTGCTGGCCGAAATCGCGCAGGCGCCGCTGGCCCTGTTCGCCATGGGGGACTCGGATCTGCTGCGCCTGCCGCAGCTGGCGGTAGTCGGCGCCCGCACCGCTTCTGCCCAGGGCATGGAGAACGCCCAGGCCTTTGCCGCCGAGCTGGCCCGGCGCGGCCTCACCATCACCAGCGGCCTGGCCCTGGGGATCGACTCCGCCGCCCACCGCGGCGCCCTGGCCGCCGACGGCCTGACCATTGCCGTGTGCGGCAACGGCCTGGACCGGGTCTACCCGGCGCGCAACCGCGAGCTGGCCCACGCCAACGCCGCGCGCGGCCTGCGGCTGTCCGAATTTCCGGTCGGCGTGCCGCCGCTGCCGGAGCACTTCCCGCGCCGCAACCGCATCATCAGCGGCCTGGCGCTGGGAGTGCTGGTGGTGGAGGCGGCGCGTAAATCCGGCTCCCTCATCACCGCCCGCCTGGCCGGCGAGC
>JAMFRN010000235.1 GCA_026224805.1 Nevskia soli
CATCCGCTGGCGCTGGCCGGCGTGTGGGACCACTCCAATTTCCGCGAGGACATCCTCGGCCGCCTGCGCCGCACCTCCGCCTTCGTCGGCGGCACCACTTTCGCCAGCCGGCGCGATGCCGAGGCATTGATCCAGCGCGTGCGCGGCATCCACCGCCACGTCACCGGCACCGCGCCGGACGGCCGACCCTATGCGGCCGACGATCCCGCCCTGCTGACCTGGGTCCATGTGGCGGAAATGTCCAGCTTCCTGCGTTCCTACCAACGCTACGCGCCGCACAAGCTGAGCCTGGCCGAGCAGGACCGCTATTACGAGGAGACCGCGCAATTGGCGGAGATGCTTGGCGCGCACGACGTGCCGAAATCCTGCGCCGCGATCGAGCAATACCTGCGCCGCATGCAGCCGCAGCTGGCCTACACCGAACGCTCGTGCGAGGTGCGTCGGGTGCTGCACCACGCGCCCGCGCCGAACCCGGCGGTCAAGCCGTTCAGCCGCCTGTTCATGCAGGCGGGGGAAGACCTGCTGCCGGACTGGGCGCAGGAGATGATGGGCATCCGCACCGGCCTGAGGGTGCGGCAGGCGGTGGTGCGCTCCGGGGTCAGGGCGATGGCGCCGACATTCCGCTGGGCCTTGCGCAACGGGGCCGCGGCGCGGGCCATGCTGCGGGTGCGGGGCTGAATAGCCGGCCGCAATGGGCGGAGTGCTCTGCCCCTAGCCCTCCCCCACGATCGTGGGGAGAGGGAACTCAGTCAGACGTTGCGTGGGTTCCTTCGCCTACTACGCCGATGACGTCAAGCCGGGCACCAGATAGGGCGCGTCGGGATCGTCGTTGTCGTTGTGGGGAATCATAGTGTGCGGGATGTCGCTCGAGCGCAGGCCGCCGTGGCGCAGCCACTCGACGGTGG
This sequence comes from Nevskia soli, assembly GCA_026224805.1. GTDB lineage: Bacteria > Pseudomonadota > Gammaproteobacteria > Nevskiales > Nevskiaceae > Nevskia > Nevskia soli_A. Next base: position 906 of record JAMFRN010000235.1, read on the forward strand.
ACTTCTCCGCACGGGTGATGAGGGCGGCGGTCTGGGAAAAGTCGTAGGGCGTGACCTCGACCGGACACAGCGGCGGCACGACGATGATCTCGAGCTTGCCACTGTACAGCTCGATGTCGCGCAGCAGCTGTTTCATGATCATCAGGTTGAGCGCGTGCAACGCCATGGCGACGATGGTCGGCGGCGGCGAAGAGATGGAGCAGGAGAACCCGGTGGGCAGCACGATGACGCGCTTGACGCCCAGTGCGGCGACGGTGGAGATCGGCGTGTTGTTGGCGACGCCGCCGTCAACCAGATAGCGGTCGCCGTACTGCACCGGCGGAAACACCGCGGGGATGGAGGCGCTGGCCAGCACAGCCTTGTGCGCGTCGCCCTGCGAGAAACACACCTCCTGGCCGTTGTAGATGTCGGTGGCAACGACGTAGCAAGGCAGCACCGCATCCTCGAAATTTTTGAACGGCAGCAAGCTGGCGATGAGCTGTGCCAGCGACGTCGGGTCCACCAGATAGCTGCGGTGAGCCAGCAGTATGGCGAGGCCGGAGCGCACCGTTACCGGAAACACATCGTCCTGGCGGATGCGCAACCAGATCTTTTGCAGCTCGGCGATGCCCTTGATGGTAGGGCGGCCGGCGAAGTAGGCGCCGTTGATCGCGCCCACCGAGGCACCCACCACCAGATCGGGGATGACCCCCTGCCCGACCAGGGCCTTGAGCATGCCGACCTGTACCGCGCCGAGGCTGCCGCCGCCGGCGAAGACGAAGGCGGTCTGATTTTTGGCGCGCCGGGCCGGCGCGGCGCGCGACACGGCCTTGCGGGATTTCGGGGCCGGCGTTCGCTTCCTGCTGTCAGTGCGTTTGGCGGGCATGCGGACTCCTTGGTTTCGCGTAGAGTGGCTGTGTACCTTCGACCTGCCCTGCCGTGCTTCCGTTCTATCCGACGTCATCGACGCCGGGGACGTCAGGTTTTTCTCATTGACCCAAACGTTCCAGTTCACCCAGCCACGCCTGCACCGCCTGGTTGAATTCCTGCGCCCGGTCCACCATCACCCAGTGACCGGCATTCATCGCCAAGACCCTGCAACCCGGCTTGGCGCTCAACTGCTCGATCCACGTCGGGGAGTGGAACATGAAAGGCTTTTTTGTGGCGTAAATGAACAGCATCGGGCAATCGACGGAAAGCGACACGGCACTCTTGTAGGAGCCGTAAGCCCGGGTCCACTGGATGTAATAGGGATAGTTCATCCCCGAGTTGATGTATTGGGGATCGGATTTGCACTTCAGCGCCCGCGCCATGAACCGGGTCATGCCGTCGCCGATGGCGCCGCCCACCCTCCAGGCGAGGGCCAGCCAGTTCTGATAGCCGACTGTCATCAACTTGGCTTTGCGGGAAAGCGATGCGGGATATTCCGACGAGATCACATCGCCGATATCGATGCCGATGATTCTTGAAACCAGTGCGGGGTTTCGCATATAAAACGCATAGCCAAAAAAGCAACCCCAATCGTGCAGCATCAGGGTCACTTTTCGCCCCGCGGCGACCTGTTCCACGATGGCTTTGAACAGCTGCATGGTCTCGGCCAGCGACCAGGCGCGCCGCGGTTTTGTGTGATCGAATCCCGGCAGGGTAAATCGCACGCAGCGATAGCGGCTTTTGAGAGCGCTGACCTGGGAGTCCCACAGGCGATAGGTGTCGGGCCAACCATGGATCATGACGATGGTTTCGGGGCCATCGCCTTCCACGTATACATCGATACCGTCTATCTGTAGTTTCTGACTCATCTGCATTGGTCTTCCTGCAAACCGGGTGCTCCGCTTTTCGCGGCCGTGCTTTCAGCTTTTGATTCTCGGCTTTCGACCTTCGTCCCGTCCAGTCGCGCCGAGCCTCGCGTTAAAGGGCGCTACCAAATGAACGGCAGCAGGCGCTGCCTGACCTGCTTGCGATACTCCGCATAGCCCGGAAGATTCCCGATCAGGAATCTTTCTTCGTCAAGCAGTCTCCAGATCAGCGCGGGCAGGAGCACCATCAGCGGCAGCAAGCCCCACCACGAGCCGAGGGCAAGCGGCACACCCGCCAGCAGGGCAAGGGCTCCGGCATACATCGGATGCCGCACCATCGCGTAGGGGCCGGTCGAGATGACGGTCTGTCCTTCCGCGATCTGGATGGTGGAAGCGCCATAGGTATTCGTCCTCAAGACGAAAAAGACGAAGAGAAATCCGAGCGCGATGAGTGCGTCGCCGAACAAGGCCAAGCCCACCGGCACCGCCGACCATCCAAAGCGATGGTCCAGGGCCGGGACAACGATCGCGGCAAGAAATCCCGTCATCGCGATGCCCATGATGATCTTCTGTGTGGTCTCCCCTTCCGCCACCGGCCCCGCCTTCATGCGCCGTTCGAGCAGCGCCGGATCGCGGATCGCCAGATAGACTGTGATGCCGGTCGTGGCGCCGATGAAGATGGCCATGAAGACCCAGGCCTGCCAGTAGTGAAGCGTTCCCGCGGGAACGAACAGCAGCGCCGCCAGGGCAATGGTGCCCAGGACACTCGAGCGCAGGGCCCGGCCGTTCAGGCTGTTCATGCGGCAACAATAACACTGACCCGCTGCAGGCTCCGAGGCCCGCAACCTGCCGTCTGCCGCGATGCGCCACACAATGAACCGCTTGCGCTTCGAGCTGTCCAATTGAAAGTGGCACCCTCTCTCTATCGCCGTCTGGAACGCTCCATTGAAATTCACCGTCAGCTTTTACCGCAGAGGGGATCTGGCCAGATCGTCCCTGATTGCGGAGTGCGTGGTTGACACGATCAATATTGCCGCGGCGAAGACCGCGGCGTTGACGCAGCTGACACCGCAGCACTCCGAAGTGGCGGACTGCCGCTTTTGGCATGCGACCGGATATCAGGCGCCGCGTCCCCGCCCTACATGGTGAGAGCGACCGCGGCGCAAAAACCTTAGCCCAGCCTCTCGTCCAGCAGCTCTTCCATACGCTTGCGCGCAGAGGCGGTATTGATCCAGCCCTTGACCTCGAAGTCGGCGATGCGCAACGTCGGCAGGTAGCCGTGATCGAGGGGCAGGATGTCGGCCAGTGCATCGCGGAAGGCGCGCTGCAGGTGGCGCCCGCTGTCGCCGGGGAACAGCGGCACGGGCTTGGCGGCGCCGCCCGAGGTCTTGGGCTCGTCATGCGACTTGCGTATCCAGACTTTCACGTCGTAGGCCAGGGGCCAGTTGGCGGGATAGCGCCGCAAGGTCATGCCGCGGTAATTATTGAAGTGCAGACCCTCGTCCACCTCGATCACCCTGGGAGCAGCGCCGGCGGCGCTGACGAACCCATCCAGGCCACGCCAGTTGCCCGCGGGCAGGACCTCGGGCAGGTCCAGACCGGTGAGGTCGTGATAGATCGAGCGGAGCAGTGGCCAGCGCTTGCCGCTGGCCTGCTTGCCGGGCCGCATCAGCCAGTCCGGCGCAGCGGTTTCGATCCTGCCGCCGGTGACCTGAAGCACAAGATCGAGGACGGCTTTCTGGATGGGTGCGGGCATGTCGCTCGGCTGAAATAAGTACGCTTGCGAGAGAGTGTAACTCTTAGAACAGGATGCGCCCGGCATTACTGAGAGTAATGATTTCCTCGCGTATCGAACTAAAATGGGGCTTACCGTAATCCGTCTTTAATCCTTTTGTTTAGGTGGCTCCCGGATTCCGCTGCACTGCAGCCGAGCCGCGCTTACTACTCGAATCAAATGTTAAGCCGCAGCTAGACTTGCTCCAGAAGTTCAAGGGCCAACAGTAGAACAAGATAACGGAAAAGCATGATCTGAGGACTTTGGGGATTCATCGCCCCTCTAGCCAGCAGATGCAAAACGCCACTGGAAGAAAGCGACAAGCAGGCCGAACAGCAGCATCGCCAGCAGGTTCTCGAAAAACGATTGCACCGTGAAACCGTGCTTGGGCCAGGCCGCGGGCAAGGGAACGACGACGTAGCTCATCACGAAAAACACCACCACGCCGTAAAGCAGGCCGCCGGCCACCCAGTGCCGGTCCAGCAGGGGAATCCGTGCGGCGGCGAGGATGTAGATTGCGGCGATGAGAAGCGACATGGCCCATTGCAGAACCAACCCCAGGGCCGCGCTGTAGAGGTCGCCGTAAAAGTACGGCTTGCCCATAACGCCGAAGGTGCCGGCGCGCAGGATGATGACGGGGCTGATCCAGTTGATGAGTGCGGCGGAGCCGATATCGATGGTGCCGGCGATGAAGCCGCCGCATCGGATGGCTTTGGATATCGAAACGGGTCGATGGGTTCATGCCGGCGACTCGGTGCCGCAAGTAGCCGTTCGATGCCGCAGCGGGCCACGGGGTTGCAAGGCGCAGCGGATTGCCTTGCGGATGAAACCTTGCTCGACTAGTCTGAATCACCACAGAGGGTGACCAAATGACACGGATATTGTTCGTCGGCCAGCGGCCGGAAACGGTGGACTTCTCCGATCCCGCCATCCCGCCGGGCTTCAATGCCGAGAAGATCAATGCCGGAATTGCGGTGGCCGTCAGCAAGATGGCGGAGCGCGGCTGGCAGGGGGACCCTTTCATGATCCCGCCCGACGAGACCGCCGGCCCGTTGGTGGAGAAGCAGCTCGCCAGCAAGAGCTATGACTGCGTGGTGATCGGCGGCGGCATCCGGATGCCGCCCAAGAGCCTGTGGCTGTTCGAGACGGTGGTCAACGCCGTGCGCAAGGCCGCTCCCAACGTGCCCATTGCATTCAACACGCGGCCGGAGGATACCGCCGAAGCCGCTGCCCGCTGGTTAAAAACCGGCTGATCGTGGCGCGACGCTCCGCGCCGGCCTTGGGACCGGCTACTGCCCGGAGCATCCAGGCGAACCAGTTCTACTGGTTATGCGGTTGGTCGCAGCGCCCGTCCTGATCGCAGTGTTCGTGATCGTCATGGTTGCGGTCATCGCCGTGTGCGGGATCACCCCCATTGCGCGGCTGGGCGGATAATTCCGCATCATTGCGGTTGGCGTCATTACGGTCATCAACCGTGAAGGCGCAGGACGCAAGCGGCAACAAAGCCGCGAGGATCAAAAAAGTAAGCTTCATGGTTTCCTCCACCAACCAGCGTGAGCATTCCCACCACAATCCGTTCATCCAAGGGGACGCTGCATCGCACCGGCCTTGCCGCCGCGGCGACCTACATGCGCCGCGCGACAAAAATGATCAGACAGACAATCAAAATCGTTCCGAGAATTCCGCCACCGAATAACATAGGTATCTCCTTTGCCTGAGCCTGCTCGCGGACAATCCGCGGCAAAACCTGGCAATGCCAGTGGAGCACTTCCGGGCGCGCAGTTCTGTGCGTTTGCGTGCTTATGCGAACCAATCATGCCGGCCTTGCCGGGGCAGCCGGGAACGCCCTGCCCCAGCAAGGCCGAATGAGACAGGACCCGCAACATGGCATGTTCAGCGCCGACGGCAACAACGCCAGTGTGAAGTGGCAGGACTTGCTGCGCGGGAATACTGGGCACTATGTGATGGTGAAGCAGCAGGCGGCTTTGGCCGACGGCGGAATGCCGTCCGCCTTACCCTTCACCCGCGATCAGGCCCGATTGCCCACTGCGGGCGCGTTTCGTCGATGGGGGCCAGCAGCACCAATTGGGTACGTGTGAATTTTTTGTGGCAGCTAGAGGCTTTTACGATACCGAACAAGGGCTTCGCGGCGGCGCCGGGTGCGGGACGATTTTCGGCGCGCAGCCGTCCACATCTCCGAGGGCAACTGCGCTAGTCTTGCCGCCCGCCTAGGCGCCGAGACCCCCTCATGCAGCAGCTCACTTCTTCGGGCAATCAGACAATTCAGGAACTGGCGCAACGCTACGGCGTCAGCGCCGATGCGGTGAGGACACTGTTGTATTCGGTCTCTGCCGGCGGCGGCACCATGGCGCAGTTTTACCATCCCGATCTTGGCGGCGGCGGCCAGTGGATGCGCGGCGGCATGACCATGGTCGGCGACATGTTCAATCACGGCTTGCAGGCGACGGTGAACGGCCTGTGCTCCGAACTTTCCTCGCTGCTGGGCAGCCAGCAGGTTTTCCTGCCGCCGCCTCCGCAGAACACGGACGGCGGCTTCATCGCGGCGGGCAATTCCTGGTGGCCGGGCGACCTGGGCATCCCCAGCTCCAGCGGCGGCCAGAACGATGCGCGTTATGCCTACTTCCCGCAGACGCGGCGGCTCGCCATATCCCGCAATGGGCAGATTTCGGTGTACGACACGCTGGATCACCAGATCGGCGGCGTGCAGCAGCAGCAAGGCGGCTATGCCGGCTCGCTGTCGTTCAGCAGCCAGTACGGCACCTTCACCGTCGACAGCCTGCCGCTGCTCAGCCCCGCGCAGCCGCCGCCGCAACAGCCCCCTGCGCCCTATCAGTCACCGATTCAGGAGCCGCAGCCGCATTACGCATCGCCGCCCCCGTCGCTGCAAAACTTCAGTGGCGCACCGCAGTCGCACGACGAAATCCTGAACTCGGTAGAACGCCTGGCCAACCTGCATGAGAAAGGCATCCTTTCCGACGACGAGTTCAGGAGCAAGAAGGCGGAGTTGCTGGCGCGGCTCTAGACAGGCGACCGAATCGCAGCGGTTTTGCGATGGCACACAAGGCGATCTGCTCCGCCTGATGCCCTTGCCGCACAATCTTGGGCCTGAGTACGAGCCAGGCAGCGGGGCAGCCGTTTTTGGTCTTCCGCGCGACGGACGGTGGGACCTGAACGGCCGAGCAGCTGGACCGGCAGCGCATCCTGATATTCCGTCCGCAACGGATACCAATCAGGCAGATCAGGGCTTGATCCGCACCGATCCGCAGGAAGCCCGGTCAGGACTGCATCAGAGGCCGATCCCGCAAACCACGCCGGTAGCGGCGTAAAGGCTCGCGGCGACGCGCCGCGCAAACCGCCTGAGGGTCCATTCAGGACCGCTGTTCGGTAAAGCGGATTTTCCGTGCGCCGCCCGCCCTATAGTTGTGCAGGACGATGAGCACAAAGACCTAACACCGCGTCAGGGCTGGAGCGGAATCCGGGGAGCCGGCTCGCCGTCGCGCAGCGGCCAGCCTGGATACGGATTGTCACAATTCGCGCGGCGGGAGCCAGTTGCAGCCGGTGTTGATACTTGCAGCACAACACAAATGCCTGAAATTGTTTATGGTTTGGCAATCCGCACCGCACAAACCCGGCGAATTTGTGAGTGGTTTGAATCTTGCAGACATCTTGATCGCCTTAGACTAGACTTCTAAGCATATGAATTATTGGAGAGTACGGAGGTTACCTTAAGTGCATCGGCACATCGGTAATCGTCCTATTCCAAACCGGTACCTGATCAACCCAGGACCGGGTCATATTAAATATATTTCAGCTCGAGGGGGCATTAATATCATGCGGGATCAAGGGCTTGCGCTGATTGTGGCACCTTGGTGCAACTCCATGCACGGCGGAGGTCTGGCGCAGTCGCGCGGGCTGGTGCGCCCGTGAGCGAGAACAATCTAATCTTCATCGTCATGGACAGCTGCCGTTACGACAGCTATGTCCGTGCCAAGCGCCCCAATATGGATCGCCTCGGCGCCGGGGAGAAGCGCTTTTCCTTTGCCTCCTGGACCAGCCCCTCGCACTACACCTACCTGATGGGCATGATTCCGCACACCAGCCCGCAGGGGGTATTCGCCTCGGAGGTCTACAAGAAGGATTTCTCGCTGTGGGTGGACCGCCTCGGCGTGAAGGATCTGTCGTTCAAGAGCTTCGTGCCGCAGCTGTCCCTGCCCCATGTGCTGCAGGAGAACGGCTACCGCACCAGCGCCAAGGTGTCGCTGCCGGTGCTCAACCCGCTGTCGCACCTCAACCGCCATTTCGACGACTACAAGCTGATGGCGAACCACAACGACTTCGCCGGCATGGTGCAGCAGATCGAGTTCGACGAGTCGGAGCCGCAGTTCTATTTCCTGAATCTGGGCGAAACCCACTATCCCTACATGCTGGATCCCAAGGGACTGCCCCACATATCGGGCGTTCACGGCGTGTTCAAGCGCATGGATGATGAGCTGGGCCAGTCCACCGAAGACAAGTTCTTCGACGACGAGCAAATGCGCTCCCTGCACGACCAGCAGGTGAAGTGCGTGGAATACGTCGATGAGGTGCTCGGCTCCCTGATCGACAAGGCGCCCAAGAACACCCACTTCATCGTCACCGCCGACCACGGCGAGTGCTTCGGCGAAGGCGGCTATTTCGGCCACGGGCCGATCGTCCACGAGAAGGTGCTGGAAGTCCCCTTCCTGGAAGGCAAGAAGCGCTGAGCCGCCCACCGTCCCGGAAGAGGACGGCGGCGGCTCAGGCGGCAAAGCGATTGATACGCGGTTGTGTTGCGTGAGGAGAAGCGGCATGAGCAACATGGAAGGCAAAAAGGAAGTGTTTGATGTCCTGGGCCTGACGCCGGCCGATGCGGCTCATCCCGGCATCGCCGTGGCGGTAGCCCGCTCCGGCGGCATCGGCCTGCTGGACTTGGAGTTCTGCCGCGATGGCGGACAGGCCCTGAGCAACTTCCGCCGTCTGCTCGATGCCACTGAGGCCCGCGTCGGGCTGCGTCTGACAGCCGGTAGCGTGGAACTGGCCGGGCGGCTGCTGGCCCTGGTTAGCGAAGGCCGCGCCATCACGCTGATTTTCGCCGGCAGCGCCGAAGCGCAGGCGCGGAGCTATTTCTCGCTGCGCCCCTCCACCGCCCACCAGATCCTCGCCGAAATCACCGACGCCGCCGTTCCCGCCACTCTCGACTATCCGCATCACGGCCTGGTCGCTAAGGGCCATGAGTCCGGCGGCTGGGTCGGTGTCGATACCAGCTACATCCTGTTGCAGAAGCTGGCCGGCAAGATTGCACTGCCCATCTATGTGCAGGGCGGCATCGGCATCCACAGCGCAGCCGCCTGCCGCATCCTCGGCGTGGCCGGCGTGGTGGTGGACGACCAGCTCCTGCTGTTGGCCGAATCGCCCCTGCCGGAAGCGCAGCAGAACGAACTCACCCGCCTCAACGGCTCCGAAACGAAACTGTTCGGGGAACTGATCGACTCACCCTGCCGCGTCTACTCGCGCCCGGGCACCGCGGCGCTGAAAGCCGCCGACGAGGACAACCGCGGCGCCGAGTCCGGCGCGCTGGCGCTGGCCGACTGGCGCGGCCGTCTCGACGCGCGCCTCGGCTGGAGCGGCAGCACCGACATGCTGATGCCGCTGGGCCAGGGCATCGGCGTGGCCGCGATCTATCGCACGCAATTCCGCACTGTCGGCCGCTTCGTGCAGGCCCTGCGCAAGTCCAGCCTGAAGCAGATCGAGAGCGCCGCGCAGCAGGGCTTCATCGCGCCGGGCGGCCCGCTGGCGCAGTCTCATGGCACGCGCTACCCGCTGGCGCAGGGTCCGATGACCCGCGTCTCGGACAGCCCCGAATTCGCCTACCAGGTATCGCTGCAAGGCGGCCTGCCGTTCCTGGCGCTGGCCCTGATGCGCGGGCCGCAGGTGCTGGAGATGTTGCAGCAGACCAAAGCCAAGATGAGCAATCTCCCTTGGGGCGTGGGCATGCTCGGCTTCGTGCCGCACTCGCTGCGCGAAGAGCAGTGCGCCGCCATCTGGCAGTGCAAGCCGACTTACGCCCTCATCGCCGGCGGCCGTCCGGACCAGGCGGCGGCGTTCGAGCAGCGCGGCATCCCCACCTATATCCAGGCGCCGGCGCCGGCGCTGCTCAAGATGTACATCGAGCAGGGCGCGCGGCGTTTCGTGTTTGAAGGCCGCGAGTGCGGCGGCCATATCGGCCCGCTCGCCAGCTTCCCGCTATGGGAGCAGATGACCGAGGCGCTGCTGGCTGATGTGAAGCCCGGCACCGAGGGCGAGTATCACCTGCTCTTCGCCGGCGGCCTGCACGACGCCCGCTCGGGCGCCATGCTCGCCGCCCTGACCGCGCCGCTGGCGGCGCGCGGCATGAAGGTGGGTGGCCTGATGGGCACGGCCTACCTGTTTACCAGAGAAATCGTGCAGTCCGGCGCGGTGGTGGAAGGCTTCCAAGAGCAGGCGCTGGAATGCGCCCGTACCGTCAACCTCGAATCCGGCCCCGGCCACTCCACCCGCTGCGCCGACACCACCTTTGCCCGCGACTTCTACCAGACCCGCCGCGAACTGCTGCGCGAGGGCCGCTCCGCCGACGAGATCCGCGACGTCCTCGAAGATCTCAACATGGGCCGCCTGCGCATCGCCTCCAAGGGCCTCAACCGCGACAGCAGCGGCGCCATCGTCACCGTCGAAGCGGCGCAGCAGCTCAACGACGGCATGTACATGATCGGCCAGGTCGCCACCCTGCGCGACAAGACCCAGACCATCGACGAGCTGCACAGCGACGTCACCGTCGGCGGCACGGCGATCCTCAACCAGCACCTGGAACAGCGCGAGATCCGCGTCGAAGCAGCCAAGCCTTCCGACATCGCCATCGTCGGCCTCGGCACCCTGCTGCCCAAGGCGCACGATGCCGACCAGTACTGGCACAACATCCTGGAACAGGTCTGCGTGCTCGGCGAAGTGCCCGAGTCGCGCTGGGACTGGAAGCTGTACTTCGACGCCGACCGCCGCGCCCGCGACAAGGTCTACTCGCGCTGGGGCGGCTTCCTCGACGAAGTGGCCTTCGACCCCATCGCCTACGGCATCCCGCCGAAGTCGATGAAGGTGATCGACCCGATGCAGCTGCTGACCCTGGAAGTGACCAAGCGCGCGCTGGCCGACGCCGGTTACTCCAACGGCGATTTCGACCGCGAGAACACCTCCATCATCCTCGGCGCCGGCGGCGGCCTGGGCGATCTGGGCACGCAGTACGCGGTGCGCTCGGAAATCCCGCGCTTCATCGAGAATCCGGACGAGAGCGTGTGGGAACGCCTGCCCGAGTGGAGCGAGGAATCCTTTGCCGGCGCGCTGCTCAACGTCGCCGCCGGACGCGTCGCCAACCGCATGGATTTCGGCGGCCTCAACTTCACCGTCGATGCCGCTTGCGCGTCCTCGCTCGCCGCCATCGCCATGGCGGTGAACGAGCTGGAAACCGGCCGCAGCAATTTCGCCATCGCCGGCGGCGTCGACACGGTGCAAAGCCCGTTCGGCTTCCTCTGTTTCTCCAAGACCCAGGCGCTATCGCCCACCGGCAAGCCCAAGACTTTCGACACCGCCGCCGACGGCATCGCCATCAGCGAAGGCCTGGCGGTGATCGCCATGAAGCGCCTGGCCGATGCCGAGCGCGACGGCGACAAGATCTACGCCGTGATAAAGGCCGTCTCCGGCTCTTCCGACGGCAAGGCGCTGGGCATGACCGCGCCGCGTCCCGAGGGCCAGAAGCGCGCCCTCAAGCGCGCCTACGCCCGCGCCGGCTTCTCGCCGGCCACCCTGGGCCTGGCCGAAGCCCACGGCACCGGCACCCCGGTCGGCGACCGCGCCGAAGCCAAGACCATTACCGAATCCCTGCTGGCCGAGGGCGCCGCGCCCAAGACCTGCGCCATCGGCTCGGTCAAGACCCTGCTCGGCCATACCAAGGCCAGCGCCGGCGTCTCCGGCCTGATCAAGGTGGCGCTGTCGCTGCACCACCGCACCCTGCCCGCGCACTACGGCGTGAGCAAGCCGATCGACACCATCGCCGACGTCAACTCGCCGGTGTATCTGCTCAAGGACAGCCGGCCCTGGCTGGCGCACCCGGAGTATCCGCGCCGCGGCGGCGTTTCCGCCTTCGGCTTCGGCGGCACCAATTTCCACGCCGTGCTGGAAGAGTATCGCGGCAACTTCGCCGCCTCGGCCGCGCCGGGCGCGGCGCGTTGGCCGCTGGAGCTGTTCCTGTTCAAGGCCAAGGACGAAGCGGCCCTGTCCGCCGACCTCGGCCGCATGGCCACGGCCCTGCGCCAGGGCACCAACCTCAAGCTGCGCGATCTGGCTTACAGCCTGGCGCGCCAGGTCGAGAGCCGCCGCGGCAGCGCGGTGAGCCTCGCCATCGTCGCCAAGGATTTCGCCGGCTTGCTGGCCGACGTCGAAGCGGTACTGGCCAGTCTGGGTGGCAACGGCAAGCCCGTCCCCGCCAGCGCCCGCCTCGGCCGCAACCTCAAGAGCGAAGCACCCAAGGTCGCCTTCCTGTTCCCCGGCCAAGGCTCGCAGTACGTCAACATGGGCCGCGAGACCGCGGTCTACATCGAAGAGCTGCGCGCCGCCCTGGAACTGGCCGACAGCACCCTGCGCAGCGACTTCCCGCAGCAGCTGTCCCGCACCATCCTGCCGCACGCCGCCTTCGATCCGGAGACCGAGAAGCAGCAGGCCGCCGCCCTCACCGATACCCGCGTGGCGCAGCCTTCCATCGGCACGCTCGCCCTCGGCTACCTGCGCCTGGCCGAACGCCTGGGCCTCTCGCCGATGGCCGCCGCCGGCCACAGCTACGGCGAATACGCCGCGCTGCTTTCCGCCGGCGTGCTGTCGCCGCAGGACTTCCTGCGCCTGTCCGCCGTGCGCGGCCGTTGCATGGGCGAAGCTGCGCGCAGCAGCGCGCCCGGCGCCATGGTCGCGGTGCAGGCGAAGCGTGAGGTGGTGACGCAGGCCATCGCCGGCTTCAGCGGCGTCAAGATCGCCAACCACAACTCGCCCGAGCAGTCGGTCATTTCCGGCGCCGCCGCCGAAGTCGAACAGGTAGCGAAGAACCTCGAAGCCGCCAGCGTGCGCGTATCGCGCCTGCCGGTTTCCGGCGCGTTCCACACCGAGCTGGTGGCCGGCGCGCAGATCGGTCTCTCCGCCGCCATCCAGGCGGCGCAGTTGAACGAGCCGCGCTTCCCGGTCTACTCCAACACCACCGGCACGCCCTACCCGTCGGACATCAACGGCATCCGCAACACGCTGGATGGCCATCTGCTCAACAGCGTCGAGTTCGTCGCCGAAGTCGAAGCGATGTACGCCGCCGGCGCCCGCGTCTTCGTCGAGCTGGGCCCCAAGGGCACCTGCTCCAATATGGCCAAGCAGACGCTGGCCGGGCGCGATGCCATCGCCGTCTCGCTCGATGGCCAGGGCGGCGGCCTGCGCGGCCTGCTGCTCGGCCTGGCCGAACTGGTGGCGGCCGGCATCGAACTGCAACTGACGAAACTATTTGATACGCGCGAAGCGCAGGCGCTGGACCTCAATCGCCTGGCCGAGCTGATCAAGCCGGCCGAGTTGCCCAAGCACGCCTGGTGGGTCAGCGGCGGCTGCGCCCGTCCGCTGGACGATCCGATGCTGCGCACCGGCAAGCTGCCGGCGCTGGACCTACGCACCGCCACCGCCGCGCGTGAGAAAGCCAAGCTGGCGGCCAAGCACTTGCCCGCCCCCATCGTGGTGCAGGCGCCCGCAGCAGCCGCGGCACAAGCGCGCGCAATACCGGCAATGACTGCCGCTGTGCCGGCCGCCGCCGTGGCGCCCGCCATGTCCACGGCGATGAACAGCGATGCGCTGATCGCCTACCAGCAGACCATGCGCCAGTTCCTCAATTTGCAGGAGCGCGTGATTCAGCAATACCTCGGCGCCCCGGCTGGCTCGTTGCCCGCCGCAGCGTCGGCGAGCCTGCCGGCGATGACGCCCTTCGCCGCACCGGCGCCTCTGTGATTGCCGCGGCGGCACCGGCCCCCGCACCAACCATGATGGCAGCGCCGACGGTCATTGCCGCACCGGCAGCCGTTGCCGCGCCCGTCATCGTGGCACCGCCCGCGCGCCCGGCAGTTGCCGCCGTCTCCGCGCTGCCCGCCTTCAATGCGCAGGCCGCGTTGCTGGAAATCGTCGCCGAACGCACCGGCTATCCCGTCGACATGCTCGGCCTTGACCAGGATCTCGAAGCCGAACTCGGCATCGACTCGATCAAGCGCGTGGAAATCCTCGGCGCCTTCCAGAAACGCATGCCCGGCGTCGCCGCCGAAACCATGCAGGGCGGCATGGAGCGCTACACCCGCGCCAAGACCCTCAACGCCATCCTGGCCCAGGCCAGTCTTGACCTCGCCAGCCTGAGTCCCGCTGCGGCAGCCACAGCTCCCGCTGTGATCGTCACCGCCGCGCCGATCAGCGTGCAGGTAGCGGCGGCACCGGCGATGGATCGCACTGCGCTACAGCTCCAATTGCTGAACATCGTGGCCGAGCGCACCGGCTACCCCACCGACATGCTCGGCCTCGATCAGGATCTCGAAGCCGAACTCGGCATCGACTCGATCAAGCGCGTCGAGATTCTCGGCGCGATGCAGAAGGCCCTGCCCGCCGCCGCATCGGAAGCGATGCAGTCCGGCATGGAGCAGTTCACCAAGGCGCGCAGCCTCAACGCCATTCTCGATGCGGCCATGGCCCTGGCTCCCGCTGCCGCCCCTGCAGTTGTCGGATCTGCAGCAGCCGCGCCGGCTGCAATGACCTATGCAGCGCCTGCCGCCGTGTCGACAGCACCGGCACTGGATCGCGCTGCGCTCCAGGTGCAGCTGCTGAACATCGTGGCCGAGCGCACCGGCTATCCCACCGACATGCTCGGCCTGGATCAAGACCTCGAAGCCGAACTCGGCATCGACTCGATCAAGCGCGTGGAAATCCTTGGCGCCATGCAGAAGAGCCTGCCCGCTTCCGTCTCGGAAACGATGCAGGCGAGCATGGAGCAGTTCACCAAGGCACGCAGCCTCAACGCCATCCTCGATGCCGCCATGGCCCTGGCTCCCGCTGCCGCCGTAACGGCCGCCGCCGCGCCGGCTGCGATGACTTATGCCGCACCTGCCGCCGTCGCGACAGCACCGGCGCTGGATCGCTGGGCGCTGCAAGCACAGCTGCTGAACATCGTCGCCGAACGCACCGGCTACCCCACCGACATGCTCGGCCTCGACCAGGATCTGGAAGCCGAACTCGGCATCGACTCGATCAAGCGCGTGGAAATCCTCGGCGCCCTGCAGAAGACCCTGCCCGCCGGCGCCTCGGAAGCGATGCAGGCGAGCATGGAGCAGTTCACCAAGGCGCGTAGTCTCAACGCCATCCTCGATGCGGCCATGGCCATGGCCCCTGCGGTCGCGGCTGCTGCGCCAGCAGCAGTCATACATGCCGCACCTGTTGCCGCAGTCGCGGCGGCACCGGCGCTGGACCGCGCCTCGCTCCAGGTGCAATTGCTCAACGTGGTTGCCGAGCGCACCGGCTATCCCACCGACATGCTCGGCATGGACCAGGACCTCGAAGCCGAACTCGGCATCGACTCGATCAAGCGCGTGGAAATCCTCGGCGCCCTGCAAAAGACCCTGCCCGCCGGCGCCTCGGAAGCGATGCAGGCAAGCATGGAGCAGTTCACCAGGGCGCGCAGCCTCAACGCCATTCTCGATGCAGTCATGGCTTTGGCAGCGACGGCACCCGCAGCCAGCGTCCAGCCCGCCGTCGCCGCAGCCGCAGCCGCGCCGGTCATGGCGGCTCCGGCAAGCGTCGCCAAGACACCGCGCTTCGCCCCGCGCGCGCGTCCGGCGCCGCTGCCGCAGCAGCGCCATGTCATCGCCGGCACCTACCTGCTGAGCGCCGATCACGAAGGCGTGGCCGAGCGGCTGGCGGATCGCATCGTCGGCATCGGCGGCCAGGCGGTGATCCTGTCCGCTGAAACCTGCGCCAATGCGCCGCTGCTGGCGAGCACGGTGGAGCGCATCCGCGCCAATGGCGTGGTCAGCGGCATCGTGCACCTGGCCGGCCTGGAAGCGGCGGCCGGCGACCTCGGCGGCTGGAAGAACCAGACCGCGGCGCAGGCCAAGACGCTGTTCAGGCTGCTGCAACTGTGCGGCCCCGATCTTTCCAGCCGCGACTCGGTGGTGCTGTCAGTCGGCCGCCTCGGCGGCAGCTTCGGCCGCGATGCCGCCGGCCGTGGCGGCGCCGGCGCCGGCGCGGCGGTGGGCCTGTTCAACTGCGCCATGGCGGAGTGGCCGAGCCTGCGCGCGCGCATGATCGACTTCGAGGACGCGGCGCAGGCCGAGCAGATCGCCGACGCCCTGCTCGACGAGCTGGCCGTGGCCGATGCGCGCAGCGAGATCGGCTACCTGCATTCCGTCGGCAATGCCGAAGGCAAGCGTGTCGGCTTCGTCCATGTGCCGGAAAGCATCGGCGACCATCCCTTCGCCTCGCACCTGCAACCCGACGGCGACTGGGTGGCCCTGATCACCGGCGGCGCGCGTGGCATCACCGCCGAGATCGCCGAGGAACTGGCGCGCCCCGGCATGCGCCTGGTGTTGTTGGGCCGCACCCCGCTGCCCGGCGCGGAGAGCTCCGCCACCGCCGCACTGGGCGATGGTCCGTCGCTGAAGAAATCGCTGCTCGACGCCGCACTCGCCGCAGGCCGCAGGCCGACGCCGGCGGAACTGGAGCGCGAATACCGCGCCCTGCTCGCCGATCGCGAGATCCGCCTCAACCTCACCCGCCTTACCGCGACCGGCGCGCAGGTCGACTACCGCAGCTGCGATGTGCGCGACGCCGCCGCCTTCGCCGCCATGATCGATTCGATCTACGACCAGTACGGCCGCATCGACGCGGTGCTGCACGGCGCCGGCGTGATCGAGGACAAGCGCATTGCCGACAAGACCGCCGAGTCCTTCGACCGCGTCTACGACACCAAGGTGGACAGCGCCTACGTGCTGAGCCGCCGCCTGCGCCCGGACACGCTCAAGGTGCTGTCGTTCTTCACCAGTGTCGCCGGCCGCTTCGGCAATGTAGGCCAGGGCGACTACGGCGCCGCCAATGAAACCCTCAACCGCCTCGCCTGGCAGCTGCACCGCGAATGGCCCGGCGTGCGCGTGGTTTCGATCAACTGGGGCCCCTGGGCCGCCGGCATGGCCACCGAAGCCATCGTCGCCGGCTTCCGCTCGCGCGGCGTCGAGCCGATCCCGGTGATGTCCGGCCGCCGCTTCTTCCTCGACGAGCTGGCCTACGGCGCGCGCAACGATGTCGAGCTGGTGGCCGGCGTCGGCCCCTGGCAGCACCAGGCGCCTGCCGCTGAGCCGTCCGCGGCGGTCGCCGAAAGCGTGGCCCTGCCGCTGGACGGCGCCGCGGAAAACCTGCCGCTGATCCGCCGGCCGCTGCGCATCGGCGTCGGCGGCGCGGTGACGCTGGAACATGCGCTGACGCTGCGCGACGACCCCTATCTGCTCGACCACGTGATGGACGGCAAGCCGGTGCTGCCCGCCGCCGCCGCGGTGGAATACATGGCGCAGTTCGTCGCCGCCGGCTGGCCGGAATGGCAGGTGGCGGAGCTGAGCGATGTGCGCGCGCTGCACGGCGTCATCCTGGAAGGCGAGCAGGAGCGCGAGCTGGTGCTGCGCGCCCGCGCCTCGACCCATTCCGAGCCGGGCCAGCAGGCGGTGACCATCGAGCTGCTCGAGCCGGGCCGCAAGGCCGCCTGCTACCGCGCCACCGCCGTGCTGGTGACGCAGCTGCCGGAAATGCCGCCGGCTCGCATCGATCCCCTGGTCGATGCGGTGCCGGTGGAAACCGGCCGCATCTATGGCGAGCTGCTGTTCCACGGCGACCGCTTCCGCCTGGTGCAGCGCATCTCGGGGCTGTCGGCCGGCGGCATCGATGCCGATGTCATGCCCTCGCAGCCGCGCGCCTTCCTCGGCGAGCAGTTCCGCAATGCGCGCTGGCTGTTTGATCCGGGCCTGCTCGACATCCCGCCGCAGCTGGCCTTCGTCTGGGCGCGCCTGAACCGCAATATGGGCGCACTGCCCTCGCGTTTCGGCAAGGTCACCCGCTTCGGCGTGGCGCCGCTGCACGGCCCGCTGTCGCTGGCGATGCGCTTCAAGCCGCAGCCGAACGATCTGACCTTGCTCTACGACGCACAGATCGTCGACGCCTCCGGCAACGTGCGCCTGCTCATCACCGACGGCGAAAGCATCATGAGCCCGGCGCTCAACCGCCTCTCGCCCGGCCACGGCGAGCCGGCCGCGGCGGGGTTGATCGCGTGAGCCAGGCGCCGCAGAGCCGCACGCTGGATATCGCCATCATCGGCCTGGCCGGCTGCTATGCCGGCGCGCGCGACGTGCGCGCCTACTGGCAGAACATCCTCGACAAGGTCGACGCGGTGAGCCCGGCCAGCGCCGAATGGGCCGGCCCCTATCTGGACGTGGCCAACTGCGGCAAGCGCAACGACCGCATCTACACCACCATGGGCGGCTTCCTGCGCGACCTGGCTGAAGTCGACCCGGCCGAGTTTGGCGTGATGCCGAGCATGGCCGACGGCGGCGATCCCGATCACCTGCTGGCGCTGAAGCACGCGCGCGACGCCCTGGCCGACGCCGGCTACCTGCACGCGCCGTTCAACCGCGAGCGCGCCGGCATCGTGCTCGGCCGCGGCACCTACTCCAACCGCGGCCAGGCCAGCGTGCTGTTCCACGGCATGTTCATGGACCAGGCCATGGACATCGTGCGCAAGGTACGGCCGGACCTGAGCCAGACCGAGCTGGACGAGCTGCGCGCCGATTTCAAGAAGCAGTTGCCGCCGTACAGCGGCGAGATGGTGGGGCCGCTGACGCCTAACGTCATTACCGGCATGATCGCCAACCGCCTCGACCTGATGGGGCCGAATTACATCGTCGACGCCGCCTGCGCCTCCTCCCTCATCGCCGTCAGCCAGGCGGTGCAGGAGCTGGTCTCCGGCCGCTGCGACCTGATGCTCACCGGCGGCGTGCATGCACAGACGCCGCCGCAGCTGTACATCCAGTTCTGCCAGATCCAGGCGCTGTCGCGCGGCACCATCCGGCCGTTCCAGAAAGGCGCCAATGGCACCTTGCTGGGCGAGGGCGTCGGCGTGATGGCGCTGAAGCGCCTGGAAGACGCCGAGCGCGACGGCGACCGCATCTACGCCGTGATCAAGGGCATCGGCATCGCCTCCGACGGCAAGGCCAAGGGCCTGCTGACGCCGCGCCTGGAGGGCGAGGTGCTGGCGCTGCGCCGCGCCTACGACAGCAGCGGCATCGACCCGGCCAGCATCGGCCTGATCGAGGCCCACGGCACCGGCACCGCGGTCGGCGACCTCACCGAAATCCAGTCGCTGACCACGCTGTTCGGCCCGCGCAACGGCGCCATACCAAGCATTGCCCTGGGCACGGTCAAGTCGATGATCAGTCACTGCCTGCCGGCCGCGGGCTCGGCGGCGATGATCAAGACCGCGCTGGCCCTGCATCACAAGATCCTGCCGCCGACCCTGTGCGAGGAGCCGGACCCCAGCCTGGAGCTGGAACGCACGCCGTTCTACATCAACAACGAGGCGCGCCCCTGGATCCACGGCGGCGAGCACCCGCGCCGCGCCGGCGTCAATGCCTTCGGTTTCGGTGGCATCAACGCCCACGTCATCCTCGAGGAATACCGCAAGCCGCTGCGCACCCAGGTCTCGGTGCTGCACGCGCCCAGCGCCTCCGAGCTGGTGCTGTTCGCCGCCGATTCGGCCGAAGCCCTGGCCGACTGCGCCGAGCGCATCCTCACCCGCCTGCGCGGCAACAGCCCGCCGAGCCTGGCCGAGGTGGCCAAGGCCGCCACGCTGCAGGCCAAGGGCGAATATCGCCTGGCCCTGGTCTGCACCGGCTTCGACGACCTGGCCACCAAGCTGGAGCAGTCCATCGCTAAGCTGCGCCGCCCCGACGCGGTGCCGTTCAAGACCCGCTCCGGCATGTACTACGGCCAGGGTACCGCGCCCGGCCGCGTCTGCTTCCTGTTTCCCGGCGAAGGCTCGCAGTACCCCAATATGCTGGGCGACCTGTGCATGAACTTCCCGCAGGTGCGCGACTGGTTCGATTTCGTCGAGGAAGCGGCGCGCAAGCGCGGCTCCGCCCCGCGCGCGCCGATCCTCAGCCCGCCGCCGACGGCGTTGGATGAGGCGACGCGCAAGGAGCTGGACCAGAAACTGTACGACATGGACGTGGCGGCGGAACTGGTGTTCGCCGCCAGTATGGGCCTGCAATCGCTGTTCGACGAGCTGGGCCTGCACGCCGATGCCATGCTCGGCCACAGCACCGGCGAGAACACCGCCATCACCGTCAGCGGCGTGCGCCGCTTCTCCAAACGCGAGGAAATCGCCGAGGCGGTGAGCGAGCTGAACCGCATCTTCAACAAGCTGGACCAGTCCGGGCAGATCGCCCAGGGCACCCTGCTGACCATCGGCGCGCTGCGCCCGGAGGCGCGCAAGCAGCTGCTGACGCGCATCGCCGAGGGCCACAGCCCGATGCTGCTGGCGATGGACAACTGCCCCAACCAGCTGGTGCTGTACGGTGACGCGAAGGATGCGCACGCGCTGCGCGAGCAGCTGGCAGCCGAGGGCGCGGTCTGCGCCGAGCTGCCGTTCGGCCGGCCCTACCACACGGCGCAGTTCAAGCCGGTGGCGGATGCCTATCGCGCCTACTACGACAAGCTCGATTTCGGCCCCGGCCGCGCCCAGCTGTACAGCGCCTGCAGCACCGCGCCGTTCCCGCACGACACCGCCGCCATCCGCGAGCTGGCCACGGCGCAGTGGGATCATCCGGTGCGCTTCGTCGAAACCATCGAGCGCCTCTACGCCGACGGCGTGCGCGTGTTCGTCGAGGTCGGCCCCAGCGGCAACCTCACCTCCTTCGTCTCCGACACCCTGCGCGACAAGCACGACGTGGTGGCCGTGGCCAGCAACAGCCGCCGCCGCTCCGGCGTGGCGCAGCTGCATCACACCCTGGCCCAGCTCTACACCGCCGGCGTGACCCTGCGTCCGGAAGCGCTGTACACGCATCGCGACATCGCCGATGTCGACCTGGCCGCGGTGCCACGCCTGCCGGCCCGCGCCAAGTTCCGCCTCAAGCTGCAAATGCCGTCGATGCGCGTGCCGGACGGCTGGAACAAGCCGCTGCCCGCCGCCACTCCGGTGCGGGAAGAAGTCAGGTCCAGCGTGGTACGCATGGAGCGCGCTGCAACCGTACCCGCGCCCGCGGCGGCACCGCCAAAGCTGGCGGCCATCGCTCCGCCGCCCGCACCCATCGCGGCACCAACCCCGGTAACTCCGGCCGATCCGCGCCTGCAGGCCCTGCAAACGCATTTCAGCCTGATGCAGGATTTCCTCGACAGCCAGGCCCGCGTGATCGGCGTCATGGGTATGCCGGCAGGATCGGCGCCGCCCGCGGCGAACACCCCGGTTGCGGCGGCTGCACCCGACGCCATGCCCGATGCCCGCTATCCGCTGCTGGGGCAGGTGATCGAGCGCAGCACGGAGCGGCTGGTGCTGGAATGCGGCTACGACCCCGACACCCACCTGTTCCTGCGCGACCATGCCATCGGCCCGAGGCCCTCGGCGCAACAGCCGGGCCTGCGCTCGCTCATCGTCATGCCGTTTACCCTGAGCATGGAGATCCTGGCCGAGGCCGCCTCCTGTCTCGCCGGCGGCGAGTTGAAAGTGACCGGCATCGAGAACGCCCGCGGCAGCCGTTGGCTCGGCGCCGAGGATGGCCCGCTGCGCCTGCGCATCGTCGCCGAGAAGCAGGCCGCGACGGCGGCGGGCGACAGCCCCAGTCAAACACGTGTGATGGTGCGCCTGTTCGTGCACGAGGAAGGGCGCGGTCCGGCCCAGGGCGTGGCAGTGTTCGAGGGACTGGTGGCGCTGGCCGCCGCCTTCCCGACTGCGCCGGCAGTGCGCCCCTGGAGCGGCGCCGCCAGCGAGCGCGGCACCATCAACAACCCGGTGGACGAGCTGTACAGTCACGGCATGTTCCACGGCCCGCGCCTGCAGGGAGTGAAGCATTTGCGGCGCTGGTCGGAGACAGCGATAGAAGCCGACATGGAGGCGATCTCCACCGAGGATTACTTCGCCTTCACCACCCAGCCGACCATGCGCATGGACGGCGCCCTGCTCGACGCCGTGGGCCAGCTCGCCGCCTACTGGCTGACCGAGAAATATTCCTGGGACTGGACCTGCTTCCCGTTCCAGGTGGGCCACTACACGCAGTACGCCGATCCGCCTCCGGCCGGCACGCGCCTGATCTGCCGCGGCGACGTGGTGCACAAGGACGGGGTGCGCATCGAGGCGCATTTCGACGTATTCGATGAACAGGGTCGCATGGTGATGCGCGCCGCCCACTGGGGCAGCCGCACCTTCACCATCGCCAAGAACCTGCATCACTTCCGCATCGATCCGGTGACGCGCTTCATGTCGGAGCCGTGGATGCTCGATGCACTGGCGCCGCGCGGCATGGCCGCGCGCCTGCTGCAGCCCTTCGCCGAGGGCTACCTGGAACAGGGCGGCGGCCTGTGGCAGCGCATGATCGCCAACCTGGTGCTCAACGCCGACGAGCGCCGCGTGTTCTACCGCGAGCTGCCGGCGGTGGGCCCGCGCCGCGAGGAATGGCTGGTGGGCCGCATCGCCGCCAAGGAAGCGGTGCGCGAATGGCTGCTGCAGCATCACGGCCTGCGCTTGGCCAGCGCCGACATCGAAATCGCCAACGCGCCCAGCGGGCAGCCCTATGTGTCGCGCATCTGGGGCCTGCCGGCCGGCATCGCCGCGCCGGCGCTGTCGATCAGCCACAGCCAGCGCGGCGCCCTCGCCGCCTGCGCCCCGGCCGGGGCGCAGCTCGGCGTCGACTACCAGCGGCTGGAACGCGTCGATACCGAGGATCTGATCGCTGGCGCCTTCAGTCCTGCCGAGGCGCGGCAGTTCCTGCGCGTGCTGCCCGCCGCCGAGCAGAAGCACGCAGCGGTGGCCCTGTGGTGCGCCAAGGAAGCGGCGGCCAAGGCCGCCGGCAGCGGCCTCGAAGGGCAGCCGCAGGCCTGGAGCATCGCCGCGGTGGAAGCCGGCCGCGGCGCCGGCCAGGCGCTGCTGCGCGTGCGCCACGGCGGCATCGAATTTCTGGTGGAAGTGCACAACGCCGAGGCGGAAATCTTCGCCCTGTGCCTCGCCGGACAGAGCGTGGACCAGACTTCGCAGCTGGCGCGGGCATGAACAAACCGCACCGGCATTCGCAGCAGAAAATTTAGGGATAGAAGGGAAGCAGACGATGACCACCAAAACACTTTTCATTGGCATGGACGGTTGCACTTACACCGTCCTCAACGAGATGACCCGGGACCTGCCGGGCGAAGGCGTGACGATGCCGTTCCTGGCCGGGCTGATGGCCAAGGGCGTGCGCGCCAAGCTGCGCTCCACGCCCAATCCGCTGACGCCGCCGGCCTGGACCAGCATCATGACCGGCAAGGGGCCGGGCGAGCATGGCGTGTTCGACTTCATCCGCGCCGAGGACAAGGGCGGCGAGGTCTACTGGACCCTCTACGACAGCCGCGACGTCGACGCCGAAATGATCTGGTCGATTGCCTCGCGCGCCGGCAAGAGCATCGCCGCGCTCAACTTCCCGCTCACCGCGCCGCCGCCGAAGGACACCAATGGCGCCATCGTGCCGGGCTTCATCCCGGCCAAGCACCTGCGCCGCAACTCGCATCCGCTGGGCCTGTTCGAGCGCATCAAACAGGCCATCCCCGGCTTCGACCCGAAGGAGTTGGCCTGGGATTTCGACAAGGAAAAGCAGGCCATGGAAACCCTGTCCGATGCGGACATGGAAAACTGGGTGCGCTATCACCTGCCGCGCGAGGAACAGTGGTTCCACATCGCCGAGTACATCCTGGCCAACGACAAGCCGGACCTGATGGCGGTAATGTTCGACGGTACCGACAAGATCCAGCACCAGGCCTGGCAGTTCCTCGACCCGGCCCTGATGCCGGCCGAGCGCAGCGAGTTGTACAACCGCGTGCGCGGCGTGTGCCGCGAATATTTCGGCAATGTCGACCGCTACATCAAGCGCCTGGTGGAGCTGGTCGGCCCCGACGCACAGGTATTCTTCGCCTCCGACCACGGCTTCACCGCCACCGTCGAAGTGCTGCGCATCAACAGCTACCTGGAAGACCTAGGCTATCTGAAGTGGGCGGTGAGCGACGGCAGCGAACAGGCCCTGCGCCGCGAGGCCTCGGACTTCGCCAACCTCGACTGGAGCCAGACGGTCGCCTACTGCCGCACGCCCTCCTCCAACGGCATCTACATCCGCGTCGCCGAGAAGCCGGGCGATCCGGGCATCCCGCAAAAGGACTACAACCGCGTCCGCGACAAGCTGATCGAGGACCTGAAGCAGCTGCGCAACGAAGACGGCGAGCCGGTCATCGTCGACGTGCTCAAGCGCGAGGACTGGTTCCAGGGCGCCCACATGAAGGACGCCTGCGACCTGACCCTGGTGCTGCGCGACAACGGCTTCGTCTCCATCCGCAACCTCAAGCCGGCGGTGGTGAAGCGTCCCAACCCGATCGGTACGCATCATCCGGATGGCATCTTCATGGCCTGCGGCGCCGGCATCAGCGACGAGGGCATGGTCGGCAAGCGCAAGATCGTCGACGTCGCCCCGACCCTGCTGCACAGCCTGGGCCTGCCCACCCCTTCCGATTTCGAGGGCAAGGTCGCCGAAAGCTTCTTCAGCGAGACTTGGCTGTCGGAGCATCCGGTCAAGATCGGTGCGCCCACCGTACGCGGCGGCGAGCGCGAGAAGTCCGAGGAAATGGACGACAACGAGAAGAAACAGATCATCGAGCAGCTGCAGATGCTCGGTTACATGGAATGATGCAGCGAGCAAAGCGAGTAAACTGAAGAAATGGCCAACGACCTATCTGCCGCATCCGCCGCCAAGCTCACCAGCGATCAGCTGGTGGCCAAGCTCGCCGCCCTGCTCGAGGACTTCACCCAGGATTGGGACCACGAGTTCGAGGGCCAGATGGGCCGCGGCACCACCCTGCTGGCGGACCTCGGCTTCGAATCGATCGACATCATCCAGCTGGTGGTGGCGATCGAAGAGGACATCACGCACAAGAAAGTGCCGTTCGACAAGCTGCTGATGAAGGACGGGCGCTACGTCGACGACCTCTCCATCGGCCAGATCGCGGACTTTCTGGTGGCGCAGCTTTAAGGCCAAAGCGCCCCTTTCAATTACCGTCATTCCCGCGCAGGCGGGAATCCAGGGGCGGCGGCGATGCTGCATCGAACCAGAGTGCAGATTGGCAGCGGTGCAAAACTGGATTCCCGCCTGCGCGGGAATGACGATGTACTTTGACTTTGGCGCATAACCCCTATGGCTGAAGCCACCCTCAACGGCGTCAACATCGCCTATCAGCAGATGGGCGAAGGCCCGGACCTGGTGCTGGTGCACGGCCTGGCGGCGAGCCGCGCCTTCTGGTTCCTGCACTACGCGGTGCCGCTGTCGCGGTACTTCCGCATCACCCTGTTCGACCTGCGCGGCCATGGCTATAGCGGCGTGCCGGCTTCCGGCTACGATGCGGTGACCATGTCGCGCGACCTCGCCGCCCTGCTCGATCATCTGGATATTTCGAGTTGCGCCCTGGTCGGCCACAGCTACGGCGGGGGCGTAGCTGTGGAATACGCCGGGCGGCATCCGCAGCGGGTGTCGCAACTGGTGATCATGGATACCAAGGTCAACCGGCTGCAGCCGGAGCAGAAGCTGTCGGATTCTCCCTACTTGTCGCCGTTCGAGATCGAAATCGCGGCCAGATCCGGTCACGACTGGGATAACGAAAAGCAGGTCGGCCTGCTGTTTCTGGAGGTGCTGGCGCGCTGGCGCATTGGCGGCGGCGAGTCGGCCACGCGCGACGCCTTCACCCCGTTCGGCGAAGGCCGCGGCGCGCAGCGCGCGGCGAAGCAGTGGCTGGCGCTGCTCGACACCACCGGTGCCAGCCGCGAGTTCATCGCTACCGGCCTGGAAGCCGAAGCCATCGCCGCGCTGCCCATGCCCCTGCTGCTGATCTACGGCGAGCACTCGCGCTGCCTGCCGACCTGCCGCGCCCTGCAACAGCTGCTGCCGCAGGCGCAAGTGGAGCTGATCGCGCAGGCCGGCCACTTCTTTCCGATGAGCCACGCTGGCGCCGTGCGCCGGAGACTGGCACGATTCCTGAACATTGCATTGCCGGAGACCGAGGCCGGCGACGCGGCATCCGGCGACGCCTCCCCCTGAAGCCACCCAAGCGGAACTGAAGCGATGAGCGATACACCGGCCAAAACCATACTGATCACCGGCGGCGGCGGCGGCATCGGCAGCGTTGCCGCCAGCGCCTTCGCCGCGCGCGGCTACCGCGTGGCGGTATGCGATGTGCGGCTCGACGCAGCGCAGGCCACGGTCGAGGCGGTGCGCTCGGCCGGCGGCCAGGCCGACGCCTTCGGCGCCGATATCGGCGACGCCGCCCAGGTCGGAGCGATGTTCGAGCGGATCGTCGCGCAATACGGCCGGCTCGACGCGGCCTTCAACAATGCCGGCCTCGGCGGCGGCGGCATCCCGCTGGCAGACATCAGCGAGGAGGATTGGGAGCGCAACCTGCGCGTCAATCTCAGCGGCACCTGGCGCTGCATGAAGCACGAGATCAAGCTGATGCTGGCCCAGGGCGGCGGCGCCATCGTCAACAACTGCTCGATCCTCGGCCTCAACGGCGGCGCCAACGCCTCCTACACCGCCACCAAGCACGGCATCGCCGGCCTGACCAAGTCGGCCGCGATCAGCTATGCCGGCCGCGGCGTGCGCGTCAACGCCGTTTGCCCCGGCCTGATCGAAGCCGGCCTCGGCCTCAATGTCATCAACCGCGGCGAGGACGCCCTGCGCCGCTTCATCTCCCTGCATCCGGCGGGACGCGCCGGCACCGCCCTGGAAGTGGTCAAGGCAGTGCTGTGGCTGTGCTCCGACGAAGCCTCCTTCATTCACGGCCACATGCTGCCGGTGGACGGCGGCTACAGCAGCCACTGATGGGCAAAAGCTGGACCCTGCTCGGTCCGGACGGCAGGCCCCGCTCCAGCGAACGGCCCGGCACCCTCGGCGGCCACCGGCGCGGCCGCATCTACGGCCGCCTCGACTGTCCGTCCGCATTGCGCGCCATCGCCAAGGGCGGATATGTACCACAACGCGTGTTCTTTCTCGACGAGGCGGATGCGCAGGCTGCCGGATACCGGCCCTGCGCGGTGTGCCTGCCGACCGAATATGCGCGCTGGAAGGCGCTGAGCGCGGCGGCCGAGCGATCGCGCGAATAGTGAACGGCGAATGGCCTGGGGCTGGCTCGTGCACGCCGATACTCTTTCCCCCGTAATGTTAAAGCGCCGTTATTGATGCGCATCGCGGCCCGGACCGCCACCACCATCCGGCAAGGGGCATAATCAGCCCCATACCGTATCGGGAGCGAATCATGATGAACGGTCGGATCAGTGTTTGCGCAAGGGCATTGATCGCCTCCACGGCACTCCTCGCCCTGTCCCCAGCCGGTGCCCAGGACCACCAGGCGGCGAACTGGTCCACCCATGAGCTGGATTTCCAGTACATGGGTTTCAGCTCGCGCTATTCCTGCAGCGGCCTGGAAACCTCGGTGCGGCAGATTCTGCTGCAACTGGGCGCACGCGACGACAAATCGCTGGTTACCCCCGGCGCCTGCAGCGCCGTCAACGACCGTCCCGCACGCATTGCCGGCGTGCACATCAAGGCGACTACGTTGCAGCCGGCGGCGGACGCGAATCTGGCGAACGTGGATGCGTACTGGAAGCAGGTGACCATCGGCGGCGGCCTGAGCGATGCGGATTGCGAATTGATGGATCAGGTCAAGACCGAAATCCTGCGCTTGTTTGCCACCCGCAATGTGAAGAGCAGCAGCACGCCCTGTGTGCCGCACCAGGCGACGCTCATAGCGCCCAAGCTGGTACTTGAAGTCTTGATCCCCGCCGAGCTGGCCAAATAAGGGTTGGCCGGAGGCGCGCAAGAAACCGGAAGATCGAAGCGACCCTGGCCACTAATCTCCTCCCATCGTCGCAGCCCCGCGACCGGACATATGGAGCAGATCGTGCAACAGACCATTCGTTACGCCTGGGGTGACAGCAGCTTAGGCCCCTTCATCGCAGCGGCTTCCACCCGCGGCCTGGTCACGGTGGAATTCGGCAATCTCGACCAGTTTTCAATCCAGGCGCTGCGCCAGCGCTTTCCGGACGCTGACTTGGTCGAGACTTCCGACGCGCTGGCGCCAACCGTGGCGGAGCTGGTCGGCCTGATCGAGCAGCGGCAGGCCGTTAGTGACTTGCCCCTCGACCTGCGCGGTTCGGACTTCGAAGTGCGGGTGTGGCAGGCACTGCGCGAGATTCCGCCCGGCCAGACCACCAGCTACGGCGCCCTCGCGGCACGGCTCGGCGCACCGGCAATGGCGCGCGAGGTCGGCGCGGCCTGCGCCGCCAATACGCTGGCGGTCATCGTGCCCTGCCACCGCGTGCTGAAGAAGGACGGCTCGCTGTCGGGCTATCGCTGGGGCGTCCATCGCAAGCGCGCCCTGCTGCAGCGGGAAGCGCGCGCATGAGCGTCATCCTGCACGAACCGCCATGCCACAAGGCGGCGCCGGGCCTCGCCGCGCGCGTCGATGGGCTCGACTGGCGGCGCATCGAGCAGGATCTGGACGCGCAGGGCAGCGCTGTGATCGCGGGCCTGCTCGATGCGGCCGCCTGCACGGCGCTGGCCGCGCTGTATCGGGAAGAAGAGCTGTTCCGCAGCCGCGTCGTGATGGCGCGCCACGGCTTCGGGCGCGGCGAGTACAAGTATTTCAGCTATCCCCTGCCCGATCCGATCGCCGCCCTGCGCGGCTCGGTCTATGCGCACCTGACGCCGCTCGCCAACCGCTGGAACACCGTCATGGGCATTGCGGTGCACTACCCGGCGCGGCACGCGGAATTTCTCGCGCGCTGTCACGAGGCGGGACAGCGCCGGCCCACGCCGCTGCTGCTGCAATACGGGGTGGACGACTACAACTGCCTGCATCAGGATCTGTACGGCGAGCATGTCTTCCCGATCCAACTGGCGATCCTGCTGTCCGAGCCGGGCCGCGATTTCAGCGGCGGCGAATTCGTCCTGACCGAGCAGCGGCCGCGCATGCAGTCGCGCGCGGAGGTGGTGCCGCTGCGCCAGGGCGACGCCGTGGCCTTCGCCGTTCATCAGCGGCCAGTGCGCGGCACGCGCGGCAGCTATCGCGTCAACCTGCGCCACGGCGTCAGCCGGCTGCGCGCGGGGCGGCGGCATACACTGGGCATCATTTTCCACGACGCCCTGTGAGCGCTGCCGCATGACCCTGGACCTGTTCGCGGATTCCGGCGAAACCTGCACCTGGCGCGAGGAATTAGCCGCGGGCGCCGCGGTGTTGCGCGGCCAGGCGCTGGCCAATGACACCGCCATCCTGGCGGCGGTACGGGAGGTCGTGGCGCAAGCCCCGTTCCGCCACCTGGTCACGCCCGGCGGCCTGCGCATGTCGGTAGCGATGAGCAACTGCGGCATGCGCGGCTGGGTCAGCGATCGCCACGGCTACCGCTACGATCCGATCGATCCCGACAGCGGCCAGCCCTGGCCGCCCATGCCGGAAGTGTTGCGGCAACTGGCGGGCGAAGCTGCCGCACTGGGCGGCTTCCAGGCATTTGAACCGGACGCCTGCCTGATCAACCGCTACGAACCCGGCACGCACCTGTCCCTGCACCAGGACCGGGACGAGCGGGATTTCAGCCAGCCCATCGTCTCCGTCTCACTGGGCGTCCCCGCCACCTTCCTGTTCGGCGGCCTGCGACGGGACGACAAGTGCCTGCGCATTCCCTTGACCCACGGCGACGTGGTGGTCTGGGGCGGCCCGGCACGCCTGCGCTATCACGGCGTGGCGCCGCTCAAGCCGGCCTGGCACGCCCTGCTGGGCGCGCAGCGCATCAATCTGACCTTCCGCAAGGCGCTGTGAACGGGGCGGCCTTCAACCCGCAACTGCCTGTCGCGGCAGGCCGCTTTACGGTAGGCTGCGGCCCGTGACCAGAACCGTTCCATAACGATGTCGACAACAGCGGGCTCCCCGACCCTCCCGATTGTTCCCACTGAAGCACCGGCTGCAATTCACGCCCTGAACGATCTTGCCGGGTGCCGGACCCGTTCAGCATAAAGCGATGCTTCGACTCACCGAACTGAATCTGCCGATCGATCATCCCGGCGACGCGCTCGGGCCGGCCATCGCCAGGCGCCTGGGCCTGCGCGAGGTCGAACTGCTGGCTTTCACCGTCTTCAAGCGCAGCCATGATGCGCGCCACAAGAGGCTCGGCCTGCAGTTTGTGTACATCGTGGACGTGGAGGTGGCAGACGAGGCGGCGATCCTGACGCGCCTGCGCGACGACCGCAATGTCGCTCCGTCGCCGGACATGCGCTATCGCTTCGTCAGCGCCGCGCCGCCGACCGGGACGCGGCGGCCACTGGTCGTGGGATTCGGCCCCTGCGGCATCTTCGCCTGCCTGGTGCTGGCACAGATGGGCTTCCGCCCGATCGTGCTAGAGCGCGGCAAGGCCGTGCGCGAGCGCACCAAGGACACCTGGGACTTATGGCGGCGCGGCGTGCTCCACCCCGAGTCCAACGTGCAGTTCGGCGAAGGCGGCGCGGGCACCTTCTCCGACGGCAAGCTCTACACCCAGATCAAGGACCCGCGCTATCTCGGGCGCAAGGTGCTGGAGGAGTTCGTGAAGGCGGGCGCGCCGCCGGAGATCCTCTACGCCGCCAGGCCGCACATCGGCACCTTTCGCCTGGCCAGCATGGTCGAAAAGATGCGCCGCGAAATCGAACGCCTGGGCGGCGAGATCCGCTTCGAGCAACGCGTCGCCGACGTCCTGATCGACGGCGGCCGCCTGCGCGGGGTGGTTCTGGCGGGCGGCGAAACGATCGAGTGCGACCAGGCGATCTTCGCCGTCGGCCACAGCGCGCGCGACACCTTCCGCCTGCTCCACCGCCGCGGCGTATACATGGAGGCCAAGCCGTTCTCGCTGGGCTTCCGCATCGAGCATCCGCAATCCCTCATCGACCGTGCGCGGCACGGCCGCTATGCCGGCAACCCGGCGCTGGGCGCGGCCGACTACAAGCTGGTGCACCATGCGGCCAATGGCCGTTCGGTCTACAGCTTCTGCATGTGCCCGGGCGGCACGGTGGTGGCGGCGACCTCGGAGCCCAACCGCGTAGTGACCAACGGCATGAGCCAGTACTCGCGCAACGAGCGCAATGCCAACGCCGGCATCGTCGTCGGCATCACCCCCGAGGTGGACTACCCGGACGGCCCGCTGGCGGGCCTGGCGCTGCAGGAGGGGCTGGAATCACAGGCCTTCGTGCTCGGCGGCAGCAGCTACGAAGCGCCGGGACAGCTGGTCGGCGACTTCCTGGCGGGCCGCGCCTCCACCGCGCTCGGCAGCGTTGTCCCCTCCTACAAGCCGGGGGTGAAACTCGGCGACCTGAGCGGCGCCCTGCCCGCCTTTGCCATCGAGGCGATCCGCGAGGCACTGCCCGCGTTCGGCCGCCAGATCCGCGGCTTCGACGCACCGGAAGCGGTGCTGACGGGTATCGAAACCCGAACCTCCTCGCCGCTGCGCATCACGCGCGGCGAAGATCTGCAGAGCCTCAACGTCAAGGGTTTGTACCCGGGCGGCGAGGGTGCGGGCTACGCCGGCGGCATCCTGTCGGCGGCCGTTGACGGCATCCGCCTGGCGGAGGCGGTGGCGCACTCCCAGGCTGGGTGACACCCATCCTCAACGTGCACCCGTTTCCATGCCGATGACCGCCAACGCCGGCGAACCCATATATGGAGTTTCGCCGCTCCATGCGCCTTACAAGCCGATACGCTGCAATTCCGGTTCCTTGTCGATGAACTGATGTTTCAGCGCGCCCGCCAGATGCAGCGCCACCAGCCCATAAAGCATATAGCCTAGCGCCGTGTGCCAGCCGCCGAACAGCTGGTGCAGGTACTCCTTGCGCGCGGGATCGATGTCGACGATCCAGGCGATCCGTGGCCACGGTACCAGGCCGTACAGTTTCATCGGATGCGTGGCCGCGTCCTTCCAGGCCGAATCGTGCATCCATCCGGACAGCGGCAGGGCGAACATCAGCGCGTAGAGCAAACCGTGCGCCAGGCGGGAAGCCCGGCGCTCCCAGCGCCGGTAGCCTCGGGGCAGCGGCGGCGGCACATGCCCCAGGCGCCACAGCAGGCGCAGCAGGGCCAGCCCCAGCACGGTGATGCCGATCGATTTATGTGTATCGATGATCGGCCGGCCCCAGCTTTCCGGAAACAGGTCGATGGGCAGCACCAGGGCGACATTCAGGGCCATCAGGGCGGCGACCAGCCAGTGCAGGACAATGGCGGGCCTGTTGTAACGCGACGGAGGGTTCATTCAAATCGGGAAAAGAGCTGAAAGCAGCATCAATAACAGGTGGAATCCACAGACTGCAACCCACCGATGAGTCGGTGGAACAAACTGCCGCAGTCACAGTCTATTCGAGGCGGGCGGCTTGTCGCACGCATTCAATCCAAAGCCGCTCGCCCGGCATCATATTGATCGTCCAGCATCATTCTGGTTCCATGAATTCCCTCGCCTCCGCCCTGACTGCCAACTCGCCGCGGCTGTCGCCGCCGCCGACGCCGCTTGCCAGCACCCTGATCCATGGCAGCGTGCTGCTGTTGTGGCTGCTGCTTTTCGCCGCTTCGTTCAAGCTCGGCGGCGTGCTGGCCTGGGGCGTGGGCATCGCCTATATCGTCTACGACACGGTATTGCTGCTGTTCGTGGCTTGGCAGTCGCGGCGCTTGCTGGGTCCTGCCGCGGTGTCGGCGTCGGCAACTGAACCCGGCGTCACGCTGGGCGTGATCGTTGCCGCGCACAACGAGGCGGCCGCCCTGCCCCTGACCCTGGGCATCCTGCTTGCACAGGCGCAAGCCCCGGACTGCATCGTCATCGCCGATGACGGCTCCAGCGACGGCACGGCCGAGTTGTTAAGCAGCCGCTATGGCCTGGCGGCGCCCGCATTGGGCCAGATCAGCGAGCCGGGCGCACAGTATCCGACCCTGCGCTGGCTGCGCCTGCCGCACGGCGGCAAGGCGCGCGCCCTCAACTCCGCGGCCCTGCACCTGCACACCGAAGTGGTGCTGACGGTGGATGCCGATACCCTGCTCGAACCAGGCGCCATCGCCGCGTTCCGCCGGGCCTTCTCGGCCGAGCCGGAGCTGGTCGCGGCCACCGGCATACTCAGCCCGGTGTGCGGCGGCGGCCCGGGCGGGCGCGTGCTGCAATGGTTCCAGACCTACGAGTACATCCGCAATTTCCTGTCGCGCCATGCCTGGATGCAACTGGATAGTTTGCTGCTGATCTCCGGCGCCTTTGCCGGCTTTCGCCGCGAAGCCCTGCTGGCGGTGGGCGGCTTCGATCCACAGTGCATGGTGGAAGACTATGAGCTGATCCATCGCCTGCGCCGCCTCGCGCAGGCGCAGGGGCGCAGCTGGCGTTTCCGCGTGCTGGGCTCCGCCCAGGCGCGCACCGATGCGCCGGCCACCATCTCCGCCTTCCTGCGCCAGCGCCAGCGCTGGTTCGGCGGCTTTCTGCAGACCCAGTACTGGTACCGCTCGATGGTGGGCAACCGCCGCTATGGCTGGCTGGGCACCCTGATGCTGCCGGTGAAGGCGGTGGACACACTGCAACCGCTCTATGGCCTCACTGCCTTTTTCCTGTTGCTGGCTTATGCGCTGGGCGGCCGCAGCGGCGTGTTCGCGCCGGTGGCCACCCTGATCGGAATCAAGATCGCGATCGACCTCGCCTACCACCTCGCCTCGGTGCAATGGTATCGGCGCTGGGTGGATGACCGGCACCGCGCCAGCTTCTCCGGCGCGCTGCTCGCAGCTGTGGCCGAGCCCTTCACCTTCCAGTTGCTGCGCCATGCCGGCGCCGCCTGGGGCTGGTGGGCCTTTCTTGCCGGCAGCAGCCACTGGGGCAAGCAGAGCCGGCAAGGCGTGCTGGCTGCGGCGGAGGTGGATTCGTAGAGCTGGTCTCATCAATCCCCTCTCCTCCACGAATGTGGGGGAGAGGGGACATTGCGTCACCCCGCGCGGCGCGCTTTCCTTGCCTGCTGTTTTACCAGCGACTGGGCCGCTTGCCGCGGAAGTAGCCGCCGCTGGGACCATCGTCCGGCAGCAGCGCCAGATGCACCACCCGCTCGGCGCCGGTCTCCACCGAGTCCTTGCCCAGCGCCCCGGCCAGGCGCGTCTTGACCCAGCCCGGACGCACCGCGTTGATCTTCACCACGTCCGGCGTGGCCTGGGCCAGCTTGATGGTCAGCGCGTTGAGCGCCGCCTTGGAAATGGCGTAACAGGGATGGCCGAGCATGCCGCGGCTGAAGGTGCCGAGACCGGAGCTGACCATCACTACCCGCCCCCACTGCCGCTCGACCATGCCGGGAATGAAAGCCTGGCTGCACCACAGCGCGCCGAGGGTATTGGTGCGGAACACCTGCATGAAGGTTTCCGTCTCCAGCTCCATGATCGGCGTGCGGTCGTAGATGCCGGCGTTGTTGACCAGAATGTCGACGCCGACGCGCGACTTCTTCAAACGCCTAGCGCAATCCTTCACCGACTGCTCGTCGGACACATCCAGCTTCTCCACCCGCACACGCAGGCCTTCGGCGACCAAGGGCTGCGCCGCTTCCTCGCCCAGCTGGAGATCACGCGCCGCCAGCACGATTTTGCAGCCGGCCTGGCCGAGCTGGCGCGCCGTTTCCAGGCCGATGCCGCGGTTGGCGCCAGTGACCAGGGCGGTCTTGGTGGTCCAGTCGATGCGGCTGGCTTTGGCGGCGGGCTTGGCTTTGGCTTTTTTGCTGGCGGTCATGGTGGATACGTTTGCAATTCAAGCGAGAAAATATCAATTGTCATCCTGAGCGTAGCGAAGGATCTGGCTGTGCGCAGGGGCCAGATCCTTCGCTACGCTCAGGATGACAAGATGTATCTATTCAACGGTAGCCGTAACTCCGCGCCAGGGTCACCACCTCCGCTGCCAGCGCCTTGCCGTCGCGGCGCCACTCCGCCGGACCTTCCAGTCCCAGGCGCGGCCGCAGGCGGCCGCTGAACTGCGGCGCCTCGTGGAATTCCAGCTCCATGCCGTACGGCGCCGCAGTGCTGCCGATGCGTGCATAGGGGCCGTCCTCGGCGTGCATCATGCGGTACAGGGCGCCTTCGCCGAACGGCAGGCCGAGCCAGCCGCAGAGTTCGCGCAGCGTATCCTCGGGTGCGGCGAACAGGTCTTCGGCCTGCACCTGCCGGCGCTGCGCCGCTGGCAACGCGCCGAGCGTCTGGCCGATGTTGCGGTTGATGCGGTACCAGGCGAGCTGCGGATCGATCACCGCCGGATCGACGCCATAGTCCTTGTAGTCGGGCGGCACGAACAGCGGGCCCTGCAGGCGCGACGCCAGCTCGGCGCACTGCGTGCGTGGGTGGCGCACCACCTGCAGCACACGTGCGTCCGGCACCCGTGCCAGCCAGGCTTCGACGTCGAGCAGGCGCCAGGCCAGGCTGCTTTCGGCCAGCACCGGCAGCTTCGGCGCGATACGCTCGCCCAACTCATTCAGCAGCTCCATGCTGCTCCAGTCGGCGCGGCGCTTCAGCCATTCGCGCGCGGCGACTATGTCCGCATCACCCTGACCGCCGCAATACAGCTCGGCCACCACGCGCAACAGCCCGTCCTGCGCATTGCCCTGGGTGACCTGGAACACCGACAGCAGGCCTTCCACCGTAGGAGCCAGATGCAGGTTCAGCTCCGGCAGGCCGTAGGCGGCGGGATGCCGCCCCAGCATGGCGGCGAGGCGCGCCGCTTCCGCACCTGGCGCAGACAGCACTAGCAGGGGCGCGGAGACGATCATTTTCCGGCGTCCGGCTCGCCGCCGAGGAACACCTCGCAGCCGCCGCGCGGATTGTCGACATAGACCCAGCGCTTGTCGCGGCGGATTGCCACCGTCGGCCCGAACGGATTGGCGGTGCCGATGAACAGGCCGTGCTTGGTCGAGACGATGTTGCGGATACCCCAGTTGTACTTGTTGCCGAAGCCGGAGCGCGTCACCGGCTCCCAGCGCACGCCGTCGCGCGAGCGGTACAGCGAGCAGCCGCCGTAGCGACGCACCATCTCTTCCTTGCCCCAGCGCTGCATCAGCACCAGCATTTCCTCCGGCCACATCTCCACGTGCAGGTAGGGAATGACATTGGCCCAGGACATGGTGCCGGCGTAGAGCCAGTCGCCGTGCACGCCCATGCGCCAGACGTAGCCGTTGAAGATATTGTCGAAGCCGCCGGAGTAACCGGACAGCGGCACCTTGAGTCCGTCCGGAGTCAGCCGCGAATACCCCATCAGCAGGTCCCAGGAGTCGTCCGGCCAGACCCGCAGCAGCTCCGGCGCCGCCGGGCCGATCTTCTCGGCGCGGTGATAGCCGCCGTTGACGATGCCGGTGCCGACGTAGAGCGCGCCCTTGAACACGCACAGGCTGCCGCAGACCTCGTTGAACGGGCCGCGCCAGGCGCCGTGCTGCAGCACGCGCTTCCACTGGTACGGCGGCCCCGAAGCGCCATCGGTCTTCCACAGCTGGAAGCCCTGCGCGGCGTTGACGGTGCCGGCATAGAGATGGCCGTTGAACTCCGCCATCTCGAACACAGTGAGGTTGGTCGGATCGCCGAAGCTGTCCTCGCTGGCCGGCTGCCAGCGCGCGGTCTGCATGTCGTCGGTGCAGTACACCGCCGCTTCCGAGGCGACGCACTCCTGCGATTTGCCGGCGGCGCCGCTGGAACCGGTGGGACTGGTGTGCACCCGCCCCTTGAACACCTGCAGGGTGCGGAACGAGCGCACCGTCACGTCCCATGGCGGCCGCGGCACGGTGCCGAAGGTGATGCCGTCCTCGGAGCGCAGAATGTCCGGCGGCTCGGCCTGCTGCGGCGCCCAGGTGGACACGTACAGGCAGGGCTTGGCATCGGTCGGCCCCTGGAAAATGGTCATGCCGCGATAGCCGATGTAGCGCGGCACCACCGGCTTGGTGCGGCCCTTGACGTAGGCCGCCTGGTATACCCGCGTCCAGGTGTCGGTCTCCGGCACGTAGCACCAGATCTCGGCGCGCCGGTCCACCTCGTACACATCATCCGGGCATTCGGTCGGCCACGGCTTCAGATCCGGCACCGGCGTGTTGACCTTGGTCATGGCCCAGGTGCCGCGGGTGGTGCCGACGTACAGCTTGCCCTCGAACCACGCCATGCTGTGGGCGTAGTTGTTGAGGCCGTCGCCGAAGCCGCTGTCGTTGATCAGGCGGAAATCGGACTCGCGCAAGCCGCCATCGGCGGCCGGCGGCAGGAAGCGCGCACGCGGCGCACCCCCCGCTTCGCCCAGTAGTTCTCCTAGGGGAGCCAAGACCAGACCTCGACCAGGAAGAAACGTACCACCGGCCGGGTGAACGCCACGATCAGCGGATAGGTCGCGGCATGGACCTTGGCGTAGCCCGTCATCTCCGGCCGGATGCGGCCATCGACCTGGTCCACCTGCATCATCACGCGGATGACGCGGCCGTCGGTGGTGGTGTCGGCGCTCGGCGCGATCTGCGTCACCGTGCCGGGATAGCAGGCGTATGGCACGCCCCAGGCCTTGGCGCAGGCATGGTCGCCGACCGCGATCTCGCCGATGGCGGTTTCCGGCAGGCTGATCTGCACCTGCAGGTGGTTGCTGTCCTCGATGCGCGCCAGCAGGGCGCCGCGCTCCAGGTAGTCGCCCACCGCGAAGATCAATGTGCCGGACACCACGCGGCCGCCGATCGGCGCGCGCACCTTGGTGTATTCGAGCTGCTGCGTGTGGTACTGCAACTGCGCCTGCGCGCTGGCAATCTCGGCGCGGATCTCATCCAGCTTCTCCGGCCGCGCCGCGCCGCTGATCAGGTCGAGGTGGCGCTTGGACTCCAGCAACTGCTGCTGGCTGACCTGCGCTTCGGACAGGTAATGCTGGTACTGCTGCTCGCTCACGGCCTTCTGGTTGAAGGCCTTCTCCTGGCGCACCGCCTCGGCCTGGGCGTAGTCGTACTTCTTCTGCGCCGTGGCCACTTCCTGCCGGGCCAGGTCGATCTCTTCCGGGCGCGCGCCCAGCTTGAGCAGCTGCAGCTCGGCATAGAGCTTGGCGATATCGGCCTTGCTGCTCGCCACCGCCGCCTGCTCCTCGTCGTCCGCCAGCTCGGCGATGACGTCGTTGGCCTTGACCGCGTCTCCTTCCTTGACCAGCACCTTGCGCACATCGCCGGCGATCGAGGCACGCACGTCGGCTCGCGCATACGGCAGCACGGTGAAATCACCGCTCGGCTCGTAGGGCCAGGGGAACAGCGCCACCGCTACGATGGCGCCGATGATGATCCAGTCGAGCCGGTTGGGCGGCGGAATGACGATTTCGCCGCCGATGTTGGCGCGCTGCGACAGCAGGCGGCTGACCTGAAGGTAGACGTAGTAGCCGACCACCGCCAGGAACACCACCACGCCGGCCGGGCCCCAGCCGCCGGCCAGCCACTCGCCGGGGAACAGCACCAGCCAGACGATGACCCAGGCCAGGTAGGCGATGCACAGCGCGCCGTAGACATACAGCACGGAATTGGGCACGCGGCGCGTGTCGAGCCAGGGCTTGCGGTAGCCGAACAGGGCGACCAGTGCCTGCTCGCGCAGGTCCGGTACCCGCACCAGGCTGGCAAACACGTGGTAACCGTCGCGCTTGGCCAGCGGGTTGACCAGGATAAACATCCAGATCATCGCGGCGATGGCCAGGCCGATGCAGAACACCGGCAGGAAAGCGTGGCCGTGATGGAAGGCGAACCAGCCGGCGATGGCCAGCACTTCCACCGTCAGCGTCGACACCATGGCGGCGCCGAGGATGCGCATGCGGGTGGTGCGTTCGGCCGCTTCCGCCGGACCTGAGGTCTCGGCCTTGAAGTACGGAATGAGGGCGACGCCGAGCTGGATGCCGAAGCGCGGCACCACGCCGGTGGCGCTGCGCACCGCGGCGGCGCGGGCCACCTCACCGAGGAATTCCAGCAGCGCCAGGCAGCCCACCGCCATCAGCGCGAACGGCAGCGGATGGATCAGCTGCACCACGTCGCTGGCGACGCCGAC
This sequence comes from Nevskia soli, assembly GCA_026224805.1. Lineage (GTDB taxonomy): Bacteria > Pseudomonadota > Gammaproteobacteria > Nevskiales > Nevskiaceae > Nevskia > Nevskia soli_A. The sequence continues at coordinate 39,909 of JAMFRN010000235.1, forward strand.
ACGGTTGACCCACAGCGCGAACACCGCGCCGAAGGACAGGGCGATCAGGCCGTAGACCAGCAGGCTCGAATATAGGGCCCAGTTGAGCAGGCCGCCCAGCCACAGGAAAGGCCGCACCGAAAAGGCAAAGCTGAGCGGATCGGACGAGCCGCGGAAAGCGCCCCACAGCGAGGTCAGCGTGCCCATGCGGCCGCTGCCGCTGAGCGAGCCCGGCAATGTCGACGGCGCCGCGATCTCCGGCCCCGGCGCGGCGCGCTGCCCCAGCCAGCCAGCGGCGGCGGCTTCCTCGTCGCTCTGCGGCGGCACCGGCAGCGGCTCCTGCGTGCCCGGCTGCAGTAGGCCGGCCAGCGCCAGCTCGTTGGCGAACTGTTCCAGCTCGGGCGCGCTGAACTCGCGGCCGCTCAGGCGCGCCGCGCTCTGGCGGATCTCCACGCCGCTGCGGTCGCCGTCGAACAGGCGCGCCAACTCGAATTCCGCCGGCTCCAGCCGGAACGAGCGGCCGTGACGCGGACTGGTGACGGAGTAGTAGCCGGCCGCGGTGCGCGTGGCGGCGGCGAAGACGAACTTGCGGTAGGGGTGGCGCGGCGTTTCCATCTGGTGATTGATCCCTAAGTTCTGGTTTTATTGCTGCAGCCAACGATTGATGGTGAGCAAGTCGGCGTGGCTCAGCGCCCCGGCGGCCTGTTTCAGCTTGAGAAAATTGACGATGAAACCGTTGCGCGCCTGGGTGTAGTCGCGCTCCGCCTTGTAGCGGGTGCGCACCGCCAGCAGCACGTCGGAATAGGTCTTGGTGCCGACGCCGTAGCCGACGCGCGCCGCATCCTCGGCGGCTACCGCCGACTGCACCGCCTGGTTCAACGCGCTGATGTGGCTCAGTCCGGCGGTGCTGTTGAGGAACGCCACCTGGGTGCTGTGCTTGGCGTCGTTGCGCGCCGCGGCTTCCTCGTACTGCGCGCGCTGGAAGCCGGCCTCGGCACCGCGCACCGCAGACGTGATGGCGCCGCCGGTGTAGATCGGCACCTTGAAATTGAGGTACACGCTCTGGTCGATGGCGTGGTTGTCGCCGGCGGCGATGCCATTGGTGATGCCGCCATCGGCATATTCATAGCTGCGCTTGGCGCTGGCATCGAGCGTGGGCAGGCGCGCCGCCTTCTGCATCTCGATTTCCTTCTGCGCGATCTCGGTACCGTAGTGCCTGTCCTGCAGCAGCAGGTTCTGCGACTGCGCACGCTCCAGCCACACCTCCAGCTTGTTCGGGTCCGGCGGCGCCGGCTGGAACAGCGAGCCCAGCGGCTTCAGCCGAGAATAGCTCTGCCCGCCGGTGAGCAGCTGCAGCTGCGTCAGGTCCACTTCCAAGGTGTTCTGCGCATCGATCAGGCTGGCGTCCGACAGGTCGTACTCCGCCTGCGCCTGCTTCACCTCGACATCGGTGACCAGGCCGTTGGACAGTTTGTTCCTGGCCTGTTCCAGCAGCTCGCCCACGGCCTCTTTCTCGGCACTGGCGAAATGCACGCCATCCTGGTCCGTCAGCACGTCGAAATAAGCCTGCACGGTCTGCAGGCGCAGGTTGTCCAGCGCCTCGTAGACCTTGACGCCGGCCTGCCCTACTTTCAGCTCGGCCTGGTCATAGGTTTTGAACAACCCCCAGTCGAACAGCACCTGGGTCAGTCCCACCTGGTAGCCGACGCTGTAGAACTGGTTGCGATGATTGACCTGGATGCCGTCGCCACCCTCGTCGGTGTCAAGCACGCCGCGGAAGAAATTGCCGCTGACCGCCTGGTCCAGCTCGCCGGCGCCGGCGCCGGCGCCGATCTGCGGCAGCAGCTTGGCCAGGGCCTGCGGCTTGGCCTCGGACGCTTCGCGAAACTCGGCCACCGCCGCCTGGTACTGCGGATTGGCGTCCAGCGCCTTGATGTAAATGCTCACCAGATCGGCGGGCTCGCCGCCGTCCGCGGCCGACAGCGCGGGAATCACGGTGGGAATCAGGACGGCGGCCAGAAACAGGGCACGGACACGGCTGAAGGGCTGCCGCTTGTTGGACGGCGGCTGGCGCGACGGAATCATCGAAGACTCACTCTATATAGGTATGCGCTTTGATTGCGCCTTGAGCGTGGTTCAACTCCCAAGCCGATTATGGCTCAGCCTCATTAAACAGTCACTTAGGTTTTATTGTTAAGTGCATTTGGGCCCCATGCCACTGGCCGCCGCCGTCTCGCCCGCGGCAGCATGCTAGGCTCCCCGCCCGGGCTGGGAAACGGGTAATCGGGAGACGGGCCAGTGACGAATCCGACGCTGAGCGGCAAGACCGCGCTGGTCACCGGCGCCTCCTCCGGCCTGGGGGTGGATTTCGCCCGTGAACTGGCCGGCATGGGCTGCAATCTGGTGCTGGTGGCGCGGCGCGAAGACCTGCTCAAGCAGGTGCAGGCGGAATTGCTGCAACGCGACGTAAAGGTCAGTATCGTCACCCTCGACCTGGGCGCCGCCGAGGCGCCGCAAGCACTCCATGATCTGCTGAAGCTGCAAGGCTTGGCCGTGGACGTGCTGATCAACAACGCCGGCTTCGGCCTGTTCGGCCGCGACCTGGACCTGCCCTGGGCCAAGACCCGGCAGATGCTGCAGCTCAACATGCTGGCCCTGACCGAGCTGACCCGCCTGTTCGCCCACGACATGGTCAAGCGCGGCTCCGGCTACATCATGCAGATCGCCTCCACCGGCGCCTATCAGCCTACCCCCACCTACGCTGCCTATGCCGCCACCAAGGCTTATGTGCTCAGCTACGGCGAAGCGCTCAATTACGAGCTGCGCGGCACTGGGGTGTCCTGCACCGTGATTTCCCCCGGCGTCACCGCCACCGAATTCCTCGCCGTCTCCGGCCAGAAACCCACCTGGTACCACCGCCTGACCCTGATGAGCAGCGCCGAAGTGGCCCGCGCCGGCCTGCGCAAGATGCTGGCGCGGCGTTCCAGCGCGGTGATCGGCTGGATGAACTGGCTGGCCGCCTTTAGCATCCGCTTCACGCCGCGGCCGCTGGCGACGACGCTCGGCTATGAGCTGATGAAGAACGAATAAATCTAGAGGGTTGTCAGCGCGCTTGTGCCTTTAATCCTGTCCCTGCCTCACCGTCCAACATCTCCCGCAACTGCTGCAAAGCCGCCGCCGCCCGCTCGCGGATCCGATACCGCACCAGGTGCGACACCTCGCTAGCCCCCGGGTTGATCTCAGCCGTCGGGACACCCTTCCGCGCCGCCGCGATCACTGGCTGGGCGATGTAGGGAAACACGCTGGTGGTACCGATGCTGATGACCAGGTCGACGCCCCGCTCGATCACCCGGTACAGGCGCGACAGCTCGCGCTCGGGCAGCGCCTCGCCGAACAGCACCACGCGCGGCCGCACCAGGCCGACGCAATAAGGGCAGGACGGCGGCAGGTCCAGGCCGTCGTAGTCCTGCACCTCGGTCTCGTAAGGGCATGCGCTGCAATGCAGCTGGTGCAGATTGCCGTGGATCTCGATCAGGTCGCGGCTGCCGGCGTTGCGGTGGAAGCCGTCGACGTTCTGGGTCAGCACGGTGAACTGCTCGTAACGCGACGCCAGCGCCGCCAGCACCTCGTGCCCGGCATTGGGCTGCCGGCCGCGGCAGGCCTGCTCGATCTCGCCCAGGTATTTCCAGCACAGCTCCGGCCGCGTCCGCATCATGGTGCCGGACAGCGCCTCCTCGATCGCCACGCCGTCCGCGGTGGGGCCGTTGTCGTAAAGCCCGCCAACGCCGCGATAGGTGGGCAGGCCGGAGTCGGCGGAGATGCCGGCGCCAGTGATGACCAGCACCCGGCGCGCCCGTGCCAGTTCGGCGGCCAGCGCGCGGATCGGCACGAAGTCGCTCATTTGGGCGAGTCCACCACAGTCATTGCGGCCGTGGCCTGGGCGGCGCTGTCCGGACTGGCCGCGAGGGCGTCGACGATGTTCTGCCGCTCCTGCGGCGCGCGGTCCTGACTCAGCTTCCAGCGCGCCTCCAGCCGCGTCACGGCGATCTCGAAGGCGACGATGCCGTCGAGCTTGAGCGCCAGGAAGTCTTCGGGCAGACGCTCCATCTCCGCCAGCCAGGGTGCATCGTTGGCCAGCACCAGTTGCCGCAGCGCGGCCAGCTTGTCCTGGCGCGATTCCAGCAGCCGCAGACTGCCGTGGGCGTGTACCGCGGCATAGTTCCAGGTCGGCACGCTGGGGTGCCGCTGGTACAGGCTGGGCGAGATATAGGCATGCGGCCCCTGGAAAATCACCAGTACCTCCCTCGCATCGGCAAAATCCCGCCATTGCGGGTTGGCCCGGGCCAGGTGCGCCACCAGGCGCAGCTCCGCGCCCTGCTCCACCGCCACGAACGGCAGGTGCGTGGCCTTCAACGCGGCACCGGGCGCGGCCGTCACCAGCGCGGCGAAGCTATACTGCCGGATGAACGCCAGTTGCCCGGCGCGGTCGTCCATGCGGTTCTGGGACGGCACGTACATATTCGATCCTTCACACCCGATGCTTTTGACCGCCTAATCATCGCAAATGCCGCGCAAGCCCGCCCACCAGCAGATCGACACTCTCAAGGCCATCCAGGACTGCGCCTTCGAGCTGTTCGCGCGCTACGGCTTTGCCGGCGTCTCCATCGGCGACATCGCCACCGCCACCGGCCTGAGCAAGGGCGCGCTGTACTGGCACTACACCGGCAAGGAAGCCCTGTACCTGGACTGCCTGCAGCGGCTGCACGCCCTGTTCGACCACCATATTTTCGAGCCGATGGCCGCGGAACACGACGGCGCCAAGGCGGTGCTGGCCCTGTTCCACGGTCTGGAGCGGCTGCTCGGCGATCCGCGCGTGCTCAATGGCGTGGCCGGCTACTGGCTGGTGCCGGCCGGCCCGGAAACCGCCGCCCTGTCGGAAGCGCAGCGCGCCTTCGAGCAGCGCTCCTGGAAAGTGATCGAGGCCGCTCTGCGGCGCGGCGTCGACCAGGGCCAGTTCGACTTGGGCGGCGACCTGGAGGAATTCGCCCGCGCCGTGATGTCGCTGGGCGAGGCGGTGATCCTGCCCCTGCGCCATCAGACCCCCGACGAAGTGCGCCAGATCCTCGGCGTGCTGGCCCGCACCCTGTTCCGCGCCTACGCCCGGACGGCGCCGCTGCCGCAGTTCTGAGGAGACGAAGGAACCATGAGCGAGCGCAAACCCTTCTCGATGATCCGCGAGTTCCATCTCGCCGACTGGTTCACGCTGGGCAACGCCGTGTGCGGCGTCGGCGCGCTGTTCTCGATGATGACCTACTTGCAGATCGGCGAGCCGCAGCATATCTACTACGCCTGCGGGCTGGTTGTAGCCGCCCTGGTGTTCGACGTCTTGGACGGACGCATCGCGCGCTGGCGCAGTACCAGCTCCGACCTGGGGCGTGAACTGGATTCCCTGGCGGACGTCATCTCCTTCGGCGTGGTGCCCGCCGTCATCGGCTACGGCTGCGGCATGCAAGGCCTGATCGACCGCGTGGTGCTGGGCTTCTTCGTCGCCTGCGGCGTATCGCGCCTGGCCCGCTACAACGTCACCGCCGAAACGCTCTCCGAAGGCAGCGGCAAGGTCAAATACTTCGAGGGCACGCCCATCCCCACCTCGCTGCTGCTGGTGGTGGTGCTGTGGGTCGCCACCTGGCAGGGCGCCCTGGCCGACGAGCTGTGGTTCGGTACCGTCAAGATCTGGCACTTCACCCTGCATCCGCTGGCGCTGATGTTCGCGGTGTCCGGCTCGCTGATGATCAGCCGCATCCGCATTCCCAAGCTCTGAGCCTGCTCAGGCCGGCGCCGGCTTGCGCGCAGCTTCGGCCAGCCTGGCCGGGGCCTCCTTCCAGGCCTGCCCCAGCCGGAAACCATCGACCGTCCAGGTGGTCGCCGCGGAGCCCGTGACGCGGGCGCGGTAATCGCGCATCAGCCGGAGATGCTCGGGAGAAGTCAGGAAGCTGCGCAGATCGGCCTCGGACTTCCACACCGAGATGGTGTAGGTGGTGCGCCGCAGGAGATCGGCGCCGAGCGATACGCCGATCGCCCCTTCAAGCAGATGCCAGCGCCGGCCCAGACCCATTCCGGTGTAAAGGATGCGCAGCATGTCCCACAAGCGGCTGAAGGTGAAGCGCGTGGCGCTGACCAGCACCACGCCGCCTTGATCCGGGATGGACCCTTGTTTCCAGGCCTGCTTCAGCATTATTCCGGCTCCGCGTCGATGGTTCGGCGCAGTCTGCCGGGACAGGTCGGCCGGGTCGCTCACAATCGGACTGATATCAGCACGTTCGGATGCCGGCGCTACGCCGCCGTTCCGGCGCCCGGCAAGGCGGCTCAAACATCCGGTCCCAACAGCGCTCATCCGCTCGCTCACCGCATGCGTGCCAACAAAAACCCATGGCACACACATGGCACGCATGGTGAAATCCGGCCCTCAATGCCTCTGCGGCGCGTCCGCCAGGGCCCGGAACCGCGCATCGGCGCGCAAGCCGTCCCATACCGGGTCCTGGCGCAGCAGTGCCGGGGTCAGCGGAGTGCTGTAGAGATAGCTGTAATAGGACTCGCGCAGCAACTCCGGCAAGGCGGCGATAACGGCATCCGACTTTCCCCGCAGGGCGTAGGCACGCACCAGCGCTTCCCTAGCGCTCAGGCCAAAGGGGCCGCCGGCATTCGCCACCTTCTCGACGGATTCGCAGTCACCACCCGCGGACGGCACTTCGCCACGACCCGAGTCCATCAGGCACAGCATGGCGTGTAGATAGGCTTCGTTGTCGGTGGAGCGCACCGCGCCGACGAAGCGGGAAAGGTAGCTGCGCCCATCGGCAAAGGCCTGCCGCGAGAGGACGACGTCGCCGGCGGCGCGTTGCGCCACGCCCAGCAGGTAGTAATAATCGCCGGCGCCGATGCCCAGCGGCCCGAGGTCCTGGGCCAGCGCCTGCCTGAGTTTCCCGATCGCCTCGGCGTGCCGATGCTGGTAGATCAGCTGCAGCACCTGGTAGTCGAATACATCCACTTCCTGCAGTCGGCTGTGCAACAGGTCGAGCAGCTTTTGCGCCTGGCCGATGCGGCCCTCGGCCTGGTAGGTAAAAACCTGCAGCGCGATCATGGCGGGATCATCCGGAACCACGTCGAGGGCCTTGTCGGTCAGGGCGCGCGCCTGGTCGAAGCGGCGCAACTCCACCAGCGTCAGTGCGTGGTTGCCCAGCAATTCGGTATTGCGCGGGTCCAGCTGCATGGCTTGGCTGAAATACTCCGCCGCCTTCTGCTGTGCGCCGCGGCGGCGCTCGATGTTACCCATGGCTTCCAGCACCGCCGGACTGCCGGGCAAGGCCAGTCGCGCCTGCTCGAACGCGGCCTGCGCCTGGTCCAGGTCGCTCTTGCACAGATAGTAATAATAGCCCTGCGCCAGGCGCGCCTCGCCCAGCTCTGGCTTGAGCCTGAGCGCAGTGGCAGCCTCGATTCCCGCCTTGTCACAGAGGCCGGCGCCGGGATCGAAACCCTGATAGGCCAGGCTGGCATCCACGCGCGACAGGCGCGCCCAGGCCAGGGCGAATGCGGGGTCCAGCTCCACCGTGCGGCGCAGGAATTCGGCTGCCGATCCAAGCTTGGCCGGTTCGAAGGAATTCAACGCGATGGCCACGCCGCGCAGGTACTGATCGTAGGCTTCCGGGTTTGTTGTCGGCAGGGTATCGAGTTCCCGGCGCTCCTCGCCGCTGAGCACAGCCTTGAGCGATTCTGCAACGGCCCGCGCCACTTCGCTTTCCACGCCGAAGACATCTTTGAGGATGCGGTCGTAGGTCTCGGACCAGATGTTGGTGTCCTTGCCGGCGCGGATTAGCTGCACGTTGATGCGCACTTCGTCGTCGTGCCGCTGCACGCTGCCTTCGAGGATGTTGTCCACGCCCAATTCCGCGGCGATCTTGGGCAGGTTTTCCGGCGTACTGGCGTAGTGGGCGGTCGAGGTGCGGGAGATCACCCGCAATGCGCCGATCCCCGCCAGGCGCGTCAGGATCTCATCCTGGATGCCTTCGCTGAAATAGGCGTTTTCGGCATTGGCGCTGAGGTTGCGGAACGGCAACACGGCGATGGAGATGCCGCCGGCCTGGCCCGTATCGGAACGGCGGGACACCAAGCCGGCCGCAATCATCACAGTCAGTGCGATGGCGATCGAGGAGAACAGGGCCATGCGGAAGGCGCGATGGTGCCAGATGCTGTCGGCGTTATTCTGTCCCGGCTCGATTTCGCGCTTGAAGCCGGAGGGAGTCAGCTCGTAGAACCAGGAGATGACCAGGGCAAAAGGAAAACCGACGATGACCGCCACCACCACCAGGCGCACCGCCCAGTTGGGAATGTCGAAAAACGGAAAAACCTGCGTGGCGATCTGCACCAGCAGCCACGCGGCGGCAGCGTAGAAGGCAGCCGCCCGCAGCACATTGCGGCGTTTCAGTTCTTCGATCAACCGACCCATGAATCGCACCCACATGACGACGCCGACGCCGGCAACCGCCTGCCGGCGTCAGTCACGCGACGCTACTGACGGTACGGCCGCGGCCGCCATCCGGCGGCCAATCCCTCGGGCGGCGGAGCCGGCGATAGTTCGCCCGAACACCGCCGCCGCTATGCTTACCGGGATTTAGTTGCCGCCGCCCTTGCGCGGCGGCGGCGCCGGGCTTGCGGGCGTGCCATCTTCACTCGCAGCAGCCTTCTTCTTGTGGTGATGCTTGTGATGCGACTTCTTGGCGGGAGCCGCTGCCGCAGGGCCGCCGCTATCGGTGGCGGGGGCACCGCCAGGGGCATCGGCCAGGGCCATGCCGCTGGAGGCAGCGAGGATCAGGGCAGCGAGCAAACCACAGCTGGGCAGCTTGAGCATGTTTTTTCTCCCTTTCTGGTTCCGGAACCGCAGAACGCATTTAGAGTATCAAAACGCCGCTGCGCAGTCCGCGAACTGCATCAATCTGGAACTGCCGCGCCGCGCCTTGCGCGCACAGGTTGCCGAATGGAACGAAACAGTCTTTACTGACTCCTAAGTACAGGCAGATCAACACTTTTTTTGGAGGAACGCGGTGCGCATAACCGCGGACGGGATACTACGGGCGGTGATTCCGCTGATTTACGGACGGCGCTGGCTGACCTTCGGTCTGCTGATGGCGCTGACCGTGTTTCTCGGCTTCCACGCGCTGAAGCTGCGGCCGGATGCCGGCTTCGAGAAGCAGATCCCGCTCGACCACCCGTACATGAAGGTGTTCAAGAAGTACGAGCAGGCCTTCGGCGGCGCCAATCTGATTTCCGTGGCGCTGATGCGCGACGACGGCAAAGACATCTACGACGCCGACTTTCTCGACAAGCTGAAGAAGCTGACCGACGCCACCTTCTTCCTGCCCGGGGTGGACCGCGCCCACGTCACCTCGCTGTTCACGCCCGACCTGACCTACCTGGAGATCGTCGAGGACGGCATCAACCTCGGCACCGTGATCCCGGCGAACTACGCGCCGACGCCGGAGATGATCGCCAAGGTGCGCGAGCATGTCGGCGAGGCCGATGAAGTCATCGGCCGCTTCGTCTCCCTCAACCAGCAGGGCGCGATGGTGGTGGCCTCGCTGCTGGAGCGGCACCCGGTCACCGGCGCGAAACTCGACTACGACCGCCTCGCCGGCCAGCTCGAGGACCAGCTGCGCGGGCGCATCCAGAATCCGCGGGAATACCAGTACAAGCTGAAGGCCGACCGGTCGCCCTACCATGCCGGCGACGTGGTCTGGACCGGCTATACCGACTACGGTTGGAAGCTGCCCTGGCAGACCTTCGAGGCGGAGCAGAAGGACGACAACGGCGAGGCTATCCTGGTCTCCGGCCGCGACGTCACCGTAGCGGAGCAGTCCAACCCGGACTATTCACCCCACTACTCGGTGCGCATCATCGGCTTCGCCAAGGTGATCGGCGACGTCACCGATGCCAGCATCGAGGTGATCGGCTTCTTCTTCATCGCCATCCTGCTGGTGATCCTGCTGCTGTGGCTGTTCTGCGGCTCGTTCCGGCTGTCGCTGCTGCCGATGTCGGCGGCGGTGACAGCGGTGGTGTGGGAGCTGGGACTGCTGCAGCTGTGCGGCTTCGGCCTCGATCCCTTCGCCATCCTGGTGCCGTTCCTGATCATGTCGATCGGCGTCTCCCACGGCGTGCAGTACATCAATGCCTGGGGCAACGAGGTATCCGAGCATGGCGTCAGTGCCTTCGATGCCTCGATGACCAGCTTCAGGCGCCTGTTCCTGCCCGGCACGGTGGCCATCGTCACCAACGTCATCGGCTTCGCCACGCTGGCCTTCATCCACATCGACATCGTGCGCGAGATGGCGATCAACGCCGCGCTGGGCATGGCGGCGGTGATCGTCACCAACAAGATGATGCTGCCGATCGTGCTGACCTGGGTGCGGCTGCCGGACATCGAGAAGTTCAAGCACCGCATGGCCACGCGCGACCGCTGGGGCGACCATATCTGGCGCCGCGTCGCCGCCATCACCGAGGCGCGCTGGGCGCTGCTGACGCTGGGCATCGTCGCCGCCGCGCTGGCCTGGGCCATCTGGATGTACCCGAAGCTGATCATCGGCGACACCCAGGCCGGCGTGCCGGAGCTGAAGCCGGACAGCCGCTACAACCGCGACTCGGCGGTCATCGCCGCCAATTTCGCCATCGGCGTCGACATCCTCAAGGTGATCGCCGAGGCCAAGCCCTACGGCTGCCTCGACGGCCGCGTCATGGAGACGGTGGACCGCTTCACCTGGCATATGCAGAACACGCCCGGCGTGCTTTCCGCCATCTCGCTGCCGGTACTGGCACGGCAGGCGCGCAGCCTGTGGAACGAGGGCGCGCCGAAGTGGGCGGTGCTGCCGCGCAACCAGGCGGCGCTGTCCCAGCTGACCGGGCGCATACCCACCGGCACCGGCCTGCAAAACGCCGACTGCTCGGCCATGCCGGTGCTGATCTTCACCACCGATCACCGCGCCGAGACGATCAGCGGCATCGTCGACACGGTGAAGCGCTACAACCTCGACAATCTCAGCAGCGGCGCCAACTTCGCCCTCGCCTCCGGCAACGTCGGCGTGATGGCCGCCACCAACGAGGAGATTGAATCGCGCGAAATCCTGGTGATCCTGTGGGTGCACCTGACCCTATTGGTTTTCGTGTGGATCTCGTTCCGCTCCTGGGCCAGTGTCGTGTGCATCATCACGCCGCTGGTGAGCTGTTCGCTGCTTACCTACGGCTTCATGGCGCTGACCGGCATCGGCATGAAGAGCGCCACCCTGCCGGTGGCGGCGTTCGGCGTCGGCATCGGCGTCGACGACGGTATCTACCTGTGGGGCGCCCTGACCCGCTACCTCGGCCAGGGCGACAGCATCCGCGAAGCCTTCCGCCACGCCCTGCGCGCCGCCGGCAAGGCCACCACCTTTACTTCGCTGGCGCTGATCATCAGCGTCGGCACCTGGCTGTTCTCGGGCCTGCAGTTCCAGGCCGACATGGGCCTGCTGCTGCTGTTCATGTTCACCACCAACCTGTTCGGCGCCATCCTGATGATGCCGGCGCTCGGCTGGCTGTGTCATCTGGTCAGCCCGCTGCAATCAAAGTCCGGATTGCTGGTCAAATAGCCGGAAGTCGCTGGAGGAAAATATTTCGATGAACCATAACAAGAACCACAACAGCAAAATGATCGCGCTGCTGCTCGGCGCCGCCCTGGCCCTGCCGCTCGCGGCGCAGGCCAAGGTCACTCCGGACGAGGCGGCCAAGCTCGGCACCACCCTCACCCCCATCGGCGCGGAAAAGGCTGGCAACGCCGCCGGCACCATCCCGGCATGGGAGGGCGGCCTGCCCGTGCAGCCGATGAAGCGCGGCGACAATCCCTTTGCGGCGGACAAGCCGCTGTTCGTCATCACTGCCGCCAACTACAAGCAGTACGCGGCGCAGCTCACCGAGGGCTACAAGGCGCTGTTCCAGACCTACCCCGACTACAAGATGCTGATCTATCCCACGCATCGCAGCGCCGCTTATCCACAGTGGTTCTACGATGCGACCAAGAAGAACGCTACCGGAGTAGACCTGACCGACAACGGCTACGGCTTCTGCTGCGCCGCGCAGGGCTACCCCTTTCCGATCCCGAAGAACGGCACCGAGCTGATGTGGAACCACATCATGCGCTACAACACCAAGGGCTACCGCGGCTACACCAATGCCGCCGAGACCCAGCCCGACGGCAGCTATGTCATCGAGCGCGCCTACGGCGAGATCACTTTCGTCTACAACAACCCCAAGACCACCCTCGACACGCTGAAGAACCAGAACCTCTACGCCATGGTGAAAACCCTGGCGCCGCCGAACAAGGCCGGCACCGCCGACCTGCTGCACGTGCCGATCGACCGCATCAACGAGCAGACTGGCGTATGGGAATTCAACCCGGCGCTGGGCCGGGTGCGGCGTATCGGCGAGGTGGGCTACGACAATCCCCTGTTCGACGGCCTGATGACCCATGACCAGCTCGACATGTTCAACGGCCCGTTCGACCGCTACACCGTCAAGCTGATCGGCAAGAAGGAAATGTTGGTTCCCTACAACGATTACCTGCTGTACAGCGACAAGCTCAAGTACAAGGACATCGTCCACGGCGGCCATATCAACCAGGACCTGGCGCGCTACGAACTGCACCGGGTCTGGGTGATGGAGGCCGACCTCAAGCCCGGCTTCAGCCACATCTACAAGAAGCGCGTGTTCTATCTCGACGAGGACTCCTGGCTGGTGCTGGGACAGGACATCTACGACAACCGCGACCAGTTCTGGCGCTTCGCCGAAGCCCACGCCATCAGCTTCGCCAACGTGCCGGTGGTGGTCAATGGCGTGCAGGTGCACTACGACCTGCAGTCGCGCCGCTACGTCGCGGTGAACCTGACCAACGAGGAATCGCAGCAGATCGAATACGACTGGGAGCAGGCGCCGTCCTACTTCACGCCGCAGCAA
>JAMFRN010000236.1 GCA_026224805.1 Nevskia soli
CCCGTAAGGGACTTTCACCCTCAAGTCTCCCGGCTCGCCACCACAGCCAGCCGCGTCGCGCCAGATCATGGCGCTGCGCGCCATGCCTGGCGCACCAATAAAAAAACCCCGTCGCATCGCGACGGGGGCCTGGTCCAGCAAACCGCTTGAGCCTTATTCGCCCTTGGTGCTGATCTCGGCGCGACGATTCAGTGCGCGGCCTTCGGCCGTGGTGTTCGGCGCAACCGGCTGGCTTTCGCCATAAGCGTAGGTGCGGATGCGGCCGGCGTCGATGCCCTTGCGTACCAGGTAGTCCTTGACCGCGGTGGCGCGGCGCTCGGACAGAGCCTGGTTGTAGGCGTCGGTGCCGATCCAGTCGGTATGGCCGGAGATATCGACCTTCAGGCTCGGGAAGCTGCCGCTGAGCTTGTTGATGGTGGTGACATCGCCGTCCAGGCTGCTCTGGGCGTACTCGGTCAGGCTGTACTTGTCGAAGGCGAAATGCACGTCTTCGAAGCGATGGTTGGCGCTCAGGCCCGACGGCTGCTGCTGCGGCACCACCGGCGGAGGCGGCAGTACTTCAGGTGCCACGGCGGCGGTGCCGCCGAAGGCCAGCGGGATCAGCAGGCCGAGGCTGATAACCGGCTCGCCAATGGTGCTGACGCCGCGGCCCGGGAACTTGGAGCTTTCGGTATCGACCCAGCGGTAGCGCACATCGCCGCGCACGCCGAAGTCGGTGTTGAAGATCTTGAAATAGTGGATGGCGCCAACGCCGGCATCGGCCATGAAAGCGCCTTCATTGCCGATGGTCTTCAGCTGTTCCTTGGCATAGCCGAGGCCGACGCCGAAGTACGGCGCGAAAGCCGGGTCGCGGGAATAGAAGAACTGGGTATCCAGCTTGGCCAGATACTCCTGCCAAGGCTCGCTGCCGACATCGTCGTTGTGATTGAAGTGCGAGTAGCCGCCATCCAGTTCCAGATTGATCAGGCGATTGATCGGCACGCCGCCGCCCAGCATGCCGCCGATGCCGCCGTCCGAATGACGGCTGTCATCGGCGAAGGTATACATCAGGCTTTCGCTGATATAGGGGCGCATGGCCACATCATCTGCATGGGCCGGGAGAACGCCTGCCAGTGCCAACCCCGTACCGATGAGCCCGGACAGCATGAGCTTATTCATTGTGATTAGTCCCTATCCTGTGGAATCCCGAGCAGCCGCCCTCGTGCCCAATTAGTATACGCAAGGATCATGACAATTTGGAATTGCGCTGATTGTGCGGCACCGTACATATCCCCGAATTTTAAGTGCAGGGAGCAGTAAGTGCATCAATTTTTGCTGGAATATGGCCTGTTTCTCGCCAAAACTGTGACCTGGGTCGCAGCTTTTGTCTTCGTCGGTATCGCCATCACCGGCCTGGTCCGCGCCGCGCGGCAGGAAGGCGGCGACCGCCTGGAGGTGAAGAATCTCAACGAACGCCTGCGGCGCCTGGCCGATATCATCAACCAGGAACTGCTCCACCCCGAGCAGTTGAAGCAGGAGCACAAGCGCCTCAAACGCGAGGAAAAAGCCCGCGCCAAGGCGCTCAAGCAGGGCACCCCGCCGCGGCCGCGCCTGTTCGTGCTGAACTTCCAGGGCGATCTGGAAGCCAGCCGGGTCAGCGCCCTGCGTGAAGAGATCAGCGCCCTGCTGCAGGTGGCGCAAGCCCAGGACGAGGTGCTGGTGCGGCTGGAAAGCGCCGGCGGGGTCGTCCACGGCTATGGCCTGGCCGCCTCCCAGCTGCAGCGCATCCGCGACCACGGCCTGCGCCTGACCGCCTCCATCGACAAGGTCGCGGCCAGCGGCGGCTATCTGATGGCCTGCGTGGCCCACCACATCACGGCCGCGCCTTTTGCCATCGTCGGCTCGATCGGGGTGGTCGGCCAGATGCCCAACTTCAACCGCCTGCTGCGCCAGAACAACATCGACTACGAGCTGCATACCGCCGGCGAATACAAGCGTACCCTGACCATGTTCGGCGAAAACAGCGAAGCGGCACGGGCCAAATTCCGCGAGGAGCTGGACGAAACCCACACCCTGTTCAAATCCTTCGTCGCCAGCAACCGGCCGCAGCTGTCGCTGGAGCAGGTGGCCACCGGAGAGCACTGGTATGGCAGCCAGGCGCTCGAACTGAAGCTGATCGACGAGGTCCGCACCAGCGACGACTGGCTGCTGCGCAAGATCAAGACTGCCGACGTCTACGAACTGAGCTACCGCCAGCGCCGCAACCTGCGCCAGCAGCTGATGGGCGGCCTGGCCCGCCTCTCGGGCCGCGCCGCGCTACCGTGGCAGCGCCCCGCCGGAATGCTGTAGCCCGCTAAAATCCAGGGACAACAGTTTTTGAATTCCCGGCCGCGCAGCGGCCGGTTTAACAGTCCGGGCCAGGGATGGCCGGTCTTGATCAGGAGATATAAATGAAACTTTATAGTCGCAGCTTCCCCGATGGCGGCGTCATCCCCGGCCGCTGCGCCTTCGCGGTGAAGGCGCCGGTAGGGCGCCTGCGCCTGTCGCAGAACCTCAATCCTGAGCTGCACTGGCACGATGTGCCGGCCGCCGCGCGCAGCCTGGTGCTGCTCTGCACCGACGCCGACGCCCCTTCGCCCAAGCCCGCCAACGTCAACACCGAAGGCGCCGTACTGAGCGCAAAGCTGCCGCGCGGCGAGTTCGTGCACTGGGTCCTGGTCGACATGCCGCCCACCACCACCGGCATCGCCGAGGGCGCCTGCGGCTCCGGCATCACCCCCCGCGGCAAGCGCCAGCCGGACGGGCCCGAGGGCAGCCGCCAGGGCATCAACAGCTATACCGCATGGTTCGCCGGCGACAAGGATATGGAAGGCCCGTATTTCGGCTATGACGGCCCCTGCCCGCCCTGGAACGACAGCATCCCCCATCACTACCGCTTCGAGCTGCTCGCGGTGGACCTGGAACGCTGCCCGGTGGATGGGGAATTCACCGCCGGCCAGGTGCGCCAGGCGCTCGACGGGCATATCCTGTCCAGCGCCGCCATCATCGGCCGCTATGCCCTGAACCCCTTGATTCGCCTGCGCTAAGCCCCATACCCCCAAAAGCCCCGGAATTGCGCCGCCTAGCAGGAAACTTGCCGCCCAGCGCATGGTCTGAAAGCGCACACCGCTACCACGCGGTCGTTCATCCATAAGGATTATCTACAACATGGCCCGTATGTCGTTCCTTAAAACCACCGTAATCGCCGGTGGCGCCGCCCTCATGGCAACCGTCGCCACCCTGGCGCTGACCACCACCTCGCCGACCCCGGTCAAGGCCGACATTCCGCCGGCGCTGCTGGCGTCGTCCGCCCCAGGCCAGGTGCCGTCGCTGGCGCCGATGCTGAAGACGGTGCTGCCGACGGTGGTCAACATCGCCGTCAGCAGCAAGGTGCAGATCCAGAACCCCCTGCTCAATGACCCGTTCTTCCGCCGCTTCTTCAATGTGCCGCCGGGCCAGCAGCAGCCGCAGGAGCGCGAGGAACAGGCCATCGGCTCGGGCGTCATCGTCGATGCCGCCAAGGGCTATGTGCTGACCAACAACCATGTGGTGGAGCACGCCGACAAGATCAAGGTACGCCTCAACGACGACCGCCAGTTCGACGCCAAGCTGATCGGCACCGACCCGCAGACCGACCTGGCCGTGCTGCAGATCAAGGCCGACGGCCTCAGCGCGCTGCCGCTGGGCGACTCCTCGCAGCTGCAGGTGGGTGATTTCGTGGTTGCCATCGGCAGCCCCTTCAACCTGCGCCAGACCGTCACCTCCGGCATCGTCAGCGGCCTGAGCCGCGATACCGGCTCCAATGACGGCAGCTACCAGGACTTCATCCAGACCGACGCCTCGATCAATCCCGGCAACTCCGGCGGCGCCCTGATCAACCTGCGCGGCGAACTGGTCGGCATCAACTCGCAGATCTACAGCCAAAGCGGCGGCAGCATCGGCATCGGCTTCTCCATCCCGGTGAACCTGGCCAAGTCGGTGATGAGCCAGCTCATCGCCACCGGCAAGTTCGACCGCGGCCGCATCGGCATCGTCGGCCAGAACCTGACGCCGGAACTGGTCAAGGCGCTGGGTCTGAAGGACAACACCCATGGCGCCCTGGTGTCCAAGGTCGGCGCCGGCACCCCGGCGGAGAAAGCCGGCCTCAAGGACGGCGACGTGGTGATCCAGGCCAACGGCAAGCCCATCAAGGACATGCTCGAACTGCGCAACCTAATCGGCCTGATGAAGGTCGGCGACAAGGTTGATCTCACCTTGCTGCGCGAGGGCGCCACCAAGCAGGTTGCGGTGGTGATCGGCAAGAGCCCGGAGGAGAAGGTCAGCGCCACCGGCAACGACAACGGCAAGGACAGCGGCGACGCGGCCGGCAAGGGCCTCAATCCCAAGCTCAAGGGCGCCACCTTCGCCCCGGTGCAGGACGGCGACAACAAGGGCGTGCAGGTGGCCGACCTGGAGCAGGATTCGCCCGCGGGTGAGTCCGGCCTGCAACCCGGCGACATCATCCTCAGCGTCAATCGCCACCCGGTGAACAGCCTGGCGGAGTTCAAGAAATACGCCAGCGGCGACGGCGATCTGCTGCTCTACGTCCGTCGCGGCGACGGCGCCCTGTATCTGGCGCTGCAATAGCAGCCGCCCGCGTCAGAGCAAACGCCCGGCTCTTGCCGGGCGTTTTTATTCCACAGTCCGGGTAGCTATACTGCGGCGAGTCAACCGCCGGTTTGTCCATGCTCCATAAGGAACTCGCGCAGCTCGAAGAGCGGGTACAGCGCCTGATCGCCGCTTACCGTCAGGCGCGCCTGGAGCGGAAGCGCGCACTGCAGGAGCGCGACCGCCTGCTCGCCCTCAATGCCGAATTGAAACGCCGCATCGAAGGCGTGGTCGAACGCATCCGCCTGCTCGAAAGCGATCAGGCGCAATGACAGGGGGCGATCAGAAAACCATGAAAGAGGCCGCGAAGGAACCCCACAAGGAAGCCGCGCTCATCGTGGACGGCGCGCGCAAGGATGATCCGCTGACCGTCACCGTGCGCATCATGAGCCGCGAGTACACCGTGGCCTGCCCGCCGGACGGACACGAGGCCCTGGTCGCCTCGGCCGACTACCTCAACGAACGCATGACCGGAATCCGCCGCCGCGGCAAGGCCCTGGGAGCGGAGCGCATCGCCGTGATGACCGCGCTCAACCTGGCGCGCGAACTGCTGGCGCTGAAGGGTCATGGCGACGTCACCCCGCAGGACGCGGCGGCGATCGACAAGGTGCATCAGCTGGGGCTGGACATCGACCACACGCTGAACACCTCGGACTAGAAATGGCTCTGTAGGTCGGTACAAGGGCGCGCAGCGCCCGGAACCGACATGCGCGGCTGGATAGTGCGCTGTCGGATCCGCTTCGCTTGATCCGACCTACGTCCTGAGCGGCAATGCTCGTCTTTACCCCCCTTTGGTGCTATCTTTATCACCGGTGTCTCCTGCGGTGTTCGTGATCCTTCTCAGAACCCCTTGAGCCTAATTGCAATGCAAAGGGAGCCTCACCCGTGTAGGGAGCGCAGGTCCGCCTTGCAGCGGAAAGCCCGATTACGCGGCGCGGCGCCCACTTGAGACGTTGTCTCAAGGTCGAAGACGGATGACGGCACAAGCGGGAGACACCCTTACTTTCCCCCCCGCAGTTCGCAAGAGCGAGCTGCGCAAGCTGCTGCGGCGGCGGCGCGTCGCCATCGGCAAGCCGCAGCGCCGGCATTGCGAGCGGCGCACCGCATTGCAGCTGCTGCGCTGGCGGCGTCTGCGCCAGGCACGCCACATCGCCGTCTATCTCTCGGTCCGCTCCGAACTCTCCACCGGGACCCTGATCGCGCGTCTGCTGCGCCAGGGACGCAAGCTCTGGGTTCCAGTCACCGGGTCTGCAGCGACCATGCGCTTCGTGCCGCTGCGCCGCGACGGCAAATTGCGCCGCGGCCCACTGGGGCTGCATCAGCCGGTCCGCACCACACCCTGTCGCGGCGCACGACGAATGGACCTGATCCTGCTGCCGCTGCTCGGCTTCGACGCACAGGGACACCGTCTCGGCAATGGCGGCGGCTACTATGACCGCGCACTGGCGGCGCCGCGCACCGGACGGCGGCCCCTGCTGGTGGGATATGCCTATGCCGCGCAGGAAATGGCGGCGATTCCGGCCGAATCCTGGGATGTGAGACTCGACGCAGTGGTCACTGAACGGGGCCTGCGCCGCTTCTTCTGAGCACGCCGCGGCCGGCACCTTGCGCAGGCTGGTCAAGCCGGCATTCGCGTGCCACACTGCCTCAGCACCGCAGATCAACGAACCTAAGCATGTACTCACGCCTATCCACGATGGTTGGCTGTTTTTTTGCGCTCGCCGCGAGCGGGTGTGTCTCCACCAACGCCTATGTCGAAAACGGACACGACAAGGCCGATTTCCGCGAATTGCAGCCGCGCAATCCTCCGACTCCGGTTCGTGTGCTGATCGAATTCCAGGTCAACGGCGCGCCCCGCCCGGCGGTCGATCAGGCTGTGTCGAACGAGGTGGTGCGGGTGCTGCAACGCACCCGCGTGCTGCTGCCGGTCAGCGGCGATCCCGGCGTCACGCTCAAGGTAGTCGTCAACGATACGGCGGATCTGGACGCGTTGCGCAAGCAAGGCTTGGTCACCGGACTTACCGAAGGCCTGTCCGGCACCGTCGCCAGGGACGAATATCACTTCACTTATACCCTGCAAGCCTCGGACGGCAGCAAGCCGCCGCAGACCGGGCTTTACCGCCACGCCATGATCACCGTCTCCGGCCGCGCGGTGCCGCCGAGTTACGGACAGCCACATCCGTCCGACGTCGCGTTCTCCATCATCGTCAAGCAATCGGTGCTGGAATTCCTGTCCGACATAGAGGGAGTCAACGAAGACGAGCCGGTCATGCTCATTCCGGACAGCCCCGACGCCAAGTAGGAGTCCAGCAATGGCGCACTGGCTGATGAAATCCGAACCCGCGTCGTTTTCCATCGACGACCTGCAGGGCCGGCCGAAGAAGACCGAAGCCTGGGACGGCGTGCGCAATTATCAAGCGCGCAACTTCATGCGGCAGATGAAGCTGGGCGATCGCGCCTTCTTCTACCACTCGAGCTGCGAGGTGCCGGGAGTCGTCGGGCTGATGAAGGTGGTGGCCGAGGCCTACCCTGACCCGACACAATTCGATCCCAAGCACCATCACTACGACCCTGCCAGCAAACCCGAAGAGCCGCGCTGGTCACTGGTCGACATGCAGTTCGAACGCAAGCTCAAGCGCGTCATCACCCTGACGGAACTGCGCGAGCACGAAAAAAAACTCCCGAATTTCCGGCTATTGCAGCGTGGCGCGCGCCTGTCGGTGATGCCGGTGACGCCGGCGCAGTGGGATTACATCCTCAAGCTGGAGTGAACAGCGAAAATCATCTCGCGCAAAAACGCAAAGCCGCGGAAAAACGCTTGTCTGTAAATCCCGCGCAATAGCCATCTTTGGATTTGAGCTTTTTTACTTCGCGTCTTTGCGGCTTTGCGCGAGTAGCTGTCAGCTGTTCGCCACCCGCAGCCGCTGCAGGCTTGCATCCAGCGGCCCCTTGAAGACCTGGGCGACCTCGCCCCAGGGCTCGACTTCGCCGAAGCGATAGCCCTGCGCCAGCAGCTCGTCCACCGTGCCGCCCTTGCCGAAGCGGAAGCCCTGCCCCATGTCGCAGCGGCGCGCACGCAGGAAATCGAGCTGCTGCTCCGATTCCACCCCCTCGCCCACCACCTTGATGCGCAGGCTGTGCGCCAGGGCGATGATGGTCTGCGCCACCGCCGCGTCGCCGGCGCTGTCCGGCAGGCGGCTGACGAAGGAGCGGTCGATCTTGAGCGTGTCGATGGGGAAGCGGGTGATGTAGGACAGGCTGGAGTAGCCGGTGCCGAAATCGTCCACCGCGAAGGCCAGGCCGAGGGCGCGCAGTCGCTGCAGGCGCTCCGCCAGTTCGTCGGTGCTGTCCATCAGCACGCCTTCGGTGATCTCCAGTTCCAGGTGGGCCGGGTCGAGCCCGCTGTCGGCCAGCGCCTGTTCGATCAGCGTTTGCAGGTTGCCCTGGCGGAACTGGCGCGGCGACAGGTTCACCGCCAGGCGCAGCGGCGCGCCGCAGGCCTGCTGCAGCCGCACCGCATCGCGGCAGGCGGTGCGCAGCACCCATTCGCCCAGCGGCACGATCAGGCCGGTCTCCTCCGCCACCGGGATGAAGCGGCTCGGCGGCACCGCGCCCTGCACCTCGTCGGTCCAGCGCAGCAGCGCTTCCACACCTACCACGCGGCCGCTGTTGAGGCAGACCTGCGGCTGGTAGTGCACCACGAATTCCTCGCGCTCCAGCGCGCGGCGCATCGCCGTTTCCAGTTCCAGCTTCTCTGCCGCGGCGCGTTCCATGGCGTTGCTGAAGACGCGGAAGCAACGGCGGCCGGAGGCCTTGGCCTGGTACATCGCCATGTCGGCATGGCGCAGCAGGGAGTGCACGTCCTGGCCGTCGGTGGGGAAGACACTGACGCCAACGCTGGGGGTGACCAGCACCTCGTGGTTGCCCGCCGTGATCGGCGCCGACACCCGCTCGACGATGGCGGCGGCGATGCGCTTGATGCTGTCCGCGTCGGTGACGTCCGGCAGCATCACCACGAACTCGTCGCCGCCCATGCGCGCCACCGTGTCGCCGCCGCGCACGCAGCCGCCCAGGCGCTCGGAAATCTTCGACAGCATCAGGTCGCCGACGTGGTGGCCGAGCGAATCGTTGATGCGCTTGAAGTGATCCAGATCGATCATCAGCACGCCGATCTGCGAGCCGTCGCGCCGGCTGCGCTGCATCGCCATCTGCAGCCGGTCCTGCAGCAGCACCCGGTTGGGCAGGCCGGTCACCGCATCATGATGGGCGATATGCCGGGTGTAATCGTCGCGCCGCTTGCGCTCGGTGATGTCGTAGGCGATGCCGAGGAAGCCGTTGAGCGTGCCATTGCCGTCGCGCAGCGCGGTCACCGAGACGTGCGCCGGCAGCGAAGAGCCGTCGCCGCACATCAGGTTCCATTCGCGCTCGTCGGTGAAGCCCTGACGCGCCTTGTAGGCGAACACCTCGAAGCCCGGCGCCACCCGCGCACCGGCCTCCTGCGACAGCTCGGCGGCGCGCGCCGCCACGTCGGCCGGCTCGAACAGGCTGGCGAAACGGGTCTTGCCCAGCAGATCGCCGAGCGGCTGGCCGAAGATGCGTTCCGCCGCCGGGTTGGCGCTGCGCACCACACCTTCGGCAGTGGTGGAAATGATGGCGAAAGGCGCGAAATCGAGAATCGCCTGCTGCAGCCGATTGGCCTGCGCCAGCTGTTGCTCCATTTCGCGGCGTTCGCTCAGGTCGCGCGACAGCTTAGAGAACCCGATCAGCTCGCCGGCGCCGTCGTAGAGGGCGGTGACGACGACATTGCTCCAGTAGCGCGAGCCATCCTTGCGCAGGCGCCAGCCCTCGTCCTCGAAGCGGCCTTCCGCCGCGGCCATGCGCAGATCCATCCCGGGCTTGCCGTCGGCAACGTCCTCGGGCGGATAGAACAGGGAGATATGCCGGTTCAGCACCTCGGCTTCGGCATAGCCGTTGATGCGCTGCGCACCGGCGTTCCAGGAAGCGACCGTGCCGTCGGCGCCGAGCATGAAGATGGCGTATTCCGCCACCCCTTCCACCAGCATGCGGAAGCGCTGTTCGGAGGCCTGCTGCGCCGCCATCATGTCCGCCGCGAGCTGCTGCGCGCGCCGCTCGTTGCTGCCGAGCAGGTTCAATGAAATATAGAACAGCAAGCCGAGCAGGATGCCGCAGGCCAGCATCACCGGCGCCCACCACTCGCTTTCGCGGGCATAGCTGCAGGCAAGCAGGCACACCGCGACGCCCAGCAGCATGATTGCCGCCGGAGCCACCGCGCGCTTCCCGCTGTGCATGATCTTGAAGGACATCATGGGTCCGAGACGCTTCCCTCGTCTTGAGGACTACCGGACATTCTCGATCCGGCAAATGCCGAAAAATGCCCGCATAGGCAGTATTACCCACACACCCGGGCCGCGACAGCCCGCCTGCACCCCGCCTGAAACCCGCTTCAGGCGGGGCTTCCGGCCTAGGTGGCCGCCTGGCGGGTGCCCAGGAACAGGGCGTAGGCCGGGTTCTCCGTCTCGTCCCAGTAGGGATAGCCCAGCTGGTCCAGGGTGCGCCGGCATTCGGCGCGCTCGCCGCGGGGCACCTGCAGGCCGCACAGCACCCGGCCGTAGGCGGCGCCGTGATTGCGGTAGTGAAACAGGGAAATGTTCCAGCGCCCGCCGACGGCGCTGAGGAAGTCGAGACAGGCGGCGGGCCGCTCGGGGAATTCAAAGCGGAACAGCCGCTCGTCTGCCAGCCCGGGGGCGCGCCCCCCGACCATGTAGCGTACGTGCAGTTTGGCCATCTCGTTGCCGGTCAGGTCGACCACCGGATAGCCGTCGGCACCAAGCCTGGCCAGCACCGCGTCGCGATCCTCGACCCCGGCGAAGTGCACGCCGGCGAAGACATGCGCCTCGCTGGGCGAGGCATAGCGGTAATTGAACTCGGTGAGGGGCCGCCGCCCGATCTCCTTGAGGAAGCGCTTGAAGCTGCCAGGGCGTTCCGGAATGGTCACCGCCAGCAGGGTTTCGCGGCCGTCGCCCAGCTCGGAACGCTCGGCGATATGGCGCAGGCGGTCGAAGTTCAGGTTGGCGCCGGAGATCACCGCCGCATAGGTCTTGCCCTGGGTGCCATGCCGGGCCACCCAGCGCTTGGCCCCGGCCACCGCCAGCGCTCCCGCCGGCTCGGGCAGGCTGCGGTTCTCCTGGAACAGGTCGCGGATGGCGGCGCAGATCTCGTCGATGCTGACCCGGATCGCCGCGTCGACCGTCTCGCGCGCCACCCGGAACGGCTCGGCGCCGGCCTGGCGCACCGCCACGCCATCGGCGAACAGGCCCACCTGGGCCAGCTTGACGCGGCGCCCGGCTTCCAGCGCCTGCGCCATGCAATCCGAATCCTCCGGCTCGACGCTGATCACCTTGACATCCGGCCGTACCGCCTTGATGTAGGCGGCGATACCGGCCAGCAAGCCGCCGCCGCCGGTGGGGACGAACACCGCGTCGAGCGGGCCCTCGCCGATCTGCTCGAGGATTTCCTTGCCCACCGTGCCCTGCCCGGCAATGACGTCGACATCGTCGTAGGGCGGGATCGAGACCAGGCCTTTTTCCTCCGCCAGGACGGCGGCGTGGGCCGCCGCATCGTCGAAGGCATCGCCGTGCAGCACGGCGCGGCCGCCGAGCAGGCGCACCGCGTCCACCTTGATCGCCGGGGTGGTGCGCGGCATCACGATCCAGGCCGGAATGCCCAGGCGCTTGGCCGCCAGCGCCACGCCCTGGGCGTGGTTGCCGGCCGAGGCACAGACCACGCCGCGCGCGCGCTGCGCCTCCGGCACCCGCGCGATCTTGTTGTAGGCTCCGCGCAGCTTGAACGAGTAGACGCTCTGTTGGTCCTCGCGCTTCAGCAGCAGGCGGTTGCCGAGGCGCGCCGACAGTTTCGGCGCTTCCTCCAGGGCGGTGACCACGGCCACGTCATAAACCCGCGCCTGCTCGATGCGGGCACGGTACTGCCGCAGCAAACGCTCGCGGCTTTCGGGAGAGGAGGGGCTGTCGGGCAGCTCGGCGGGGTGCACGGGTTCGTGCCGGGGGTCGGCGTCACTTATCATAAGGGGATGTAATTTATCAGTTCCCATCGCCACCCCTTCATCACCCCCTGGCCCGGCCCCTCAGCGGAATGCACGAACTCATCGCTTTTGTCGGCGGCGGCAATATGGCCGCCAGCCTGATCGGCGGCCTCCTCGCCGCCGGCCACCCGGCGTCGCGGCTGCGCGTGGCCGTGCGCACGGCGGACAGCGCCGCGCGCCTCCGCCAGCGTTTCGGGGTGGAGGCGCTGACCGACAGCGCCCAGGCGATTGCCGGCGCCGACATCGTGGTGCTGGCGGTGAAGCCGCAGCAGATGGCCGAGGCCCTGCGCGGCCTGCGGGTGGAGCCCGGCGCCACGATGATCTCGGTGGCCGCGGGCGTGCGCATCGCCACCCTGGCGCAATGGCTGGGCACCACCGCGGTGGTGCGCTCGATGCCGAACACCCCGGCCCTGTTCCGCAGCGGCATCAGCGGCCTCTATGCCGAGCCAGAGCTGCCGGCGGTGTCGCGCCAGCGCGCCGAAAAGGTACTGGGCTGCGTCGGCGAGACCTGCTGGGTCGCGCAGGAGGAACAGATCGACGCCGTCACGGCGCTGTCCGGCTGTGGTCCGGCCTACTACTTCCTGCTCACCGAAGTGCTGCGCGATGCCGGCGCCGCGCTGGGGCTCGATCCGGCCGTGGCGGCGCAGCTGGCCCACAGCACCTTCATCGGCGCGGCGCAGATGGCGCGCGACGCCGGCGAGGACGTCGCCGTGCTGCGCGCCCAGGTCACTTCCAAGGGCGGCAGCACCGAAGCAGCCCTGGCCCATCTTGAAGCCGCCGGACTGGGCCGCATCTTCCAAGAGGCGCTTGCCGCCGCCGACCGCCGCGCCCGCCTGCGCGGCGAGGAACTGGCGCAGCTGGCCGCTACTCCCACGACACCATAAGTACCCATTCCATGAACGCCGTGGTTTTCCTGGTTCCCGCGATCTTCAACCTGATCCTGTCGGTGCTGATCCTGCGCATCCTGCTGCAGCTGGTCCGCGCCAACTTCTACAACCCGATCTCGCAGCTGATCTGGCGCATCACCACCCCGGTGGTGGGGGCCCTGGCGCGCGTCATCCCGCGCTGGAAGACGCTGGATATCGCCGGGCTGCTGGTGCTGCTGACGGTGACCATCGCCTATGTCTGGATCCTCAATGCGCTGGTGCCGGTGTTTTTCTATGTCAGCGGCTGGCTCGACGTGCTGCAGCTGAGCGTGCTGATCATCGTCAACCTCACCGCCAAGCTGTACGTGCTGAGCATCTTCGCCCAGGCGCTGCTGTCTTGGCTCGGTCCGGGCGTCAACAATCCCAACGCCAATATCCTGTGGAGCCTGAACGAGCCGCTGCTGCGGCCAGTGCGCCGCATCCTGCCGCCATTCTCGGGGCTCGACCTGTCGCCCATCCCGGTGATCCTGATCCTGCTGACCATCGATCACGTGCTGAGCGCGCAGCTGGGGCATTTCGGCTGAAATGACCGGGACGCCTCCGAACGCAAGAGCCGCCGACTCGGTCGGCATCGTCGCTCCCCGCATGCTCGGCATCGAGCAGCCGCTGCTGCTCGATTGCGGCCGCACCCTGGCGCGCCACGACCTGATGGTGGAAACCTACGGCGAGCTCAATGCTGCGCGCAGCAACGCGGTGCTGATCTGCCACGCCCTGTCCGGCGACCACCATGCCGCCGGCTATCACGCCGAGAACGACCGCAAGCCCGGCTGGTGGGATTCCGCCATCGGCCCCGGCAAGCCGATCGATACGCGGCGCTTCCACGTGGTGTGCCTCAACAACCTCGGCGGCTGCCGCGGCTCCACAGGCCCCGCCACCGTGGACCCCGTCACTGGCGCAACCCATGGCCCCGACTTTCCCATCATCACGGTGCGCGACTGGGTGCGTTCGCAGGCCCTGCTGGCCGACCAGCTCGGCATCGCGCGCTGGGCCGCGGTGATCGGCGGCTCGCTCGGCGGCATGCAGGTGATGCAGTGGGCCATCGACCTGCCGCAGCGCATCGGCCACGCCCTGGTCATCGCCGCCGCGCCGAAAATCTCCGCGCAGAACATCGCCTTCAACGAGATCGCGCGGCAGGCCATCATGTCCGATCCGGAATTCCACGATGGCCGCTACTACGCCCACGGCGTGGTGCCCTCGCACGGCCTCAAGCTGGCGCGCATGCTGGGCCACATCACCTACCTCTCCGACGAGGCCATGCGCGCCCGCTTCGGCCGCATCCTGCGCGACGGCGACGGCCAGTTCAATTACAACTACGACGTCGAGTTCGAAGTGGAAAGCTATCTGCGCCATCAGGGCCAGAGCTTCGTCGACCGCTTCGACGCCAACACCTACCTGCTGATGACCAAGGCGCTGGACTATTTCGACCCCGCCCGCGACTACGGCGACGACCTCGCCGCCGCCTTCCGCGGCGCCACCGCCAAGTTCCTGGTGGCTTCGTTCGAGGCCGACTGGCGCTTCTCGCCGGCGCGCTCGCGCGAGATCGTCAAGGCGCTGGTCGCGGCCGGGCGCGAGGTGACGTATGCGCAGATCGATTCCGACCTGGGGCATGACGATTTTCTGATGCCCTTGCCGGAGTATCACCGGGTGTTGCGGAATTATCTTTCGCGGGTGGCGGATGAGGTGGGGGCATGAGCTTGGCGCATGGTCACGTTGCCATGACCTCTGAAAGTCTGGCGTACGCGCTTGCGCGCGGGCCAAAGCTGCAGAGCGCGCAGAACACATGACAACAACATC
>JAMFRN010000237.1 GCA_026224805.1 Nevskia soli
GCTGCGGCGGCAGCCGCTTGCCCCGCCGCAGGAATTGCTGCGGGCGTGGCAGGTGGTGACGGACGCAGAAGCGCGCCTGCGTGGCACGCTGACCTCGCTGGCCCAGGCCCAGGAGTATCAGGATCTGTCGGGACAGATGATCCGCCGCGTCATCAGCCTGGTGCGTAATGTTGAGTCGGCCCTGCTCGAACTACTTGACGCCGGCGCGGTTCAGTCCGCGCGGGACCTGCCGATACAGGAAACACAGGCCGGGCTTGCCGGTCCGGGCATGCCTGGCGCCGGCGGCGCGGCGGACCAGGGGGACGCCGACCGACTGCTGGCCAGTCTCGGGTTTTGAATACGCTTTATTGACCAGGTATCAGGATAGAGATCGTGGCATGAGTGCTGACACCGATGACGACATCCGCGCCGATTTCCTCTCCGAGTCCGGTGAGTTGATCGCGCGTCTGGGTCAGCAACTGGTAGAACTGGAGCAGCAGCCGGCGGATTCCGAACTGCTCAATGCCGTTTTCCGCGGCTTTCACACCATCAAGGGCGGGGCCGGCTTCCTGGGACTGGATGCCATGGTGGCCCTGTGCCATGCGGCGGAGGAAGTGTTCAATGCCTTGCGCAAAGGCCTGCTGCGCATCGATCCACCGTTGATGGATGCGACTCTGGAGGCGCTCGACCGTTTGCAAGCCATGCACGCTGCGTCCACCGCGGGCCGCACGCCCGCAGCGGCGCCAGCGGAACTGATCGGCCGCCTGCAACGCGCCGCTCAGGGGCAGCCGGGCGCTCCCGAAAAGCCGCCGATGGTGGCTGTGCCATCGATGGATGCCGGCGCCATCACCGATGACGAATTCGAGGCCTTGCTCGACCAGTTGCACGGCGAAGGGCAGGGACCAGGCAGTGCCGGCGCCGAGCCGGCCGCCGAAGCGCCGCCTCGAGTCGAAATGCTGGCGGCCGTACCCCAGGCCGCTGCTGTGACAGAGAGCAGCGTGCGCGTGGATACCGCCGCGCTGGACGGCATGATGAACCTGGTCGGCGAGCTGGTGCTGGTGCGCAATCGCCTGAAGCGCCTGTGCGCACGGGCTGACCAGGGACCCCAGGCACGGGCCGTGGGCGAGCTCGATCACATTACGCGCAGCTTGCAAACGGCGGTGATGCGCGTGCGCATGCAGCCGATCCGCCGGGTGTTCTCGCGCTTCCCAAGGCTGGCGCGCGAAGTGGCACGAGGCGTCGGCAAACTGGTCGAAGTGGAGCTAATCGGTGAGGAAACCGGCCTGGACAAGAGCCTGGTGGAGGCACTGGCCGATCCTCTGGTGCATATGGTGCGCAATAGTGTGGATCACGGCATTGAGCTGCCGGCCCAGCGTGTGGCCGCGGGCAAGCCGGCCAGTGGTCGCCTGCGTCTGTCGGCGCAGCAGGCCGGCGACCAGATCCTGATCACGGTGGAGGACGATGGAGCCGGCATGGACCCGGAGCGGCTGCGCGTCAAGGCGGTTGAAAAAGGCCTGCTCGCCGCCGCCGACGCAGCTCGCCTGTCGGCACAGGAATGTCTGCAACTGATCTTCCTACCGGGATTTTCCACCAAGGACAGGGTCAGCGAATTGTCCGGCCGCGGCGTCGGGATGGATGTGGTCAAGTCCGCCATCACCGCCCTGGGCGGCACGGTTCAGATCGAGTCCAGGCCGGGTTTCGGCAGCAGCATCCGTCTGCGTGTGCCGCTGACCCTGGCGATACTGCCGGCGCTGATGATCGGCGTCGGCTCACGCCTGCTGGCGCTGCCGCTGGCGCCGGTGCTGGACGTATTCGCGCTTGATGCCTCGCAGCTGCGCCGTCTCGACCGCTGGGACGTGCTGCTGCACCGCAAGGAAACCCTGCGCCTGATCCACCTGCATCGCTGGCTCGATCTGCCGGCGCCGGCCGGCGAGCAGCGTCATGTGGTGGTGGCGCAGGTGGAGAACGAACGCTATGGCTTCGTCGTCAGCCAGGTCCATGCGCGCGAGGAAGTGGTGATCAAGCCACTGGGCGCCATGTTGCGCGGTCTTGCCGGAGTGGCCGGCGCCACCGTCACTGGCAGCGGCCGGGTGGCACTGATTCTCGATTTGCCCGGCCTGGTACGCGCCGGGTCGGCCGGAGGCTAGGGCGCCATGGACTTGCTGAGCATCATCGGATTCCTGCTGGGCTTCACCGCTATCATCGGCGGCACCCTGCTGCATGGCGGCGGCATCTCCAATCTGCTCGGTCCCGCGGCCGCCTGCATCGTCTTCGTCGGTACCACCGGCGCGATCCTGCTGCAAACCCCCATGCCCACCTTCATTCATGCCTTGAAGATGCTGCGCTGGGTGTTCAAGCCACCCTCGCACAATCCCAAGGCACTGATCGAGCGCATCGTCGAGTGGAGCAACGCCGCGCGCAAACAGGGCTTACTGGCGCTGGAGAACAGCGTCGAAACGGAAACCGACCCCTTTATCAAAAAGGGGCTGCAGCTGCTGGTGGACGGTGCCGAACCCGATGTCATCCGCAACACCATGGACGTTGAGCTGGCCAACCGCGAACACTTCGATCTGGCCGGCGCCAAAGTGTTCGAGGGCATGGGCATCTATTCCCCGACCATGGGCATCATCGGCGCGGTGATGGGGCTGATGGAAGTGATGGCCAACCTGGCCGATCCGGGCAAGCTCGGTCCCGGCATCGCCGCGGCATTTGTGGCCACCATTTACGGCATCGCTTCGGCCAATTTGTTCTTTCTGCCGATGGCGTCGAAGCTGAAGGCGGTGACCAATGATCAATCACGTGTCCGCGAACTGGTAATCGAGGGCCTGGTGTCGATCTCGCAGGGCGAGAATCCGCGCAACATCGAATCCAAGCTGCAGGGCTACCTGCATTAGGCACAAGCTCCGACATGTCCAGGCGAAAAAATCACGAAGAGCACGGCAACCACGAAGCTTGGGCCATCCCCTATGGCGACATGGTTACCTTGCTGCTGGCTTTCTTCGTGGTGATGTACTCGATTTCCTCGGTCAATGAGGGCAAGTACCGCGTTCTCTCCGATGCCTTGTCGCAGGCCTTCGGCGGGCCGCCCAAGTCGATCAAACCGGTGCAGATCGGCAACCATAAGCAAAGCGGGTCGGACAGCGACCAGAAGATCAACATCTTCGAGAAAAGTACGGTCGAGCAAAACGTGGCCGGCGATCTGCGCGATCTGCGTAACCCGGTGGTCCTGCCCGGAAAAAACCCGCTTAAAATCTCGCAACAGCAGACCAGCGCCTCGGGCAATACCGGCTACGCCGAGCAGCATGCCGCGCTGCAGCACATGGCCGACGCAGTGCAAAAGGCTATGGGGCCGCTGATCGATCGCAACATGATCATCGTGCGCAAGACCGAACTGAAACTGGAAATCGAAATCCGCACCGACATCCTGTTCGCTAGCGGCTCGGCTTCGGTCGATGAGCGGGCATGGCCGATCCTGGAGCAGCTGGCCGGCATTCTCAAACCCTTTCCTAATGCCCTGCGCATCGAGGGGCATACCGACAACGTGCCGATTCATACCGGCACTTTTTCCTCCAACTGGGAGCTATCGGCGGCGCGCGCCGCCACCGTGGTGCATTTGTTCATGGTGCAGGGGGTGGATCCGCATCGCATGAGCGTGGAGGGATTCGGTGAATACAGGCCCGCCACCGACAACAACTCTGCGGAAAGCCGCAACCGCAATCGCCGCGTGGTGCTGGTGGTGCTGGCCGAAACCGGGCAGCCGGTGCCTGTGGCGGAGGCGGACGGCGGCGTATCCATGCCGGCGCCTGGGCCGGCCGCCGCCGTCACCGGCGATGCGGATGCCGCATCAAAACCCTCGGACGCCTCGGCCGGGGCTGGGCGGGAGCCCCCTATCGCAGCTGCGCCGTCCGCGCCAGCAACGGATCCAGTGCAATGAAAGAGCCGACGATGGGCATACAGGGTGCGCGGCGCGGCGACGGCGTGATCACGCGCTGGGTGGGTTTCCAGGTCGAAGGCCAGAGCTACGCGCTCGACATCCTGCGCGTGCAGGAAGTGCTGGCTGCGGCGGAGATCGAGCCCGTACCCGGTACGCCGCCGGCGGTGATGGGCGTGATCAACTTGCGCGGCCGCATCGTCACGGTAATCGACTTGCGCCGCTGCCTGGGGTTCGGCGGCGCCGCGCCGGATCGTCCCTGTTGCGTCATCGTCGCCGAGATCGAGGGCGAGCCTATGGGCCTGCGTGTCGACGGCGTCGCCGAGATCTGCAGCGTGGCCGCCGCCGCTATCAAAACGGCGCCGCCCACACGGGGCCGCACGGCAGATCCGCTGGTGCGCGGCGTAGTCAGCCGCGGCGCCGGTGGCATGCTGACCCTGCTGGACGCAGACAGCCTCGGCGCAGTGGCGGCCGCGCCGGCCTGAGCACCGTTCACACCCGCTTTCCGCCCCGTTCATCGCCCGCGATCCCGGCGCGCCTTCAGCCCGCAGTCCGCCGCGCCGCTAGCGGTGCAAGTGAAGGAGAACGCCATGCAGGAAACTGACTCCGTTGTCAGGCCCGCCGCACGCCGGCCTGTCAGTGCGCGCGCGCAACGCGGCAAGGCCCTGGTCCTGGGGGCCGAACTTGGCATCGACGACGTCGCCGGCCTGAAGCGGCAACTGGGGCAGGTGCTCGAAGAGCCCGCCCGCGTGGTTTTGGACGCAGCTGAGGTCAGGCGTATCCATACCGCGGCACTGCAGTTGTTCTGCCTGTTCTGTCGCGACCGCCGCGCCGAGGGGCGCGAGGTCGAGTTCGCCCGGCCGTCGCCCGCGATGCTCTCCGCTGCCACGTTGCTGGGGGCATCGACGCTGCTGCAGCTCGCGCGGGCACCGGCATGAGCCGCATTCTCGCTGTCGATGATTCCAGTTCGATGCGCCAGATGGTGGCCTTCACCCTGATCTCCGCGGGCTTCGATGTGGCCGAAGCGTCGGATGGCGCAGTGGCGCTGGCGCTGGCGTGCAAGGAGAAGTTCAGCTTGGTGCTGGCCGATGTCAACATGCCCAATATGGATGGCATCTCCCTGGTGCGCGCGCTGCGCGTGCTGCCGGAATACAAGTTCACGCCGCTGCTGATGCTGACCACCGAGTCGGGGCCGGAGAAGAAACTGGAAGGCAAGGCGGCCGGCGCCACCGGCTGGCTGGTCAAGCCATTCAATCCGGAGCAGCTGCTCAATACCGTCAAACGCGTCCTTGGCTAGAGCAACGGAAGCACCTTGAGCATCGACCTGGCGCAATTTCATCGCACGTTTTTCGAAGAATGCTTCGAAGGCGTCGATCTGATGGAGCGCGATCTGCTGCGCATGGGCGCCGATGCGCGCGGCGAGACGGTGCATGCCGTGTTCCGCGCCGCGCATTCGATCAAAGGCGGTGCCGCCACCTTCGGCTTTGCCGCGATTGCCTCCTTCACCCATCACATGGAAACCCTGCTCGACCAGATGCGCAGCGGCATGCGGCCGATATCCGACCCGGCGGTGGACCTGCTGTTGCGCGCCACCGATGCCTTGCGCGGCCTGCTCGTCTCCGCTCGTGACGGCGTGCCACTGGACACCGTGCGGGTGGTCGAGGCACAGACGGCCCTCGAAGCTTTTCTCGGTCAGGCGCCGGCCGCTACCGCGTCCCCTGCCGCACCCGCGGTCTCCGCCGAGCAGGTATTCCTGATCAAGTTCGCGCCCGCGCCGGAACTGTTCCGCAGCGGCAACGACCCGCTGCTGATCTTGCGCGAGCTGGCAGCTCTGGGCGATCTGGAAACGCGAATGAGCCTCGACGGCCTGCCTTCTTTTGCTGAATGCGAAGCCGAGTCCTGCTATTTGGCCTGGTCGCTGCGACTGCGGACCGCACATTCGCGCGCCGATGTGCAGGACGTATTCGCCTGGGTGGAGGGCGCCTGCGAGCTGGATATCTCTGTCGAGGCCGCGGCTCTCCAGTCGCCGGCGCCCACAGTGGTCGTTGCCGCATCGCAGGCCGCACGCGGCGGCGATCATGCTCCCGCCGACGGCGGCTCGATCCGCGTCGGCACCGAGAAGATCGATGCGTTGATGAATCTGGTCGGCGAGCTGATCATTACGCAGGCCATGCTGGCCCAGCTCGCCGGTAACCTCGATCCGGTACTGAACGAGAAGCTGCTCGCCGGCCTGTCCCAGCTCGACCGCAACACCCGCCTGTTGCAGGAAGCGGTGATGAGCACCCGCATGCTGCCGATCGACAGCGTATTCAGCCGCTTCCCACGCCTGATCCGCGATCTGGCCGCCAAGCTGGGCAAGCAGGCGCGGCTGACCACTGTGGGCGAAGCCACCGAGCTCGACAAGAGTGTGATTGAGAAGATCAGCGACCCGCTCAATCATCTGGTGCGTAACAGCCTTGACCATGGCATCGAACTGCCGGACGCGCGCCGGTCCGCCGGCAAGGACGCTGTCGGCACCGTCACGCTCAAGGCGGCCCATCAGGGCGACGATATTATCGTTGAGGTTTGCGACGACGGTCACGGTTTGGATCGCCGTCGCATCCTGGCGAAGGCCGGCGAACAGGGCATCGCCTGCAGCGAATCCATGAGCGACGCCGAGGTATGGCAGCTGATTTTCGCGCCCGGGTTCTCCACCGCAGAGCAGGTCACCGACGTTTCCGGGCGCGGCGTCGGCATGGACGTGGTGAAGAAGAACATCGCTGCGCTGGGCGGCAGCGTCGAGCTGCATTCCATCGCCGGCCGAGGTTCGCGCACGGTGATCCGCCTGCCGCTGACACTGGCCATCCTCGACGGCATGTCGGTCGGCGTTTCCGGTGAAATTTTCATCCTGCCGCTGTCCTCTGTGATCGAGTCGCTGCAGCCGCAGGCGGAGCAGGTCAAGCGGATGGCGCACCAAGGCACGGTGGTGCGGGTGCGCAACGAATACCTGCCCCTGGTCGATCTGCGCGAGTGGTTCGGCCTGAGCGGTAAGTCACACCCGCTCCACCAGGCCATCGCCGTGATCGTCGAATCCGACGGGCGCAAGCTGGCATTGCAGGTCGATGAACTGGTTGGTCAGCAGCAGGTGGTGATCAAGAGCCTGGAAGCCAACTATCGCCGCATCCGCGGCGTATCCGGCGCCACCATCCTGGGTGACGGCCGCGTTTCGCTGATTCTGGACGTGGGGGCGATCGTGCGCCAGTTCAGCCAGGTGCAAGCCGCATGAACTCATCCGTCCACCCAATAGCAGCCGAGGCTTGAGCAATGAGCATGAGCAGTGACGAAAGCAGAAACGGCCTTGGGGCGGGCAGGGGAGCGCTGGCCATGCCCAACGAATTCCTGACCTTCACCCTGGGCCAGGAAGAGTATGGCGTGGACATCCTCAAGGTGCAGGAGATCCGCGGCTACGACACGGTGACGAGGATTCCGGAGGCGCCGGAGTTCATCAAGGGAGTGATCAACCTGCGCGGCACCATCGTGCCGGTAGTGGACATGCGCCTCAAGTTCCGCCTGGCCACTGCCGAGTACAACGAGTTCACCGTGATGATCATTCTCAATGTCGCGCGGCGTGTGGTCGGCATGGTGGTCGACGGCGTCTCCGACGTGATGCAGCTCAGCGCCGAGCAGATCCGCCCGGCCCCCGAGTTCGGCAGCAGCGTCAACACTCGCTTCATTACCGGCATCGGCGCCCTCGACCAGAGGATGCTGATCCTGATCGATATCGAAAAACTCATGAGCAGCCAGGACATGGCCCTCATGGACAGCGTTGCGGTTCACTGAAAAGCACATCCCAATCTTTGAGGCAGACCATGAAATCGACATCCAGAAAATCCGCCACCAAGCCCTCGCAAAAGGCTGCGTCCAGATCGGCGGTCAAGCGCGCTGCCGGCGCCTCCGCGGCGAACGCCATGGAAGCGGCGCGGATCAGGGCGGACATGGAAGGCCAGATCGCGGCCATCGGCAAGTCACAGGCCGTGATCGAATTCTCCCTGGACGGCAAGATTCTCAAGGCCAACAAAAACTTTCTCGATGCGCTCGGCTACACGCTGGAAGAGATACGGGGCCAGCACCACAGCCTGTTTGTCGATTCGGCGCAGCGGAGCAGTCCGGAGTACCGCATGTTCTGGGAGAAGCTGGGGCGCGGCGAATACGATGCCGGCCAGTACAAGCGCATCGGTAAAGGCGACAGGGAAATCTGGATTCAGGCCAGCTACAATCCGATCATGGACATGAACGGGAAGCCGTTCAAGGTGGTGAAATACGCCACCGACATCACCGAGCAGAAACTGCGCGCCGCCGACTACGAAGGCCAGTTGGCCGCCATCAGCAAGGCGCAGGCGGTGATCGAGTTCGATGTCAGCGGCAAGGTGCTGAACGCCAACGCCAATTTTCTCGCTGCCATCGGCTACACCCTGGATGAAATCCGGGGCCAACACCACGGCCTGTTTGTCGATCCGGTTTACCGTAGCAGCCCGGAATACCGCGTGTTCTGGGAGAAGCTGGGGCGCGGCGAATACGATGCCGGCCAGTA
>JAMFRN010000238.1 GCA_026224805.1 Nevskia soli
CAGGGGTACGTTGTCCGGGCGCTTTAGACGAACCCTTGCGGGAGTCGCCGCAGCCCGTAGGCTACTGATGGCTGAACATCAGGTCGGCCACATGCCCTCGACAGGCGGCAGTGCCGACAATCATCACTGTGGCTTCACGCCACTAAGTTTCTTACCTCCTTTACGGCTTTCGCCGCATCGTACTTAGCGACTCTCGTCGCACTGGCCAGGACAAAATACTCCATCAAACGGCGGCAACCAGCCCGGAGCAGCCGCTCGCGGCCGGTAGCTTTCGGGTGGCCAGGCGAGGAGCGCAACACTGCCACTCATGCATAGGAACTAAAAAATTTTCCGGACTATCTGTCGAATTCCGGTCTCGTCCTTCGTCGTTATAGTGAAGGCGGGGCAAAAGCCCGGCTGAAGACCCCCCAAAGACTGTGACAGGAGAACGACATGCCGCAATATCTGGTTGCCATTCACCACCCCGACAACTATGACCCTTCCACAGAGGGCGAAGCGATGGTCCGCGATATCGGTGCGCTCAACGAAGAGATGGCGGCTGTCGGTGCCAGGTTCTTCGCCGGCGGCCTGCAATCGGCGCCCCACGCGAAATCGCTGCGTAAGCAGCCCGGCGGAAAGGTGGTCATCACCGATGGGCCATACCTTGAGACCAAGGAACACATTGGCGGCTTCTGGATACTCGACGCAGCCAACATGGACGAGGCCCTGGTGTGGGGAAGCAAAGCCGTCGTCGCCTGCCGCGCACCAGTCGAGGTGCGCGAGTTCCTCGCAATGCCAAAAGAATAGAGACGCTCACCCCAGAACACGGAGACTCAAATGAGAAAGCTCAAAATCATGGAGCACATCTCGCTGGACGGCATACTCCAGACCTCGGACGAAGACGGCGATTTCCCCCACGGCGACTGGACCGCGCCCTATCGGACCCCCGCTGGCCGGGACGCAGTCGCCGCCGCGCATGGCACAAGCTTCGATCTGCTGCTTGGCCGGCGCACCTACGATATGTGGTCGGGCTTCTGGCCAAAGGCGCCGAGCAGTCCGATGGCGGACGGCCTCAATGCGGCAAAAAAATATGTCGCGACCCATCGTCCGGAAAGTCTTGAATGGGGCCCGTTCGAGGGCCTGGCACCGGACCTCGTCGAGGGCGTTCGCCGCATCAAGTCGCAGGACGGCCCGGACCTTGTCCTCTCGGGCAGCTCCACGCTGACATCGACCCTGCTCGAACACGGGCTTGCGGATGAAGTCCTGCTGATCGTCTATCCGGTCCTGCTGGGCACGGGGAAACGCTTCTTTGCGGAAGGAACCCCGCCACGCTCATTCGAGCTCGTCAGCACGAAAGCGATGCCGTCCGGCGTCATCCTCAGTTTCTACAAGGTCGCCGGGCCTTTGAAGACCGGGTAGTACGACGACGCGACATCGTCGGCAAACATGCGGCGCGGCAGGGCGGGTCTTCGACCTGCCTGACGCGAAGCGGCACGCGGTAAACGGCGGGTCGCGGACCCGCCCTACACGGGCTGGCCGGACCGCACATGCCTGGAGTAAGTAGCCCGGGCAGCGTCGATGCGTTTGGAGTTTTTCACGACCCATTCGGCAATGGCCTGCACCGGGGTGAGGAAATCGTGGCCGAGATCGGTGAGGGCATATTCCACCTGCGGCGGGCGGGTGGGCATGACGGTGCGGATGACGAAGCCGTTTTCCTCCAGTTCGCGCAAGGTGGACGTGAGCATTTTCTTGCTCACTTCACCTACCTCGCGGCGCAGGGCGCTGAATCGCAGCGGCCCGCGGCCGAGGGAGCGCACCACCAGCAGGGTCCACTTGTCGCTGATACGGGCAAGCATATCGCCGATGTAGGTGCAGGCGGAGGTATCTTCGCGGGTGCCTGGTTTCTGAAAAGTGCCTTCTTGATCAATCACCTGTGTTTCCTCACACTGGTTACTAATTGTTACCAGAGAACATGAGGATACCATGACGTCCAAACCCCGCATTGCCGTTGTTATTGGTTCGACCCGTGCCGCCCGCTTTGCCGACCAGCCCGCCCAGTGGATCACCAAGCAGGCGCAGGCGCGGGGCGACATGGAGGTGGAAGTGCTGGACCTGCGCGACCACCCGCTGCCCTTCTTCGATGAGATCGCCTCGAACCGCTGGATGCCCAGCCAGAATCCGGAAGCGGTACGCTGGCAGCAGGAGCTGAGCCGCTTCGACGGCTTCATCTTCGTGGTGGCGGAGTACAACCACTCCATTACCGGCGTGCTGAAGAATGCACTGGACCAGGCGTACAACGAGTGGAACTACAAGCCCTTCACCGCCATCGGCTACGGCGGCACCGGCGCGGCGCGGGCGGTGGAGCACCTGCGCCTGATCGGCGTGGAACTGCAGATGGTATCGACGCGCAGCGCGGTGCACGTCGGCGGCGGCGACTTCATGGCGGTGCACCCGATGTTCGGCAAGAAGCCGTTCGAGTCGATCGAAGGCTCCATCGCGCAGTCGGCGAAACAGGCGCTGGATGAGCTGGCGTGGTGGTTGAAGGCAACGATGGCGGCGAGACCAACCGCGGCCTGAGGAATGTGCATCCTCCCGCGGCATCGTGAAGCCCTCCAACGCCGCGAAGCGGACTTGAACCTCCGCTTCCGGCGTTGAGATACTGGTGTCGCCATGGAAAATGAACGATTGACCCGCCAACTCGCTTTTTTGCGGGAGATCGACAAGCTCAAGACGGTGGTGAGGCAGCGAGCGTAGCCCGGATGGAACGAAGTGAAATCCGGGGTTGTAGTTCGGGCAAATCCCTAACGCACACCCAGCGCAACGTCTCCATCGGGATCCGATCCAGCTGGCGGTGCGTAGCTGCGTTCCATCATCCGCCGTGATTCACCCGTCGCGGCGTTGGGACTCACGGGAAACAACGCTGCCACTCGCTGCAAGTCCGTGGGTTGTGCCGCGCTGTTCTGCGCGTCCAGCGGCAGCGACGCGTTCAGCATCGCAAGCTGCTGATCAGAGCGGAGCAGAGGATTGCTGTTGCCGGTAACAACGATGCCTTTCAGTGACTGGTTCGCGGCCACAGGCGCCACGACCGTGGCGGCGGCAACCTGTAATTCCAGATCGGGCTGCTGCGCCTGCGCGGCGAAACCGCTCAGGGCTAGCGCGAGGATCGCTAGCTTGTTTGCGGTGGCATATGGCCGGTTCCTGTTCATGTCGATCTCCTGTCCGTTGGGCCAAATGGCCGAATGGCGCACACAGTAGACCCTTCCATTTTCCATAAACAGACTGTACTAATGAAAATAATCCTACCGAAAAATGGAAGGTCTAGAGTCCTATTTGATGCCATTCAGCGGTGACGTGGTTTTGAAGCGGCTTCATTGGTGCAGCAGCGAGGGAAACGCGCGCTGCGGGCAGCGTTGCCGCTCGCACACCTTGCAGCCGACGCCGATGGGTGTGGCCGCGCCGGGATCGGACAGGTCCAGGCCGCGCGAATAGACCAGGCGATGGGCGTGGCGCAAATCGCAGCCGAGGCCGACGGCGAAAGTCTTCTGCGGGCGGCCATAGCCCACGGCGCCGCTCACCACCTGGCGCGCGATCCAGAAATAATTGCGCCCGTCGGGCATGCCGGCGATCTGGGTCAGCACGCGCTCGGGCTGGCTGAAGGCCTCGTAGACGATCCATAGCGGGCAGGTGCCGCCGATGCGCGAGAAGTGGAAATCCGACGCGGAGTGGCGCTTGGAGACATTGCCGGCGCGATCGACGCGGACGAAGAAGAAGGGCAGCCCCGGCGCGCCGGGGCGCTGCAGGGTGGAGAGGCGGTGGCACA
Source organism: Nevskia soli (assembly GCA_026224805.1). Classification (GTDB taxonomy): domain Bacteria; phylum Pseudomonadota; class Gammaproteobacteria; order Nevskiales; family Nevskiaceae; genus Nevskia; species Nevskia soli_A. Next base: position 3,800 of record JAMFRN010000238.1, read on the forward strand.
CGGCTTCGAAGCCGACGCCGAAGCGGTTGGAGAGGCGCTCGATGTCGTAGGACAGCTCTTCCGCCGCCTGCAGGAACAGCGCATACGGCATCACCAGCGCGCCGGCGAAGTAGTTGGCCAGGCCAATGCGCGCGAGCCGCTGCGACTCGGCGCCGGCGAAGCCGCCGTCGCGGATCAACTGGTCCAGTACTTCGCCCAGTTCGAGCAGGGCCAGTTGCATTGCCATCTGGAATGCTTGCTGACCGGGGCGCAGGTACTCGGGCAGGTGCAGTACGCGATTGCCGGTGTCGAAGCGCTGCTTGCCGAAGGCCGTGTCGTCGGCGCCGGCGACGGCAATGCGCACGCCGTGGCGCTGCGCCAGCCTTTGTGCCAGGCGGGTCGCCACATCGCCCACGGCGAGGCCGCTTTCCAGGAAGATGGCTTCGGCGGCCTGATCCAGTTCGGCCACATGGTTGCAGCGGCGGTTGAGGTAATCGCGCACCTCGTCATTCGCTCCCGGCTGGGCCAGCGAGGCGAACTTGTGGCCGTCGCCGAGTTGCGCCGCCAGGGCGTCGGCGCGCTCGGCGGCGGCACGGCCGCGCCGGTGCAGTTCCACCACGGCGCGGGCGATCTCCGGCATGTTCGAGGCGAGCGAGCGCGTCTCGGCGACGGAGACGGTGCCGGCGCCGGTTTCGGCCAGCACATCGCGCACGTCGGCGATCAGCCGCGCCTCGTCGTCCTCGGCGAAGAACTGCACGTCGACGCCGAACTGGGCGTTGATGCGTAGCAGGATCGGCACCGTCAGCGGGCGCTGGTTGCGCTCGATCTGGTTGAGGTAGCTGGGCGAGATGCCGAGCGCCTTGGCCAGCGCCACCTGGGTGATGCGGTGTTCCTCGCGCAGGCGTTGCAGGCGCACCCCCATGTAGACCTTGCTCATGGCCTCAGCTCCAGTATTCGCAAAATTTGCAAATACGAGGGTTCCGCTTTGCTTTTTTTCGCATTTTCAGGCCTATCTTTGCTGCCATAGATGCGAATAATGCAAAACCTGCTGGCGTTTGGCTAGCCGGCACCGACCTGAGGATTCTTCATGCAGACCGTCGCCCCGTCCAAACCCGCTACCGGCCGGGCTGTCCCGCCGACGGTGAAGCTGCTGATCAACGGCGAGTTCGTCGATTCCCGCAGCACGCAGTGGCGCGACGTGGTGAATCCGGCGACGCAGCAGGTGCTGGCCCGAGTGCCCTTTGCCACGCCGCAGGAACTCAATGCGGCGGTGGCTTCGGCCAAGGACGCCTTCAGGACCTGGCGCAAGACGCCTATCGGCACGCGCGCCCGCATCTTCCTCAAGTATCAGCAGCTGATCCGCGAGCACATGAAGGAACTGGCGGCGATCCTCACCGCCGAGCAGGGCAAGACCCTGCCTGATGCCGAGGGCGATATTTTCCGCGGTCTGGAAGTGGTGGAGCATGCCGCCAACATCGGCACCTTGCAGATGGGCGAGCTGGCGACCAATGTCGCCGGCGGCGTCGATACTTATACGCTGCTGCAGCCGCTGGGCGTCTGCGCCGGCATCACGCCGTTCAACTTCCCGGCGATGATCCCGCTGTGGATGTTCCCGATGGCCATCGCCACCGGCAACACCTTCGTGCTCAAGCCCTCCGAGCAGGACCCGATGGTGACCATGCGCCTGGTCGAGCTGGCGCTCGAAGCCGGCATCCCCAGGGGCGTGCTCAACGTGGTGCACGGCGGCGAAGAAGTGGTGAACGGCCTCTGCGATCACCAGGACATCAAGGCGATTTCCTTCGTCGGCTCGACCCGCGTCGGTACCCATGTGTACCAGCGCGCCACACTGGCCGGCAAGCGCGCGCAATGCATGATGGGGGCGAAGAATCATGCGGTGGTGCTGCCCGACGCGAACAAGGATCAGACCCTCAACAACCTGGCCGGCGCCGCGTTCGGCGCGGCCGGCCAGCGCTGCATGGCGGCGTCGACGGCGGTGTTCGTCGGCGAGGCGCAGCGCTGGATTCCGGAGCTGGTGGAAAAGGCGCGCGGCCTGCGCATCAATGCCGGCGCCGAAGCCGGCACCGATGTCGGCCCGGTGGTGTCTTGCGCGGCACTGCAACGCATCAGCGGCCTGATCGAGAAGGGCGTGGCCGAGGGCGCGAAGCTGGAACTGGACGGGCGCAATCCGAAAGTGGCCGGATACGAGAAGGGCAACTTCGTCGGGCCTACCATTTTCTCCGGCGTGAAGCCGGGCATGGCCATCTACGAACAGGAAATCTTTGGGCCGGTGCTGGTGATCCTGTCCGCCGCCACGCTGGATGAAGCGATCGATCTGGTCAACGCCAATCCCAACGGCAACGGCACCGCGCTGTTCACCCAGTCCGGCGCTGCGGCGCGCCGTTTCCAGGAGGACATCGATGTCGGCCAGGTCGGCATCAACGTGCCGATCCCGGTGCCGGTGCCGCTGTTCTCCTTCACCGGTTCGCGCGCTTCCAAGCTCGGCGATCTGGGTCCCTACGGCAAGCAGGTGATCCTGTTCTACACGCAGACTAAGACGGTGACACAGCGCTGGTTCGACGACGCGGCCGTATCCGGGGTCAACACCACCATCAGCCTGCGCTGAGGGAAGGCCGCCTGTGGACTTCGCACTGAGCGAGGAGCAGCTTGCGTTTCAGGATGCCGCGCGCAGCTTCGCGCGCGGCGAACTGGCGCCGCATGCGGCGCGCTGGGATGCGCAGTGCGAATTTCCGCGCGAGACCATCGCGCGCGCCGGCGAGCTGGGCTTCTGCGGCATCTACACACCGGAGGGGCGCGGCGGCCTCGGCCTGCGGCGGCTGGATGCCAGCATCATCCTCGAAGAGCTGGCCGCCGGCTGCACCAGCACCGCCGCCTACATCACCATCCACAACATGGTGACGTGGATGGTTGCGACCTGGGCGCAGCCTGAAATCGCGGAGCGCTGGGTGCCGCAGCTGGCGCAAGGCCGTAAGCTCGGCAGCTATTGCCTGACCGAGCCCGAGGCCGGTTCCGATGCCGCCTCTCTGCGCACGCGCGCCGAGAAGCGCAGCGACCGCTACGTCATCAGCGGCAGCAAGGTCTTCATCTCCGGCGCCGGCGCCAGCGATCTGCTGGTGGTGCTGGCGCGCAGCGGCGGTCCCGGCGCCAAGGGCATTTCCGCCTTCGCCGTGCCAGCCGGCACGCCCGGTGTTCACTACGGCAAGCTGGAACACAAGATGGGCTGGAACAGCCAGCCGACGCGCGCCATCAGTTTCGATGCCGTCGAGGTGCCGCTGCAAAACCGCCTGGGCGCGGAGGGCGAGGGCTTCACCATCGCCATGAAGGGGCTCGATGGCGGCCGCGTCAATATCGCAACCTGCTCGGTCGGCACTGCACAGGCGGCACTCGAGCGCGCGCAGGTGCACCTGAATACGCGCCGCCAATTCGGCCAGCCGCTGGCACAGTTCCAGGCGCTGCAATTTCGGCTCGCCGACATGCTGACCGACCTGGTGGCGGCGCGGCAGATGGTGCGCCTGGCGGCTTGGAAGCTGGACAGCGGCAGCCCCGACGCCACCGCCTACTGCGCCATGGCCAAGCGCTATGCCACCGATGTGGGTTTTGAAGTTTCCAATGCCGCGCTGCAATTGCATGGGGGCTACGGCTACTCGCGCGAGTTCCCGCTGGAGCGGCATGTGCGCGACAGCCGCGTGCACCAGATCCTGGAAGGCACCAACGAAATCATGCGGGTGATCGTCGCCCGCGCCATCTTGCGCGAAGGCGCAACCGAGGAACTGCGATGAGCGAATACGTGAATCTCAAGCTGGAGAAGCGCGGCCACACCGCCGTGCTGACCCTGTCTAATCCGCCGGCCCATACCTGGACCGCCGAGAGCCTCAAGTCGCTGGCGCGGCTGGTGCGCGATCTCGATGCGGACCGGCAGATCTATGCGTTGGTCATCACCGGCGAGGGCAGCAAGTTCTTCTCCGCCGGCGCCGACCTCAAGCTGTTCGCCGATGGCGACAAGGCCGTGGCGCGGGAGATGGCGCGCCGCTTCGGCGAGGCGTTCGAAACGCTCAGCGCCTTCCGCGGCGTCAGCATCGCCGCCATCAACGGCTATGCCATGGGCGGCGGGCTGGAGTGCGCGCTGGCCTGCGACATCCGCATCGCCGAGGAGCAGGCGCAGCTGGCGCTGCCGGAAGCGGGCGTCGGCCTGCTGCCCTGTGCCGGCGGCACACAGAACCTGCCTTGGCTGGTGGGCGAGGGCTGGGCCAAGCGCATGATCCTGTGCGGCGAGCGCGTCGATGCGGCCACCGCCAAGACTATTGGTCTGGTCGAGCAGGTGGTGCCCACGGGCGGCGCGCTGGAAGCGGCGCTGCAGCTCGCGGCCAAGGTGGCGAACCAGAGTCCCAGCAGTGTCACCGCCTGCAAGACGCTGATCCAGGGTGCGCGCGCCAACCCGCTGAAGCAGATCCTGCCGGTGGAGCGCGAATCCTTCATCGACCTGTTCGATACCCAGGACCAGAAGGAAGGCGTTGGGGCCTTCCTGCAGAAGCGCAAGCCGGAGTGGCGCAATGGCTGATTCCAACGGCGCGCCGGCGCCGGTCCTGTTCGACGAGTTGCCCGCTGGCGGCGGGATGCGCCTCGGCTTCGCGCAGCTCAATGCCGAGAAGTCGCTCAATGCGCTGAACGTGGCGATGATTCGCGTGCTCACGCCGCGGCTGCGCGCCTGGGCCGAAGATCCGGCGATCGCTTGCGTGGTGCTGCATGGCGCCGGCGACAAGGCGTTCTGCGCCGGCGGCGATGTGCGTTTCCTGCGTGATTCGATCATCGTCGACCTGGGGCCGGGGCCGAATCAACAGGCACAGGCCTTCTTCAGCGAGGAATACCGCCTCGACTACTTCATTCACACGTATCCGAAGCCGGTTCTGCTGTGGGGCAGCGGCATCGTCATGGGCGGAGGTCTTGGCTTGATGGCCGGCGCCAGCCATCGCGTGGTGACGGAGACCTCGCGCATCGCCATGCCGGAAGTCGGCATCGGCCTGTATCCGGATGTCGGCGGCAGCTGGTTCCTGCCGCGCATGCCGGGACGCACCGGCCTGTTCCTGGCGCTCACCGGCGCCGCGCTCAACGGGCATGACGCACTGCGGGTCGGATTGGCGGACTACTTTCTCAAGTCCGAGGCGCGCAAGGCGCTGTTCGAGCAACTGGTTGGTACGGGCTGGAGCAAGACCGCGGCGGACAACCACGCCACCCTGTCCGGGGTGCTGCGCTCGTTTGCCGGCCGCGCGGTGGGTGCGCTGCCCGTGTCGAATGTCAGTACGCACGCCGATACGATCCAACGCCTCACCGAAGGCGACAGCCTGGCGGAAGTGCATGCGCGGATCACGGCGTATCAGAGCGACGATGCCTGGTTCAAGCGTGCCGCCGCCACCCTGGCCGGCGGCTCTCCGACCTCGGCTGCTCTGATCTGGGAAATCCAGCGGCGGGCGAAGCATATGAGCCTGGCGGATGTTTTCAGGATGGAGCTGATCGTCTCGCTTGGCTGCTGCGCACATCCCGACTTTGCCGAAGGCGTGCGCGCACTGCTGGTCGACAAGGACGGCAAGCCGCGCTGGACCCCGGCGACGCTGGCCGAGGTATCGGCCGACTGGATCGCCGCCCACTTCGCGGCGCCATGGTCGGCCTGGTTGAACGAAGCGCACCCGCTGGCCGATCTATAAGGGAAAGTCTGAACAATTGGATCATCGTCATTCCCGCGCAGGCGGGAATCCAGTTTTGCGAAGGGCGAGAATCAAAACGGGACCCCCGCCTGCGCGGGGGTGACGAATTGATCAGAGGTTCCTAAGCACAAAATCAACGGAGATTGCAGATGAAGATTGCTTTCATTGGCCTGGGCAACATGGGCGCGCCGATGGCGCTCAACCTGCTCAAGGCAGGTTATCCGCTCAGCGTGTTCGATCTGGTGCCGTCAGCGCTGAAGACGCTGGCCGATGCCGGCGCGGTGGCCGCCGTCAGCGCCGCCGCGGCGGTGCGCGATGCCGACGTGGTCGTCTCCATGCTTCCGGCGAGCGCGCATGTGCGCAAGCTCTATCTGGGCGATGGCGGGGTGCTCGACGCGGCGAAGCCGGGGGCGTTGCTGATCGACAGCAGCACCATCGCGCCGCAGGCCGCCCGCGAGGTGGCCGAGGAGGCTCTGGCCAAGGGGTTCGCCATGATCGATGCGCCGGTTTCCGGCGGCACCGCCGGTGCGGCGGCGGGCACGCTGACCTTCATCGTCGGCGGCCCCGCCGCGGCGCTGGAGCGCGCCCGCCCGTTGCTGGAAAGGATGGGCCGCAACATCTTCCACGCCGGTGCCAGCGGCGCCGGGCAGATCGCCAAGATCTGCAACAACATGCTGCTCGGTATCCAGATGATCGGCACCGCCGAGGCGATCAGCCTGGGCGTGGCCAGCGGCGTCGATGCCAAGGTGCTGTCCGACATCATGGCCAAGAGCTCGGGCCGTAACTGGGCGCTTGAGGTCTACAACCCTTGGCCCGGGGTGATGGACAACGTGCCGGCGTCGCGCGGCTACAGCGGCGGCTTCGGCACTGACCTGATGTTGAAGGACCTGGGACTGGCGCAGGAAGCGGCGACCGCCGCGGATGCCGCGACCCCGCTCGGCGCCCTGGCGCGCGAGCTGTACCAGCGCCACAGCCAGTCGGGTAGCGGCGCCCTGGATTTCTCCAGCATCGTTCAGGCGCTGGCCGGCAAGGGCTGATTGACCCGCCGCGCGCCTGATTCAGGCGGGCGTGAGGGCGATGATGTCGCGGATTTCCAGGACGTGCTTCGGCGCGCCCTGCCGGGCCACCACCAGCATGGCCTGGCCGATCTGCTCAGTGGTGGTGATCTGCTGCGGGAAGATCCGGTGCAACAGGGGCAGCAGCGGACCCAGCACCGTGTAGGTGACGCGGTAGGCGGCGGTCTTGGAGCGCGCGCCGTGCAGCGGCCGGATCACTCCGGGGCGGAACATGTAGGCGCCC
>JAMFRN010000239.1 GCA_026224805.1 Nevskia soli
CGACACCACCGCCGCCATCGCCGGAGCCCTGACCGGCGCCCTCACCGGCACCCTCACCGGCACCTCAGAATTACCCGCCCAGGCTCGCACCCTCGTGCACGGCGGCGACTGGACCGGGCGCCGCTGGAGCAGTTTTGCCGCTTTATCGGTTGAGGGCCGCGGCGGAAGGTCTGGTGTCGACAAGACGCCAGACCTTCCACCAGGCCCGGCTTCAGAACTGATAGCTGACGCGCAGCGTCACTTCACTGGCGTAGTCGAAGGTCGACAATGCATTGTTCGTTGGCGTACCCAGATGGCCGTTGATGTAGTTGTAGAACCCTTCCACGGTAAAGCTGTTGTTCGGCTTCCAGCGCAGCGCAGGTTGCAGCAGTAGGCCGCCCTTGGGATCGTAGAGCGCGGCGAAATCGGCGCGCCAGATCAGGTTCGGAAAGGGCTGCTGCAGGGCGAAGGCGATGGCGTTGTAGCCGCCGCCGTAGCCGGGAGCCGGCTTGCTCACATCGCCGCCCATACCGCCGAGGTAGCGGCCGAACAGGTCGCTCTCGGTCTTGTGCAGCCACTGGAACACCATATAGGTGGCGGGCAGGTCGGCCGAGAAGCGCTGGTACTTTTCCATCACCAGGGCAGTGGTCCATTCATGCTTGCGCAGGTAGTCGGCGCCCAGCGACGGGTCGGTGAAAGTGCGGTCCGGTACATACAGGGCTTCGACGTTGATGATGAGCTGGTCCAGCAGCGAGCCCGGCGCGGCGGAAACGACGTAGCTGGCGCCGCCGCCCAAGTCGGTTTCGGCGCGGTAGGCGCGGGCGATATGTCCGCGCAGGCCGCTGCCGGAGGCCTGGAAGAAAGTGTCCAGCTCCTCGCGGGCCAGGCCATAGGTCGGCACTTGCGCCGCGCCGAGGGCGGCCGCGGCGGGGAAGTCGCGCACCGCCGCATTGAGGCCCTCCAGCCCGTTGAGCCGCGCCATGCCGGCGTAGGTGAACCACTCGGCCGAGCTCCATACGCCGGTGGGGTCCACTTCGAAAGGCGTCTGTGCCAGCACCGCGCCCGATCCGGGTGCGCCCGGCAGGTCGCGGTTCACCCCGGATGCGGTCCAGCGGTACACCCCATCCGGGTTGTAGCGCCGCACGGCGATGCCCTGCAGGCCGATGTCGCCGTAGTCGCCCTTGACGCGCATGCCGTAGTCCATCTTGCTGTCGTAGTTGGCATAGGTGTCGTGTACAGTGAACTGCGAGGGGATGGCGTTGTACTGTGTATTCGGATTGCCGTAGACGGCGGGCTGGAATTTCTGCGTGTAGAGGTCGGTCAGCCAGTGGTCGCTGATCTGGTACAGCACCCGCACCGCCGGCGCCGGCACGCGCTTGTCCGAGAACTCCTCGGTGGCGTAGTCCAGCACCGAGTGACGCCGCAGGTCCAGGCCGTCGGGCACGTCGAGCACGCGGAAGAAGATGGCCTGGCCCCAGGCGATCTGCTGGTTGCCGATGCGCACGTCGAGCGGCCCGTTGCTGTATTCGAGGAACAGCGCCGGGAAGTAGATCTGGTAGTTGCGGCCAGCCCACTCCAGTGGCTGCGGATGGGCGCTGCCCTGCACGTCGTACTTGAAATAGTTGGGCTGGCCGTAGACTGCGCCAGCCGCCTGGCTATCGACCCGGGCAGGATCGTATTCGTGATACAGGGCAGGATCGAAGGCACCGCGCAATTTCGCCGTCAGGCTCAGCTCGGAGGAAAAGCGCAACGAGGCGTCCAGCTCGGTACGCAGCAGGGCCAGATCGAGGGTGTTGTCGGTCGGTACGCCGTCGCGTGTCGTGACATCGGTTGCGGTAAAGCTGGTGCGCTGCACCGCCACACCGTTGAACAGGTTGCCGCGCTGGTTGAACGGATTCTCGCGGCCCGAGGTCTTGATCGCGATATCGGGCCTGATGTAGCCGCTGAGGGACAGCCAGTCGGGCAGACTGAAGCCTGCCGGGGGCGGCGCGGGTGTGTCGTCCGCGTGCGCGGTCGCGCCCAGGATCAGACAGGCGCACAAGGCCGTCCGCCAACGTGATGCGTTTGATTGTTTCATGGTTCACCCTTATCTCGATTGCCAGACTTCGCCTTACGCGGGCCCTGAGCTAGCAATGCTTTTTTATAGCGGGCGATCTACATCAAAACGGCGCACCCCACGATGGCCACGCCCACCTGCACTGGGTGGGCACCTCGCGGCGCCAGTTCTTGTTCTCCTCGCAGACCCAGACTAGGGCCGGCAGGGATGTTCCAACCCGACCCGAACGGGTAGGCGGAATACCGCTGGCGGGGTCATTTCCTACCGTACAGCCAGAATGCGCGCTTGCTTCGCGCCGGGCCGAAATGAAAACGGCGGGTCGGAAACCGGCCCGCCGCAAGCTGCCGCTGCCGCCGGCGCGACTTATGCCAGCGAGCGCGAAATCACTTCCTTCATGATCTCGTTGGTGCCGCCGTAGATGCGCTGCACGCGCGAGTCGGCGAACATGCGGGTGACCAGGTACTCGTTCATGTAGCCGTAGCCGCCGTGCAGCTGCACGCATTCATCCAGCATCTGCTGCTGGGTGTCGGTGATCCAGTACTTGGCCATCGAGGCGGTGGCGGTATCGAGCTTGCCTTCCAGGTGGTCCTGGATGCAGCGGTCGATGAAGACGCGGGCGATGCGGGTGTGGGTGGCGATCTCGGCCAGCTTGAACTTGGTGTTCTGGAATTCGGCGATGGTCTTGCCGAAGGCCTTGCGCTCGCGCACGTACTGCTTGGTTGCCTCCAGTCCGCCCTCCATCGCGGCGACGCCGCCGAGCGCGACGATCAGGCGCTCATAGGGCAGGTCGGACATGAGCTGGAAGAAGCCCTGGCCTTCGCGGCCGCCGAGCAGGTTGTCCGCCGATACGCGTACGTCCTCGAAGAATAGTTCCGAGGTGTCCTGCGCCTTCATGCCCATCTTGTCGAGGATGCGGCCGACACGGTAGCCCTTCAGCCCCGGCGTCTCCACCAGGAAGATCGAGGTGCCTTTCGCGCCCTGGCTCGGGTCGGTCTTGGTCACCACGATCATGATCTCGGCCAGGTAGCCATTGGTGATGAAGATCTTGGAGCCATTGATGATGTAGTCGTCGCCGTCCTTCACTGCCTTGGTGCGGATGCCCTGCAGGTCGGAGCCGGCGCCCGGCTCGGTCATGGCGATGGCGCCGACCAGCTCGCCGCGGGCCATGCGTGGCAGGAAACGCTGCTTCTGCTCCTCGGTGCCGTGGTTGAGGATGTAGTGGGCGCAGATGCTGTGCACGCCCTGGCCGAAGCCGCTGAGGCCGCGGCGCTGGGTTTCCTCGTACACCACCGCCTCGTGGCGGAAGTCGCCGCCGGCGCCGCCGTATTCGGCCGGGATGTCGGTGCAGAGCAGGCCTTGCGCGCCGGCCTTGCGCCAGATCTCGTGCCCGACATGCTTTTGATGCCGCCACTGTTCGTCGTGCGGAACCATCTCGGCTTCGGCGAAGCGCGAAACGGCGTCGCGGAACATGGCGAGGTCTTCGTCCATCCAGGGGGAGACGTAGGGACGGGTCGGGGCGGGTGAGGAGCTCATGGATAGTGGGGAGTGCGTATGGCGTGGTGGAAGAGGTAAACCTTCGCCGATTTTATCGCGCCACGCCTCGTCTCCGCAGATGAGCGGTAATCCTGCTTGTCCTGTGCTCGTTCCGGGATCGGGCCAGACCGCGTTCAGGCGGCTGGATCGGTTTCCAGAATCTGCTCCGCTGCTTCCTCCGGCGCGGGCCATTCTTCCGTCCCGATCGGCTGGAGATCGACTGACGGTCCGCTGCCGTTGTCGCTGAAGCGGAGCCGATAACGTTCTCCCAGCTGGGGCTGCGGCCCATCCGGCCACAGGGTACGGAAGCTGGTGCTGTCGGTGAACACGGAAGGCAGGGTTTCGACCTGCTCGATCCGCTGTCCCGGCCGCGGCCGCCTGCGGGCCGCGTCGGCCAGTGCGTACGGCAGCGCGAACTCGACCCGCGTGCCGGGCTGGATGAGGATGCGGTGACGCACGCGCCGGCCGTCGGTGCGCCCCGGGCCGCCCGGTTCCGAACTCAGCGCGGGCCTGAATTCAAGACCGCCCAGGATACTCAGCTCCCCGGCCTTGCTGACCGAGGCGATGCGGCAGCCGAGCACCGTGAGTTGGCCGGTGACGCGCCGGGTTTTCGCGGCTGTATTGAGATTGATCCTTGCTTTCACCGGGCGCGGCGAGGAGCTGGCGAACTCGAACAGGGCGGCAGCCACCGCCGCGGCATCGAGTCCTTCGCTGTACTGGGTGGAAGCTTCCAGCGCGGAGGTGACGACCGAGGCTTCGCCGCGCAGGGCAGTGCGGTCGCAGCGGTCGAGCGAGTAGGGGCTGGTGCCGCGGATCACCAGGTGCGCATTGGCCCAGGGATAGGCCAGCCACGAGGGATACAGCGAGTAGTTGCACTCGCGGAACGCAAAATTCCGGTCCACGACTTGCAGCCGTAGCTCTGGCAAGGCCGGGCGAACCCCGCCGGCGGTGTGATTCTTCGCATGCACTGCATCGTTCCCTGGGCCAGCAACCGCACGCGCCCCTGGCGGGCGCCCCTTTTGTGTGGCCATGTAATAGCGCAAGCTGGGCTGCGGAAAAAATGCTGTGCGCGTCTATGCATATAACAGGCTGGCAGGTGCAAGCCCGCGGACCGCGCGCGACGGAAGACAGGCGCCGCCGCGCCTGTGCTCACGGATCCGGCGCATTTCCGGAATCGCCAATGTTTACAGCACCTTTCGCTGCCCATCGCGCCCGCGGCGGATGCGTACGTGCTGCCGGTTCGTTCTATCGCCGAGGCTTTGCCTCATCGATGCGGCCGGTGTGCCGCTGCGTAAACCATCTATGAATAGCCCGATTCGATCTCGAAAACCGGTGTTTGCCGTGCGACGGCCAAACCTATGATTGCATGCCGCGCGCATGTCGCCGGCAGTGGCTCAGGAACCGAACATGAAAAGAAAGATGAATCTGGCGGCGCGCCGGTTGGCCGCTGCATGGCTGTTGTTGCTCGCCGGTTGCGGTCATGGCGCAGCGCAGGGCGGCTTGCCGCTGCGTATCGAGATCAGCCATGTGGTGGGCGATGCGCCGTTGCAGCTTGGCGACAGTTACAAGACCGCCGCCGGCGATGTATGGAGCGCCGAGCGCCTGCGCTATTACCTGAGCAACTTCCGCCTGCGCCGCGCCGACGGCAGCTGGTTCGTCAATCCGCAAAGCGCGGACAGCAGCCGCGGCTATTTCCTGGTGGACGAGGCGGATGCGGCATCGAAGCAGTTCCAGATCGGGCCACTGCCGGCGGGAACCTATAGCGGCATCGAGTTCCTGGTCGGCGTCGATGCGACGCGCAACGGCGCCGGCGCGCAGACTGGCACGCTCGATCCGGCGCGCGGCATGTTCTGGACCTGGAACACCGGCTATATCTTCTTCCAGTTCGAGGGACATTCGCCGCAGTCCAGCGATGCCGAGCATGCGCTGACCTGGCACGTCGGTGGCGGCACGGGTGCACCGGCGCGCAGCGTATTCCTGCAATTCCAGTCGCCGGTGGAGATTAGCGCGGAGAACAGCGCGGAACTGCACTTGCATGCCGATCTGGCGCGGCTGTTCGACGGCGCGCATGTGCTGCATCCGGCGACGCAGCCCACCGCCATGGATGCGGCTGCCTCGGCCGAGGTTGCGGACAACAGCGCTGGGCTGTTCCGCATCGACCATGTGCACAAGCTGCCGAAAGCGGGGCTCGCGGCGGGCCTGTGAAGCGACCGGCGCTATGGTTGCTGGGGGTGCCGCTGCTCGTCGTGGTGATGGCCGCGCCGTTGGCGCGCGCCATGATCGCGGCGCACGCCACCCCGCGCCTGCAGGTGCCGCAAGGCTGGCCCGCACCGCGTTACGACTTCGCCGGCAACCCCGTGACTGCGGCCGGCTTCGCCCTCGGGCGCCGCCTGTTCTACGACCCCATCCTGTCGCGCGACGGCAGCGTCGCCTGCGGCAGCTGCCACCAGCAGTTCGCCGCGTTCGCGCACCTGGATCATCGCGTCAGCCATGGCATCGGCGGCGTCAACGGCAAGCGCAACACGCCGGGCCTGTTCAATCTGGCCTGGCAGCCGGACCTGATGTGGGACGGCTCGGTGCATCACCTGGAAATGCAGCCGGTGGCGCCGATGAGCAATCCGGTTGAGATGGGCGGCAGCTTAGCACTGGCGGTGGACAAGCTGCGCCGCGATGCGCGCTATCCCGAATTGTTCGCGCGGGCTTTCGGTTCGCCGGGCGTGGATTCGCAGCGCCTGCTGCGCGCGCTGGCGCAGTTCACCGGCACCCTGGTATCGGCGGATTCGCGCTACGACCGCTATGTGCAAGGGCGGGAAGCCTTCACTCCGCAGGAGCATGAAGGCCTGGACCTGTTCCGCCAGCATTGCGCCGCTTGCCACCGCGAGCCACTGTTCAGCGATTTCAGCTATCGCAACAACGGCCTCGATGCCGCGCCGCGCGATGCCGGGCGCGCGGTCATCAGCGGCCGCGCCGAGGATCAGGGCCGCTTCCGCGTGCCCTCGCTGCGCAATGTGGCCCTGACCGCGCCGTATATGCACGATGGCCGCTACGAAACCCTGGAGCAGGTGCTCGATCATTACGCCGCCGGCATCCAGCCTTCGCCCACGCTCGATCCGTTGCTAGCCCATGGTGTTCCCCTCACCGCCGGGGAACGCGAAGCGCTGCTGGCCTTCCTCGACACCCTGAGCGATGAAAATTTCATTCACGACCGGCGTTTTGCCGAGACCCACGATTGACTGTCATGACCAAGTCCGGCGCTGCCTTGTCGTATCTGCTTGTCCTCTCACTGTGCTGCGCAGCGGGCGCGGTATCAGCGCACGAAGGCCATCACGAGGCCGAGCCCGAAGCGGCTGCTGTTCCCGCAGCACCGCCGGCTCCGCGTGCGACGCTGGATACGCCGCAGGTCGAGCTGGTCGTGCAGCGTGAGGGCGGCGACATCGTGCTGTACCTCGACGACTACGCGACGAATGCGCCCTTGAACGGCCTGCTGCTCAGCGTGCGCAGCGGCACGCTGACGCTGCAGGCGGCGCAGAGCGGCGAGGGCGCCTACCGCATCGCGGGCGATCTGATCGATGGCCGCGGCGAACAGCCCCTGGAGATTTCGGTGCATGGGGGCGGCATCGACGCGCAGTTGCAGGCCGTGCTGCCCGCCGCCGTGCAGCCCGGCGGGGCGCCTGAAGCGGCTCCGCACAACGCCTGGTGGCTCGCCGCCGTGCCGGCAGCCCTGATCCTGCTCGGCGGGGGGTGGTTGCTAAGGCGCAGGCACGAGAGGCGCGTGGCGCCAGGATTCGGCAACGCCTGATGTTCGCCCATATTGTCGAAGCCAGCCTGCGTGGCCGGGTGCTGGTGCTTGCCGCTGCCCTGGTCTTGCTGGCGCTGGGCGTGCGCGCGGCGCGCGAGCTGTCGGTCGATGTATTACCGGACCTGACGCGGCCGATGGTGATGGTGCAGGCCGAGACGGCGGGTCTGGCGCCCGAAGACGTGGAAAGCCTCGTCACCTTTCCTATCGAAACCGCCCTGAGCGGTCTGCAGGATGTAGCGCGGATCCGTTCGGTGACCAGCCCCGGCCTGTCGGTGGTCTATGCCGATTTCGACTGGAACAGCGATCCCTGGCGCGATCGCCAGCTGGTGGCCGAGCGCATCGACGCGATCCGCTCGCAGCTGGCGCCGATCGCCGAGCCGCGCATCGGTCCGCTCACTTCGTTGATGGGTGAAATCCTGCTGGTATCGCTGCAATCCCGCAATGGCGACACCAGCCCGCAGCGCCTGCGCGAACTGGCCGACTGGACCCTGCGGCCCAAGTTGCTGGCCCTGCCCGGCGTGGCGCAGGTGCTGGCCATCGGCGGCGAGGTCAAGCAATACGAGATCCACCCCGATGCGCAGCGCATGCACCTCGACAACATCAGTCTGACGCAGATCAACGAGGCGGCGCGCGGCTTCGGCAACAACACCGGCGCCGGCGTCTCCTTTGCCGGCGGTAGCGAGTACGCCATCCGCGGCATCGGCCGGCCGTTCCGGCTGGAGGACCTGGCGCAGGCCGCGGTGGCCTGGCGC
The DNA here is from genome assembly GCA_026224805.1 of Nevskia soli. Classification (GTDB taxonomy): domain Bacteria; phylum Pseudomonadota; class Gammaproteobacteria; order Nevskiales; family Nevskiaceae; genus Nevskia; species Nevskia soli_A. The sequence goes on from JAMFRN010000239.1 coordinate 8,120, forward strand.
GGCAACGGCCCGATCCGTCTCGGCCAGGTGGCCGACCTGGCGGTCGGTGCGCGGCTCAAGCGCGGCGACGCCGGTTTCAACGGCAAGCCGGCGGTGATCCTGTCGATCCAGAAGCAGCCCGGTGTGGATACGCTGCAGCTGACCCAGGCGGTGGCCGCGGTACTCGCCCAGCGCGAGGGACGCCTGCTGCCGGACGATGTGCAGGCGGTCAATGTGTTCCGCCAGGCCGATTTCATCGAAGAATCGATTGCCAACGTGCGCCAGGCCTTGTTCCATGGCGCCCTGATCGTGGCGTTGACGCTGCTGCTGTTCCTCGCCGGCGGGCGTGCCACGCTGGTCTCGCTGGCGGCGATTCCGTTGAGCGTTGCCGCCGCCATCCTGGCTCTGGGCCTGTTCGGGCTTTCGGTCAACACCATGACCCTGGGCGGGTTGGCCATCGCCGTCGGCGAACTGGTGGATGATGCCGTGGTGGGCGTGGAGAACGTCATTCGCCGCCTGCGCGAGAACGCCCTCAGGCCGGTGCCGGAGCCCGCCGCGCGAGTCATCGCCAGCGCCACGGTGGAAGTGCGTTCCGGCATTCTCTACGCCACCCTGCTGATCGTGCTGGCCTTCGTGCCGCTGTTCGCCTTGCAGGGGGTGGAGGGGCGCCTGTTCGCGCCGCTGGGTGTGGCCTATATCGCGGCCATTCTCGCCAGCCTGGTGGTGGCGGTGACGCTGACCCCGGCGCTGAGCTATTTCGCTTTTGCGCGCCGCGCCGCGCTGCCGCAGGAGCGCGGCTGGCTGCATGCGCTGAAGGCACGCTACGTCGGCGCGCTGCAAGCGGTACTGAGGTTTCCGCGCATTCCCCTGCTGCTCACCGCCCTGCTGTTGCTCGGCGCGCTGCTGGCGGGCTGGCAATTGCCGCGTGCCTTCCTGCCGGCGTTCAACGAGCGCACCCTCACCCTGAACCTGCTGTTGCAGCCGGGCGTATCGCTGGATGCATCCAACGAGATCGGCCTCGCGGCCGAGCGGCTGGTGCTGGGCGTGCCGGAAGTGGCGAGCGTGGGCCGCCGCACTGGCCGCGCCGAGCAGGACGAGCATGCCGAGGGCCTGCATTACTCGGAGTTGGACATCGCCTTGCGTCCCGGCGGGCGGCCGCGCGCACAAGTGGTTGCGGATCTGCGCTCGCGCCTGTCGGCGCTGCCGGCGACGCTGATCTTCGGTCAGCCGATCTCGCACCGCCTGGATCATCTGCTGTCGGGTGTGCGTGCGCCGCTGGCGGTGAAGCTCTATGGCGACGATCTCGGCCAGTTGCGTCAGCTGGCGGACCAGGTGGTGGAGCGGCTGCGCGGCATCGCCGGACTCGCCGATGTGCAGGCCGAGCCGCAAGCGGAAACACCGCAGCTGCGGGTACGGCTGGATCCGCGCCGCGCCGCGCAATACGGTGTGTCGCCGCCGCGGGTGCAGGACGCGCTGGGCGAACTCACCGTGGGTGGCACGGTATCGCGCATCGTCGAAGGCGAGCGCCGCTTCGACCTGGTGGTGCGCCTGCCGCAGGCCTCGCTCGATCCCGCCACCATCGGCGACATTCCCATCGACACGCCGGCCGGCGCGGTGCCGCTGCGCTGGCTGGGCGACATCGAAGCGGGCAGCGGCCCCAACCAGATTCTGCGCGAAGACCTGCGCCGGCGCATCGCCGTTGCCGCCTATCCGGGCGCGGGCCGTTTCGACCAAGCGGTACAGACGGCGCGCGAGCGTCTGGCCGATCTGCCGCTGCCGGCCGGCTACGAACTGCACCTGGAGGGAGAATTCCAGGCCCAGGCCGCTGCCGCGCAGCGCATCGGCGGGCTGGCGCTGTTGTCCCTGTTGCTGATGCTGGCGGTGCTGTATGCGCGATACCGTTCGCTGCGTTTCAGCTTGATCATTCTCGGCAACGTGCCGCTGGCCATGATCGGCGGCGTCGCCGCCCTGGCGCTGACGCATACGCCGCTGTCCGTCGCCAGCATGGTCGGCTTCGTCGCCCTGGCCGGCATCGCCGCGCGCAACGGCATCCTCAAGCTGAGCCGTTACCTGCAACTGGCGCGGCAGGGCGAGCCCTTCGGCGATGCGCTGATCCTGCGCGGCTCGAGCGAGCGCCTCACGCCGGTGCTGATGACCGCCCTGATCGCCGCCGCGGCCCTGCTGCCCCTGCTCGGCTCGGCCGATGCGCCGGGCAAGGAAATCCTGCACCCGGTGGCACTGGTGATTTTCGGCGGACTGATCAGCGGCACCTTGCTGGACAGCTTCATCACGCCGCTGCTGTTCCGGCGCTTCGGCGCGTTGCCCTTGCGGCGTCTGCTGGGCGATACCGAGGCGGCAGCCGCGGATTGAGCACGAACTGCGGGCAACTGCGTTTTCAATAACCGGATGGCATGTGTTCAGTACCAAAACGCAGGTGCCGTAATGACTTTTTATCGCGACACCGTGCAGTCGACTGCATCAATCCGGCGGCACCGATCATGGAGCGATGCGCTAGTTCCTCAAGGTATTAGCCGCTGCGGAAAAAGTCTAAAAACGGGGCCTCGTCATTTGCCCTGCCTGTGTATTGTCAATGCTCTGCGGATGCTGCATTGATCCGACGGAAAGGGGAGGGGGCCCGGCGCCTGGGATTTTGTCGCAGTCCTCTCTTACACAAGGGACATATGCTCAGGAGCAGGACTATGAATTCGCCCTCTCGCAAGAGAACGCGATCGCTTGGACGTTGGCTGGCCGCTTGCGCCGCCGCGGTTTTATTTGGAGCCGCGGGTGCGGCATCGGCACAAACCGGCAGCACCATACTGGGTGATCTGACCGGCTCGAGCGGACTGGCCAGCGATGTTGGCGGCACGGTGACCAACCTGCTCGGCAGTGTCGAGAACATTGCGACCACCGCGCTTGGCGTCAAGACCACGGCAGCCGCTGTCTCCGGCGCCCCGGCTGCCATCAACAAGTACACTGGCCAGATCATCCAGAACGGTGCCGTGCTGCTGGTGTGGACCGGTGACGGCTGCTCCACCCCGCTGTGCGATCCGACTACCAGCCAGGACTTCCTGGCGGTGGTGGACGCAGAGCCGAACTCGACCACCTACGGCAACGTCATCTGGACCGCGGAGCTGCCGAACGTCCTGGTGTCCGATGTCGCCGGCAATCTACTGGGCGCGCTCGGTTCGGATTCGCATAACGATCCGCACCATATGCTGAGCTACACCTCCTACATCTCCGGCGGCGGCGACGGCCTGATCCAGGGCCACAAGTACACCTTCGCCGGCGGCGTGATCAGCAAGAACGTGTTCCGCTTCGACATTTCCAGCGTACGCAATATCTCGAAGGCGGCAATCGCGGTGTGTGGCACGCAGCCGCGCCGCTCCTCCCTGACCGACGACTTCGTGGTCATGCCGGCTCCAGGCGCCAACCACAAGATCATGTACACCTACATGAGCAACTATGTGTACGGCCCCGGCGGCACGGTCACGGAAATCGATCCGGGCCGCAATGCGCCGACCCTTCTGGGTCTGTGCGTCGCCTCGATCCCGGCACCGGTGCCGCTGCTGCAGAGTTCCGAGCAGCTGGGCCTGGTCGGCGAGCTGACGGCCGGCCTGGACGGCCACCCGGACAACAATGCGCTGCTCGGCCACGTGGGCATCACCGAATATCCCGGTATGGTCAAGACCAACCAGGTGCGCAACCCCACCGAGTACACCAGCTATCCGGATACCCGCCTGTCGCGCTCGTTCAACGAAGGCGTGTTCTATTTCGGCAACAAGGACATCGGTCTGGAAGCCCTGCCGCACGGCATGGCGCTGACCTATGACGGCAAGTATCTGGTGCAGTCCGACTACGCCGTTGCCGCCAGTATCGGCGCCGCCGCCATCAATGGTGCGCTGCGCGGCCTGTGCAACCAGGAGCCCCTGGTCACCGGCGGCCAGAGCATCAGCGCCGGCCCGCTCGGCGTCTGCGGTTCCACCTTCGGCAGTTCGGTGCGCGTCTACCCCACCAGCAACAGCTACACCAACGGCAAGACCATCGACTCGCTGACCCAGGCCGGCATCTATGCCAGCAATCCCTACATCCGCTCGGTCAGCGCCGTGCCGGACGGTCCGCGCCACGAGGAAGTGATCTTCCACGAGGAAAACGAGGGCCTGATGGCGTTTGGCCTGCCGCATCAGTCGCATCACGTGATTGGCCAGAAGGGCTGGGTCAATCTCAGCGACCCCAGCTTCGACAAGGCGGTCTCCAGCGCCGGCGTGGCGGCCAATGCCGCTTCCAAGGTCACCGTGACCAGCGCCGCCCCCGGCACCGCCGACTACGTGCCGCATGACGGCGCCTTTTCCGCGGCGATGTGCGGCGGCGTGCTGTTCTACAGCCCCGACATCACCCTGGACGGCAATACGCCCAACGTCTACGGCGGCACGGGTCCGTACTGGCGCGCGGTGTATGACGTCGGCCCCTGCACCGGCGTGTCCTATTTCAACATCACCGATGACGACCGCTTCCTGGTCCTGCCGATCTCCGGCATCGAAAGCCCCGCTTCGATCGATGCGGACGGCGCGGTGGAGTTCGATCGCGACTACCCGCGTGAGCACAGCCGTCGCGTGCTGACGGTGGACATCCGTCCGCTGATTTCCAAGGGGCATGCCGATACCGCGGCCACCAAGATCCAGTGCGACTTCGAAGCACCGGATGCGAACCGCACTGCCAACACCACCCTGGGTCTGCCGGCCACGCGTGCCGACGAATCCGGCGGTGTCAGCGCCGTATTCAACATCCTGCGGCACAACAACGAGGCCGATGATTGCCCGCGTATCCGCGGCGCCGTCGGCCAGTTCGAAACCGGCCCGCTCGGCACCGGTCTGGCAACGACGGAGTCGTCCAACACCAGCGAGTCTGGCGTCGGCTACTACCGTCTGGGCCAGACCATCCAGGAACTGGAGTCCGGTACCCCGGGCAACATCTTCCTCGATGCGGCGCAGGTGGGCGGCGAGCCCTCCGGCACCACCGGCGGTGGCCCGGGCAGCGGCAACCTCAACTCGATCCAGAACCTGTACACCCATGGCGGGCCGCATTTCACCGTCATCGACCGTATTGGTTACCAGCCGACGCCTGCGGGCCAGGGTGGTTATCTGGATCTGACGCCGCTCAACGACGGTACCGGCCTCAAGGGCGTGCCGCGCGATACCGTGGTAGGCCAGCAGCCGGCCACCAACACCGAGCGCTATGCCTTCATCCAATACTTCGTCGAGCTGAACCACGTGCCGCTGCCGGGTACCGGTTCCGACGGCGACCGTACGGTTTGCCTGGGCAAGGTCGATCGCGCCACGGGTGCGACGGTGCTGGATACGTCCTTCACCGATGAAATCCTTGGCACGCCCTGCCTGGACTTCGACAGTGCGGCGCGCGATGCCTGGCTGTGGCCGGGTGCACGCGGCGCCAAGGGCGCGGCCAAGCCGCACTCGGCGATCTTCGAACGTGATGGCGCGGCGCTGTTCGGTCCCGGCTACTACCCGTCGGCTCCGCTCAACCTGAGCACCACCAACTGACAAGCCAATGATGGATGTCCGGTTCGGCTTCACGTCATCCGTGACGTGAAGCCGAAACAAATCATGGGATGAGGATGCGCCGCCCGCGCAAGCGGGCGGCGCTTTTCCCGTCCAGGCCATCCAGAAAATTTCGCAACACGATCTGCAGCACCAATGGAGTAACCGATGTCCGCATTGAAACTGACGCTGGCGCTCGCCGCCCTGATCGCGGCCCAGGCCGCCTACGGTGACGACACGTCCGTCAAATCGAATTCCGGCCTGGCCGCCGACGTTATCGTCAACGGCCAGCCGATCAGCCAGAACCATGTCACGCTGATGAGCGCCAACTTCAGCCCCGACAAGACCTTGCCGGGCCCCGAGGCGAAGTCCGCCGCCCGTTCCGAACTGATCACCGAGGAACTGCTGGCGCAGCAGGCGCGCAAGGAAGGCGTGGACAAGCAGCCGGAAGTCGCCGACCAGATCGCCTTCCAGGAGCGGGCCATCCTGTCGCGCGCCTACCTGGAAGACTATTTCGCCAAGAACCCCATCACCGAGGAGAGCCTCAGGTCAGCCTACGAGTGGAATCGCGCCAACGGCAAGATCGTCGAATACAAGGTGCGGCAGATCCTGGTGCCCACGGCCGAGCAGGCCAACCTGGTGATCGAGAAGCTCAACAAGGGTGAGGATTTCGTGGCACTGGCCAAGGTCTATACGCAGGATCCCGGCGGGCAGACCAATGGCGGCGATCTGGGCTGGTTCCGGCCGGATATCTTCGTCGACCACAATTTCAGCGACGGCGTGGTAGCGCTGAAGAAGGGCGAGTACAACAAGACGCCGCTGCGCACCCGCTTCGGCTGGCATGTCATCAAGATCGATGATGGCCCGCGCCCCGTACAGAACCCGCTGCCCTATGACGCCCTGGAAGATAACGTCAAGCAGGCTATACGCCAGAAGACCGCGCAGATCCGGCTGGAAAATCTCACTTCCAGGCTCTCCGCCAGCGCCAAGGTGACCGGCCCTGGAGCCCTTGCCTCAAACGCCAAGTCGGCGCGCTGAATCGACCGTTCCCCTCACAATGAGCTCAACCATGAAATACGCCCTGAACGCCGCGGCCCTGGCCACCGTGCTGCTGCTTGGCGCTTGCGCCGGATCGGGCGGCAAGCCCGATGCGGTTGCCGCCGCGCCTGCGGTCGCAGTCCCTGACGGCTTGTCCGATGAAGACCGGATCACCCTGTTCGTTCACTATGCGCGCAGCGGCGACCTCGAAGCCGTGAAGAAGAGCCTCGCCGAAGGACGCGTGTCGGTGAATGCCTTCGATTCGCTGGACCAGAGCGCCCTCATCGCAGCCCTCAGCAACAACTCTCTCGACGAAGTGAAGTATCTGCTGGCGCATGGGGCAGACCCCAGTCTCCCCGATCATGCCGGTTGGGCGCCGCTGCACTTCGCCGCCTGGTTCGGCAGCAGCTCGGTGGTGCTGAAGGAACTGATCGATCACGGCGCCAATATCAATGCGCGCAATGACCGCGGCATCACGCCTCTGTATTTCGCCAGCGTTTCGGGGCATGAGGCGCAGGTCAAGGCGCTGCTGGCGCTCGGCGCCGACCGCAGCCTGGCCTCCAAGACTGGCTATACGCCGCTGCGCGCGGCCCAGGTCAAGGGGTATTACGCCGTCGTTGCCTTGCTGGATCCCAATGCCGCCAAGGCTGCGCCGGCCGCGGCAGCTGCGCCGGCGTCCGCGGGCGCCGGTACGCACTGACATCCATGACAAGGACAGGCGCCGCCATCGCGCTGCTGGGCGTGCTGGGCTGCGCTGCCGCGCTGGCCCACCAGCAGGAGGCGGCGCCCCAGGTCTGGCTGGACAAGCCGGCGCAGCGTCAGGCCGGCATCCGCACCCTGGCACTTGCGGCGGCGTTGCCGTCGATACGGCTGCCCGCGGTGGTGGTGGTGGATCCGCGGCGCGACCTGCGCATCGCCGCTTCCCAGGATGGCGTGGTGGAAGCGGCCGGCCCGCAGTTGCCGGTCGCGGGGCAGCGGGTGAAGGCCGGGCAGGTGCTGGCCTGGCTGCGTCCGGTGCTGTCGCAGCCCGACCGGCGCGATATGGGCGCGGACCTGGCGGTGGCGCAGCGTGATCTCAAGCAGGGGCGCATCCAGATCGACCGCTATAACATCGACGAGCATCAGAAACTCGAAGTGAAGCTGTCGACCCCATCGGTCGAGATCATCACCAACTACCACAGCGCCGAAGTGCGCAATGCCGAGTTGAGCGGGGCGCTGCAGGACCGCCTGCCCCTGCTCGCGCCGCGCAGCGGTACCATCCTGCGCAGTCCGGCTGTCGCCGGGAAGGTGGCGCCGGCGGGGCAGACCCTGTTCGAGATCAGCGCGCCCGGCGCGCTCGCGGTGGAAGCCGAGTACGTCGACGACGACGTCGATGCCGATGCCGTGCAGCAGGCGCTGACTGTCGACGGCCGCAGCCTGCCATTGCGTTTTGTGGGCGCCAGCTATGATGCCGCGCTGCGCTCACACCGTGCGCTCTACGCCGTGGCGACGGAGGATGCGGGCCTCAGCGTCAACCAGCCGCTGCTGCTGGACGCGCCGCGTGAGCGCAGCGGGCCGGCGCAGTACGCCGTGCCCGCGAGCGCCGTGTTCACCCACGACGGACATGCCTGGGTGTGGCTGCACCAGGATGCGCAGCATTTCGTGGCGCGGCAGGTGGCACTGGTGAATCCGGCCGACGGCGAGAGCGTGCTGATCGAGGGCGGATTGGGCCAGGGCGAGCGGGTCGTCGCCGAGGGCGTTGACGCCCTCAATGCCGCTGCCCGCACGCCGGAGGGTGCGCCATGATGCGGCGCGCCGTGTTGCTTCTGGGTCTGAGCGTCGGTTTGCTGGCAGCGGCAACCTGTGCCGCGCATGAGGGCGAGGTGCATCGGGATGAGGGCGGCGCGCTGCCTCTGTCCGCCGCCGCGCTGGCCGAGCGGCCGCGGCGCCTGCCGGACGGCGAGTTGTTCCTGCCCAAGCCGGCGCAGAGGCTGCTCGGTATCCGCACGGTTGCCTGGTCGGCTGATGTCGCGGACCAGCCGCTGTCCCTGGTTGCGGAAGTGCAGGCACAACCTGCCGAGGCCCTGACCCTGGCCGCACCCGAGCCTGGGCGGCTGGAGCCGGGGGATGCGGCCTGGCCGCTGCAGGGCCAAAGCCTGCATGCGGGCCAGGTGCTGGCCTGGCTGCGCCCACAGATCAATCAGCGGGATGCCGCGCGGCGTCGCGCCCAGATCGCGGATTTCGACCAGAAGCTGATCATCGCCAATCTCAATGTCGAACGTCTGAACATGCAGAGCGCCGTCAACGGCGACCAGAAGGTCGCCACCGGCAATATCTACCTGGAAGAGGCGGTGGCGGAGCGCGATGCGCTGCTGCATGAGCGCGAGCAGATTGCCGACAGCTTCGAAGATCGGGTGCCTCTGCGGGCGCCGGTTTCCGGCCGCGTGATCGCCGCGCCGGCCCGCATCGGCGATGTGGTGGCGGCGGGGCAGATCCTGTTCCAGGTCAACGACCCTTCGCACCTGCGTCTGGCCGTGCTTGGCTTCGACCCCGGATTGGCTCGGCGTCTGCGCTCGGTGCATGCCAATCTCGGTGCTGCCGGCGACGTGGAGCTGGTTTATCGCGGGCAGGAACCGCTGTCCGGTGCGCCGGGGTGGCGGCTGTTGTTCGATCCGCTGGAGAAGGGCGGCGCTGCCGCCAGCGATGATGACGCACTCTTGCCGGGGCAACTGGTGGAGTTGCGCGCGCAGGCCGCCGCGGCGGATAGCGCCACGTTGCCATCCGGTGCCTGCGCCATCGATGCGGGAGGCGTGGCCGTGGTCTGGGTGCACCGCGCACCCGAACGCTTTGTACCGCTGCGGCTGAAATCCTGCGACTCCGGCATCGCGCCGAGACCCGGCGGTACGCAGCTGGCGCAAGGCGACCGGCTGGTGATCCACGGGGCTGGCCTGCTGTCACAGTACCGCTAGCGCGTTTTCGGTTTAGCCGCCTACATCTCCCGCGTTGGCGAGATCATTAGTTTCCATTCGGAGAGGCCGATGCAGCGTCACGAAACAAGGGTGCGGACGCTATTGGCTGTGACCACGCTTTGGGGGTGTGCCGGGTTCGCCCTGGCGGATGCGGCGCTTCCGCCAGACGCCGCGGTGGACCTGATCAATACCAATTCGCCGGCTTTGTCCGCCAGCGTGAATTGCCGGTTTATTTTCGAATACACCGGGAGCGATCAGGCTGCCGGGAGCGGCGGGGCAGGGACCATCAGCCGAGGAGTCACCTATTCGGGCGCGCTGTTTGACGGAAGGCTTGGATTTTCCGGCGATCGACAGTCGATTTCCGGACTGGGCCTGGCTTTCGATTTCGACCTGATGAACGACTCCGGGCACGGCCGCATGGCGCGTGAGTCGGGATCGAGCAATGCCGAAGCCGCAATCCGGCTCGGGAACGTTGCGTCGGCGGGCTTCACCATTGCGGATGTGACGCCGCAAGACAAGTCCATTTCGCTGGACTGGCTGCGGGTCGCGCTTCCACCGGAATCCTTCTCTTCGCTGGATCGGGTCGCGGGAGAGTACAGGGCAAAGGGATGGAATTCCGGCAGGAATGCCGGCGCCTGCGCCTTGGGCGCCGCGAGGATACTTGAAGTCCGATGGAACGGTCTCGACGGAAGCCCGGGTAAGACAGACATATTGTGGTCCGGTGATCCGGCTGGGCTTGCGCAAGCGCTCAAGACCATTCTGCAGTCGGCCGGGAAATCATAGTTTGCGGGTTTGAGTGCCAAAGCCTGGACCAGCCCTCCTGCGCACGCAAGCGGATGAAATGACTTGGCATATTGGCTGTCCGTCATAAATGGTCAATAAATCTGCAACACCACTGTGCAAGGCTCGCACTGCGGATAAATATCGGGCTCGCCCCAGGGGATTTGAATGGTGGAATGCCGGCACAGGGCTTCCACATGCGTAGCGGCACGACAAGACTAGCGTCACGCCGATGGCGGGACGAACCCCGGCAAAATTTATCGACGCACCATCCGCTCATCCGTATTCAAGAAAAGGCTTTCAAATGTCGAAATTCAAAGTGGACAGCACTGTCGGCAACGGCCAGGCGGAACCGGTCGCGCCATCCGCCAACGCCGCGGCTGCGGAAGCGCCGAAGGTCGAGCAGAATGGCAGCGCCAAGGATGATGGCATCAGCAGTGTCGCCGCCATCGGCATCGTTGCCGTGGGCGCCGCGCTGATCGAGGCCGCGCTGATTCCCGGTATCGTCATCGGCGTCGCCGCCGCCCTGGCGCCCAAGTATGTCCCGCAACTCGGCGACAAGCTGCGGCCCCTGTTCAAGTCCACCGTCGGCGGTCTCTACAAGCTCGGCCAGAAGACCCGTGAAGCCGTCGCCGAAACCCGCGAACGGGTGCAGGATCTGGTGGCCGAAGTCACCGCCGAGCAGGCCCAGCCCGTAGCCGCAGCCGCGGCTCCCGAAGCCGCCGCCGCGCCGCACGCCTGATCAAGCTCGCCGCGAGGCGCAGCCGCGCCTCGCGGACGTTCGTCCCAACGAAATATGCCGGCCGTGCCGGTCTGGAACAACGATGAGACATAAAGCCCACCTCGCGCATCGGACGCACGGCCGGATGCGCATGAAGATCCCGTCGGCGAAGGGCAACCAGGAACTGCTCAATCAGTATCAGCAGGTATTTTCCGCGCTGCCGGGGGTGGAGAGCGTGGAGGCCCGCGCCGATACCGGCAGCATCGTGCTGAATTACGATCCGCAGATGCGGGTGGAGTTCGAGTGCGGCCTGCACGAGTGCTGCGAGGCGCATCACATCGTGCCGCCGCATGCGCATCCCCACCATCATCACCACAGCCATCAGCATCAGCAGCAACATGCCGAGGAGCGGCCCGGCGACGAGATTGAGCACATGGCACGGCAGATCCAGGCGGAAGCCGAATATCTGGCGGCGCACTCTGAATCGGCCAAGGTGCTGGTCGACTTCTTCAGGGATCTGGATCGCCAGATCAAGGTTTCCAGCGGCAACGCCATCGACCTGAAGATCGTGCTGGCCGCCGGCCTCACCGCCTTCACCATCCTGGAGATCGGCGCGCACGCGGCGACGCCGATGTGGGTCACCCTGGCAATTTTCGGCCTCAATCATTTCGCCGAACTGCACCACCAGCAGCACGCGCACCAACAGCATCAGCAACACCAGCAGCATCCGCTGCACGGCATGGCGGTCGCTGCTCCGGCCCGCTGAACAAAGCTGAACCAACAAGACAATCTGGTGGGGCGTGGACTTTTCGATTCGCCATAGCATTCTCGGGCGGGCGCGGCTGCACGTGCCCGAGCTGAAGCGGCGCGGCAAGCTGGCCGACAGCCTGCTGCTCTGGGTGCAGGAGCAGAGCGGGGTGCGCAGCGCGCGCCTCAATCACGATTGCGCCTGCCTGGTGATCGAGTACGAAGCGGCGCAGCCCCTGGTGTTCGTCACCCTGATGCAGCACCTGCGCGATATTCCTGCCAGCGGTTTCCGCGCGCTGGCGGGGCCGCAGAACTTGGCGTTGAACGGCTCAGGGGCGCTGCAACGCCGCACGCAAGGCTTGGCGCATGCGCCGCGGCGCTGGCCGTTGCTGTGGCCCACCGTGTCGGTGGCGCTGTCGCTGTCGCGCAGCCCCATGCTGACCACGATCAACATGCCGCTGCTGCTGTGGAACGGACTGCCGATCTTCCGCCGCGCCTGGCGCGTCTGGAGCCGGGAGCGGCGCCTCAACATCGATTTCCTCGACACGCTGGCGGTGATTGCCTCGCTGTGGCAGGGCAACCAAGTGGCCGGCGCCATCATCGTCTGGCTGATCCAGCTGGGCGACTGGATTCGCGACCTCACCGCCGCCGGCTCCAAGCGCGCGGTCAAGGATCTGCTGCAATTCCAGGAAAAGACCGCCTGGCTGCTGCACAACGGCGAAATCATTTCGGTGCCCACGGCACAGCTGGCACCCGACGATGTGCTGGTGGTCTACCCGGGCGAGATCATGCCGGTCGACGGCGAGGTGCTGGAAGGCCGCGCCCTGCTGGATCAGAAGACTATCACCGGGGAGGGCCTGCCGGTCACGCGCAGCAAGGGCGAGCCGGTATTCGCCGCTTCGGTGCTGCGCGAGGGCCAGCTGACGGTACGCGCCATCCGCGTCGGCACGCAGACCATGGCCGGTCAGATCGCCGAACTGGTCGATAGCGCGCCGATCGGCGATACGCGCATGCAGAACCATGCCGAGCGCTTCGCCGACCGGCTGGTACTCCCGACCCTGGCCCTGGCCCTGGGCACCGCCGGGCTGACGCGCGATTTCAACCGCTTCCTGTCCCTGGTGATCGTCGATTTTGGCACCGGCATCCGCGTTGCCGCGCCGACCTCGGTGCTGTCGTCGATGACCCATGCCGCGCGCGCCGGTATCATCATCAAAAGCGGCGGCCACATGGAGCGGCTGGCCCAGGTCGACACCGTGGTGTTCGACAAGACCGGCACCCTCAGCCACGGCACGCCGCATGTGGTGGAGAGCATTTCCTATAACGCCCACCTCGACGCCGATGCGCTGCTCGGCCTGGCAGTGGCGGCGGAAACCCATCTCAAGCATCCGGTCGCCGAAGCGCTGCGCGCCAAGGCGCGCGAGCGCGGGATCCAGGTGCCGCGCTGTGACGAGACGGAATACAAAGTCGGCCTGGGTGTGGAAGGGCAGGTGGCGGGGTATTACCTGCACGTCGGCAGTGCGCGCTTCCTGCGCCAGAGCGGCATCGACACCGCGCGGGCAGACAGCGATCGCGCCAGCTTCGATCACCGCGGCTGCTCCTGCCTGTACATCGCGGTGGATGGCGTCATCGCCGGCGTGGTGGCCTACGAGGACCAGCTGCGGCCGGAAGCGCCGCTGGTGATCGAGGCCCTGCACGCGCTGGGCATCCGCGACACCATCATGCTCACCGGCGACAACGCCGTGGTGGCGCGCGCCGTGGGTCGCAGGCTTGGACTCAGCCGGCAGATCGCGGAGATGATGCCGACGGACAAGGCGCGGGCCATCCAGGAGCTGCAGCGCGAAGGCCGGGTTGTGGCCATGATCGGAGACGGCATCAACGATTCGCCGGCGCTCACCTATGCCGACGTCGGCATCGCCATGAAGTATGGCGCCGAGATCACCCATGAATCAGCGCATGTGGTGCTGATGGAAGATTCACTGTGGAAGGTGGTCAAGGCGGTGGAGATCTCGCGCGATGCCGTCAGCCTGATCAAGCAGAACTACGGCATCGTGGCGGTGATGAATGCGGTCGCGCTGGGCTTGGCGCTGCCCGGCAACTTGATCACGCCGGAAGTCACCGCCCTGATCAGCAACGGTTCCGCCATTCTGGCCAGCATCAACGGCGTGCGTCCGCTGCTGCGGGATCGATGAACGCAGGCGACGCTTCCGCGCCGGCCCCCGCCCATATCGAGGAACTGGCGCGTGCGGTGTTGTTGCTGGAACGTCCCAGCCTGGCGGCGCGGCTGGCCGAGCAGGCCGGCAAGCCGCTGAACCGCATCATCCGGCTGCTGCCCCGTGCCGCCAACGACCGGCTGCAGACGGCGGTAAAGCTGGCCATCATGAATTGCCTGAAGATGGCCATCGGTTCGATGAACCTGCAGGCCGCCCCGCGACCCGCATCCACCTGGATGCCCAAGCTCATGAGCGGCATCACCGGCGGCGTCGGCGGCATCTTCGGCCTAGCGGCATTGCCGTTCGAGCTGCCGCTGACCACCACGCTGATGTTCCGTTCCATCGCCGAGATCGCGCGCAGCGAGGGCGAGGACCTGACGCAGCTGGAAACGCGGCTGGCCTGCCTGGAAGTGTTCGCACTGGGTGATCGCCGCTCCGCCGGCAGTCCCGGCATCGGCTACTACGCGGCGCGCACCGTGCTGACCCGGCTCACCAATGACGCCGCGGCCTATCTGGTGGTCGATCGCGGCGCGCTGGAAGTGTCCTCGCCGGTGCTGACGCGTCTGCTCGGCGAGATTGCCTCGCGCTTTGGCTTCGTCGTCTCCGAGCGCGTCGCTGCCGGCGCGGTGCCGGTGGTCTCCGCCCTGGGCGGCGCCACGGTCAACCTGATCTTCATGGAGCATTTCCAGAGGATCGCCCGCGGCCACTTCACGGTGCGGCGCCTGGAGCGCCAGTACGGCAGCGCGACGATCAGCGAACTCTATGGGCAGCTGTCCGCCGGGCTGGCCTCGGGGCGGACCGCGCCCCGCGTGCCGCAGGCACTGCGGTCCGAACCTAAGTGAGCACTTCGCCCATGTCCGCCGAAAGTACAGTTCTCTTGATGCCCGGCGGCAACAGTGGGCTGAAGCGCATGCGCGGCATCGCTACCGGCCTGCTGGTGCTGATGCTGGTGTTGTTCGTCGTCGCCTCGATCCTGCAGGCGCGCTTTCCCTTCCTGGCTTATCTGCGCGCGTTCGCCGAGGCGGCCACGGTCGGCGCCAGCGCCGACTGGTTCGCGGTGACGGCGCTGTTCCGCCACCCCTTGGGCATTCCAATTCCCCATACCGCCATCGTGCCGCGCAACAAGCAGCGCATCGGCGAAGCGCTGGGCCGCTTCATCTGCAACAACTTCCTCGCCCCCGAGGCGATCGAGGCCAAGCTCGAGCGTTTCGATGCCGCCGGCTGGGCGGCGCGCTGGCTGTCCGAGCCCGGTCACGCGGAGCTAGTGGCGGAGCGCCTGTCCGGAGCGCTACCGCTGATGCTCGACCTGGTCGGTCACGAGCGCGGCCGCCAGTTCGCGCGGGACATGATTCGCAAGGGCATCGATTCCATCGCCGTGGCGCCGATGACGGCGCGCACCCTGTCGGTCCTGATGAAGCATGGCCAGGATCAGAAGCTGTTCGACCTGGCGCTCGAGGTGGGTGCCGCCTATTTAAGCCAGAACCAGGACGCGATCCGCGCCACGCTGTCCCAGCACAGTTCCAGCTGGGTGCCCGAATGGGTCGATGCGCGGTTGGCGGCCAAGCTGATCTCCGGCCTGAGCGCGACCCTGGCGCAGATGCGTGATCCGGCCCATCCGCTGCGCGGCGAATTCCAGACCGCCGTCGAGAAATTTATCCGCCGGCTGGCGGACGATGCGGAACTGTACGAGCAATCCGAGCGTATCAAGGCGGAAGTGCTCGACAACGAAGTGGTGGAGTCCTATCTCGACTGGCTGGCGGCGGAGATCGAGACCTGGATCGCCACCGACAGCGCAGCTGCCGACAGCCTGCTGCTGCGCGGACTGCAGCATGCGCTGCAGGTCACCGCCAAGTGGCTGGAAGAGGATGAGCGCATCCGCGCCGCCGTCAACCAGTCGATCCGCAACGCCGTGCTCACCACGGTGGTGCCGAACCGCGCCGAGATCGGCGACTTCATCGCCAGTGAAGTGGCGCGCTGGGACAGCCGTACCCTGGTCGCCCGCGCCGAAAACCAGCTCGGCAAGGATCTGCAATACATCCGCATCAACGGCACCGTGGTGGGTGGACTGGTGGGACTGATCATCTTCGTGGCGCAGAGAATCGCGGGCGTTCACTAACGTCAGGTCGCGGCAACGGGAGGGATACCATGCAGCACGTCGTGAACGACTTTCAGCTTGGCGACAGGGCCATGCGCTACAGCCTGTTCGTGCCCAGGCTCTACAACTACTGCCTGTCACTGGGCTTTCAGCGCGCACGCATGATGCCGTCGCGGGCCTTCTGTTCGGACGAAAGTCAGGGCTACCCGGTGATCCTGCTGATGCAGCACTTCGGCACTTTTCCTTTCGACCATGGACGGGTTGGGGGCAAGGTCGCGATCAACCGGCACGGCCCGCATGCCCATCATGGCGAGGATCTCATCATCATCCAGGCCAGCCATGTGGGTTACGATCCAGCCAGCCGGCGCTTCGGTGTCTACCAGAGACCGCGGATCGCCGATCGTGGCTTCGGCGACAACTGCGGCAAGCTTTGCGCGGTGCTGCAGCAGTATCAGCAGGAATATGTCCATGCCCGGCAAAACATCCTGCTTGGCAGGATCAACGGCCAACCCGCTGTCTTTATCGACAACCACCTGCTCGCATCGAATCGTCCCGAAGGCTTGTTCCTCAAGCTGGATCGGCTGATCGCCGCGGCTGTGGATGAGCCGCTCAAGATGCTGAGCACCTCGAAAGCCTTTGCCGCGGCAGCGGACCTGGTGACGCGCGTACCGGCCGAGGCCTGGGATGGTGAACGCACGCCGATCGGCGATTGGCTGGCCGCGGAGATGTTCTTCTACCGCCGCATTCCGATCCAGGGTCCGGAAGGCGACGATCTGCTGGAAGCAGCCCTTGCTCCCGTCATGCCGGCCCTGGTGACCTCGCCTCGTCCGGCGCTCGATGCCGCCCGCTATCATACCCAGGTCGAATTCGATCGCACCTATCGCAGCATCCAGGGCGAGCCGGCCTATCGTGGCAAGAACATGCTGTTCATTGCCGGCCTCAATATCGATATCTCGCCGCCTGAAGGCATGCCGTTCCCGCTCACCAAGTTCGTCCCCTGGGCCGCGTACTGTCAGTTCCGCGATGGCACCGCCATGCTGCTCGAGCAGGATCAGCTGGTCGAGGTTCTGCTGCGCCAATCCACCGTCAATACGGAACAGGTTTCGTTCGACGCGGCGATCCAGGCCATGGCCGAAGCCGAGGGCGTCAGCTTGCCAGCCTGAATCGGCCCGTGTCTGCTCCGCCATATAGCAGGCAGCGCCTTCATATCATTTTGCAGCTATTGACCGGGAAAGCCGCTGCCTCATCCGCCGCGGCTTTCCTGTTTTTACAGGCGGCTAACTCTGGCGATCACGATGGCTGCCGTTCGCGATAACGGCTGCGATCACCGCCACCGCGATGAGCACCAGCAGCAGCCCGAACAGCCCGCCACGCCCTGCGTGGCCAAAGCCGCCGAAGCCATGGGCCTCCGCCGCAACCGGAATCAGGCTGATCGTCGCCAGAACCGCGTAAATCGATGTCTTCTTCATGACTTTCATCTTCAGTTGTTGCCGTGACCAAAGGCTAACAAACAGGGCTGTACGCATTCTGAACAAGACGCTGGTCCAGGCCGGCTACGCTCAGCTTTACTCTTCTTGATGATTGAGGCTCGATCGCAAGCCGACCCATGCTCGGGCTAGACATGTCCGGCACATGCGGCCGGCCCAGTGCTAATCGACCCGCATGACACGAGAGGCCTCAGCGGAAGTCGCAGGTAAAGGTCAGCCCGTAAACCCGTGTCATCCCGGTGTAGGCGAATACCGAGTCGCCCAGCTTGATCACCGAAGTACGATAGAACTCGTTGCCGAGGTTGCGGCCGTAGGCGGTCAGCGACCATTTGCGGTCCGGTGGCGTCAGGCCCAGATGCACGTCGTAGAGGCGGTGCGCGTTCATGGCGAACAGGGGGTCGTGTTCCAGCGTGGCGTTGGTGCCGCCGGTGTAGGTGAAGCTGGTGCCGGGCGACAGGTTGAGGTCCCGGCTCATGGCGAAGGTGTAGTTGGCCAGCAGGCTGGCTTGCAGGCGCGGCGTGTAGTTGAACGACTGCCCGGCGAAGTCGAAAGCGTTGCCCTGGTCGTTCTTGCCCTCGTATTCGATTACCTTGGTGCGGATATAGGAGCCGGCCGCGGTGAGAAACAGCTTGTCCACCGGCACATAGGTGGTGCTCAGTTCCAGTCCTTCGTCCAGCGACTTCGGCACGTTCTGCAGGTATTGCAGGGCGCCGAAGATCGGGTCCTTGAAATAGGTCAGCAGCTGCTTGTTGGTGTAGTTGTAGTAATAGGCCGCAAAATTCGTTTGCAGGGTTTTGTCGGATGAGGCGAACTTGGCGCCCACTTCGTACGCATCCAGCTTTTCCTGCACCACCGGGGACAGGCTTTCCTGGTCCACCGAGAACACGGTGGGGAAGCCGCCGGCCTTGTATCCGCGCGAATAGGAGGCGTAGAGCAGCGCTTCCTGCACCGGCGTCCAGCTCAGCACCGAGCGGTACGACAGATTGTGTTCGGTCAGGCTGTCGATGAACAGGCCGGCATCGTTGTTCGCATTGAGGCTGCCGCACTGGCCCTGCGGCACCACCGAGTTGCCGCCCTTGAGGAAGCTCGCCGCGGTAAAGAAGGGGAAGGGGATGATGGAGGCGTTGTCGGACAGCACGTAGGTGCAGCCCGAATAGTCCTGCTTCTCGCGGGTGTAGCGCAGGCCAAGGGTCAGTTTTAGCGTGTCCAGCAATTGCACGTCGCCGTCGGCGAAGGCGCTGTCGGTCTGCACCTGCGCATCGCTCTTGGCCGCGCCCTTCTGGAAGAACAGCGGCTTGTCCAGCGGCGCGGTATCGCCAAAGATCAGCACATTGAGGCTGTTCTCCGAGCCCAGGCCCTCGTCCACCTCGTGGTGTTTGTCATAGTTGCCGTTGACGCCGACCAGCCAGTCGCCACGCTGGCCGATCTTGCCGGACAGCCGCACCTCGCCCTGGTAGGTGCGGATGTAGGCGCGCAGCACCTGGTCGATGTCCTCCACATCCATGCCGCCTTGCGGCAGCGAGGAGCCGTCGGCGCGCATCTGCTGGTAGCTGAACAGGCCGGTCAGGTTGACCGTGTCGCTGATGTCCCAGCTCGGCCGCAGCGAGGCCATCCAGAAATTGTCGTGCAGGCCGTAAGCGTACTCGGGATTCGGGTTCCAGTCCGCAATCCGCGGATTCTTGTTGTTGGGGATGAAGGGGTAGTTCTTCACCGAGGGATCAAGGAATATGTTGTTGATGTTGAGGCCGGTGAGCGACTGCAGCAAGCTGGGGAGCTGCGATCCCAGCGGCAGCTCGAATTGCGCCTGCGGCGCCACCGCGTACGGCGCCTGCGGCTGACTCTTGTCGGTCCAGCCGGAGAGGGTCAGGCGCAGCAGCAGATCGTCGCGCGCCTGCCAGTCGAGGATGCCGCGCGCCGCCTGCTTGTTGAGCTTGCCCAGGCTGTCGTCCGGGCGGGTGTTGCTGATCTGCCAGCCTTCCTCCGAAGTGGTGCTGCTGGCGGCGAAGCGCGCCTTGAACGACTCGCCGATCGGCCCGCTGACATAGCCCTCCGCGTCGACCCGGCCGAAGCTGCCGTAGGACACGTCCGCCCCGTCGGTGAAAGACGCGCCGGGCTTGTTGGCGATGTAGTTGATGGCGCCGCCGGTGGAGTTGCGGCCGTACAGGGTGCCCTGCGGTCCCTGCAGTACTTCCACCCGCCGCAGATCGAGGTTCGGCCCCTTGCTCATGATCGGGTAGGCCAGGCTGACCTCGTCGTTGTAGATGCCGACGGTGGAGGTGGTGGAGAAGCTGGAGTCGGCGAAGCCGACGCCGCGCATGGTGTAGGTCGGCGTGTCGAAGCCGGAATCGGCCGCGGTGAAGCCGGGCACCAGCTTGCCCAGGTCGCGCGTGTCGTACACGCCCATTGCCTGCAACTCCTCGCCGCGGAAGGAGCTGATCGCCATCGGGATCGAGTTGATCGCCTCGTTGCGCTTCTGCGCGGTCACTACCACCGTCTGCAGGCGGGTGGAGTCGGAAGCTGTATTGGCCGCTGTGGCGGGAAGGGCAGGGGGTAGGGCAACAGCAACCGGCGGGGCCGCCGCATCGCCCTGCGCAGCGGAAGCATCTTCCGCCGCTGCCGGCAGGTGCAGGCCCAAGCCCAGCGACGTCACCGCAGCCGCAAACGTCCACAACCCATGAGCCCTGGCCTTCACTTCATCCCCTAGCCTGAAACTGCCCGGGCTTCGCGCAGGCGCGGCCGGACCTTATATGGAAAGAAGGTTCACTATGGCGGCGCCGCGGCGCGCTGGAAAATACTGATTAATTTGTTTGATATAGCTCTTTTGCACAGCCGCTGCGGAAATGGCGCGCGGACTGTGACGCAGACTGCTTCCGGCGCCCGCCGCGTCTCGGCATACTGGGCCATGACCGACACCTCTTCCGGCGGCGGCTGGCACGACGAGCCGCCGCCACGCGATCCCGTACCGTCCCCCCTGCTGTCCCCGTTGCCGCTCTTGCCGCCGCCCTTGCCGCGGGCCACCTCCGCCTGGGGCAATTATCTGCGCGTGGTGGGCGCCGGCTGCCGCATCGCCCTGCTGGGGCGGCCTTCGCTGCTGGGCCTGCGCCTGGAGCCGGGCCTGTTCTGGGCGCTGATGGCGACCAGCCTGCTGCTGGAATGCGGCAGGTCCTGGCTGGCGGTGGAAGCGCCCCGGCAATTCGACCTTGTGGGACTCGAATCGCAGGCTTTGTTCTTCCTGCCCCTGCTGCTGGCCGGTACGGTGGTGGCGCGGCTGTCAGCGCGGCCGGAACTGCTGTGGCGCTTCGCCGTCCTGATGGTTGCGGCCGGATTGCTGAGCGATGCGCTGGCCGACCTGGTCTACCAGCATCTGCTGCCGCATCTGGAGCGGCACAAGACTTTCTGGAACTGGGTGTACTACGTCGCGGTGCAGTGCTGGACCCTCGCGATCACCTGGCGTTTGCTGTCCCTGCTCGGGGCGTTGCGGTCTGGGGTTGGCCGCGGCCTGGCTGCCCTGGCGGTTACGGGGTTGTTCGCCGTGCTGTCCTACTGCATGCCGGATACCGATATCTGGGGGACGGACTACAGCGCCGAATACCAGCAGCAGGAGCGCGTGCCGAAGCTGGTGGCGGAGGAAGTGTTTTCGCGCCAGGACGAGCTGCTGAGCCGGGCGCTCGCCAGTATCGCGCCCACGCGTCCGGGCCGGCCCAGCCTGTATTTCGTGGCCTACGCACCGGACAGCGAGCAGGACGTATTCCGCAAGGAGGCGCTGTACGGCACGCACCTGTTCGCCAAGCGCTTCGGCACGGCGCAACGCAGCCTGACCCTGGTCAACAGCCGCAGCACTGTGGACGAGCTGCCGCTGGCGAGCGCGCTCAACCTGGATCGCGGCCTGCGCGCCATCGGCAGGAAGATGAACCCGCAACAGGACATCCTGTTCCTGTACCTGACCAGCCATGGCTCGCGCGACGCCGAGCTGGTGACCAAGCTGCCGGGCCTCAGCTTCACCCCCTTCAATGCGCCGCGTCTTGCGCAGATCCTCAAGGATTCCGGCATCCGCTGGAAGGTGATCGTGGTCTCCGCCTGCTACAGCGGCAGCTTCATCAACAGCCTCAAGGACGACCACACCCTGGTCATCACCGCCGCCCGCGCCGACCGCACCTCCTTCGGCTGCTCCGACGACGCCGAATTCACCTACTTCGGCCGCGCCTACCTGGAGCAGGCGCTGAACCAGACCACCTCGTTCACCGATGCGTTCGCCAGGGCGCGGACCCTGGTCGACCGCTGGGAAACACGCGACCAGGAAATCCATTCCGAGCCGCAGATCGCGCAAGGTGTGCTGATCGGCGCCCAGCTGGAGCAATGGCGCGCGACATTGCCGCTGGACACGCCGCCGGGCCTCGCGCTGAAAAGCACGGCAGCCGCCCGACCGGATCCGCCGGATTACGTAAACCAACGGTAAAGCTCCCGGGCGGTGCGGGGGATGCCGCTTAGCATTGCCGCCTGAAACCCGGGGGCATCCAGGCATGGCAGGCATTCCATTGAACCGGTCCGGCAATAACGGTGGTTGGCGTCGCCGCGACATTCTCCTCGGCGGTCTAGCGGCAGCTTTCGCCCTGGCGCGGCCCGCGCGCGCGGGTGAGGGTGCCGCCCCGGTGCCGGCGTGCATCCTGACCCCGGAGCTGACCGAGGGGCCTTACTACCTGGATCGGCCGAAACTGCGTCGCGACATCACCGAGGGCAAGCCCGGCGTGCCGCTGCTGTTGCGCATCGCCTTGCTCGATGCCGGCACCTGCCAGCCCTTGAGCGGCGCCGCGATCGACATCTGGCATTGCGATGCCGGGGGTGTCTACTCCGGCTATGGCAAGCAGGGCGCGCTGCCCTTTCCCAGTCCTCCGCCGGGGCAGGCGATGCCGCCGCCCGGTGGCGCCGGCGCTGGCCTGCCATTCGGCATGGGTCCGGGGCATCCGGATCATCCGCCGCCCAAGCCTAAAGCCACCAACCATCTGAGCTTTCTGCGCGGGGTGCAACTCACCGGCGCGGACGGCGTGGCTGAGTTCCGCACCATCGTGCCTGGCTGGTACGTCGGCCGCGCCGTGCACATCCATCTCAAGGCACACGTCGGCGGCAAGCCGCGCGGTGGCCGCTATGCGGGCGGCCATGTCTGCCACACCGGACAGTTCGGCTTCGCCGAGGACTTCTACGACACCATCGGCTCGCGGCAGCCCTATTCAGGGCATCAAGTGCCGCGCACGCCGCTGGCTCAGGACGGCATCCTCGGCACCGGCGGACCGGTACTGCAACTTTCCCCTTTGGGCACCGGGCCGGAGCAGGGCTATCTCGGCACCATCGCCTTCGCCGTCGATCCGCAAGGCGTCCCCCGCGTCCGGTAGCGGCTCGCTCCACAGGCTGAAAACAAGCGCAACTATACGCTTGTTCAATTCCAAGGAAGTCCTACTCACCAATTCGGACGAGGTCCCCCGCACGCCCGCTCGATAAGGTATCGGCACAACAAGTAGGAGGGGAAGCCATGCCCACAGTGCGCGGGGAGCGGTGTTCGTTTGTGCGGAAAAAAGGGACGCGGCTGGCCGCGCTGTTTCTGGGCGGGGCACTGTGCCAGGGTGCGGCACATGCCGGCGAATTCGACCTGTGGGGGGATGCCACGCTGGACTACAAGCTGACGGTGTCCTACGCCGCGGCGATGCGCACCAAGAATCCCAACAACGCGCTGATCAACGGGCCGGTCGACCAGTTCCAGTCCTACCTGCTGCCGACGCAGGTCCCGGGACAGCCGGCCCAGATCTTCTCCTTCACCCATACCGGCCTGCCCACCACCATCAACTACGACGATGGCGACCGCAACTTCAAGGCCGGCAGCCTGATCAACAATCGCGCCACCGCCCTGGGCGAACTCCAGTTCCACTGGGGCAACTATGGCATGGAGCTGAGCGGCGACGGCTTCTATGACCAGGTCTACCACCACCCCAACGACAATGACGATCCCAGCACCGTCAACACGATGGGCATTCCGACCAACAACTGGACCCCGGGCGCCCGCTACTACGACGGTAACCGCTATCGCCTGCTGGACGCCTATGCCTACGGCGACTGGAGCTTCCTCGGCATGAACCTCAACGTGCGCGCCGGCCAGCAGCTGGTGGCGTACGGCCAGAGCCTGTTCTTCGAGGGCATCGCCCTGGCGCAGAGCCGCGCCGATGCCACCAAGGCCTTCGTGCCCGGCGCCGAGATCAAGAGCATTCTGCTGCCGACCAACCAGGTCTCGTTCCGCCTGGGAGCGACCGATGAGCTGTCGGTCGTGGGTTACTACAAGCTGGCCTTCCGCGCCAGCGAGATCTTCCCCGAGGGCGATTACTTTTCCCCGGCCGACGCGGTCGGCCCGGGCGCCACCTTCGTCTACGGCTCGGCCAATCCGCTCTACGGCGGCGCTGGCTCCTGCCAGGGCCTGATCACCAACCTGCACATCGCCAACCTGGGGACGATCACCAACCTGCTCGGCCAGACCGCGGCGCTGGCCCTGGAAAACACCGTCTGCGCCCTGCTGCAGCCGGTCGGCGCGCTGGCCAACTCTTCCAAGGACATCCTCGCCACGCGCGGTCCGGACCTGCGGCCCAGCGACGGCGGCCAGTACGGCGGCGGCCTCGAATATCAGGTGGCTTCGCGCACCAACCTGGGCTTCTACTACCTGCGCTACGACGACAGCAACCCCTCGGTGAACCTCAACGTCGGCTATGCGCCGTTCGGCTATCTGCCGGGCGGCACGCCGGTGACCACGTCGATCATCAACCAGCCGGTACCGGTCAGCTACAACGTCAAATACTTCGACGGCATCCATCTCTACGGCGGCACCTTCTCCACCGTGCTCGGACCGTTCAACGTCGCCGGCGAACTGAACTTCCGCGACGGCACGCCGGTGGCGGTGGACTCCACCATTTCCGGCGTGGTCAGCCCGGTGTTCAGCCGCGGCCAGATCAGCCAGGCCCTGGTGTCGGCGATCTACGTCAACAACCCGAAGTTCTTCTACGACGATTTGGCCGTCACCGCCGAGACCGGTTACATCCACGTCAACGACGTCACCGAGGTTGCGTCGTCGCCCGGCATCATCACCCATGGCAACGGCGACCAGCTGTTCTACAACCGCAATTCCTGGGGCTTCCAGACCCTCACCATCCCCACCAAGCACAACATCTTCAACGGCTGGGACATGTCCACGCCGGTATCCTTCGGCATGATCGTGAAGGGCGATCCCGCCATGGCCGGCGCCTTCGGCGCGCTCTACGGCGCAGGCGACATGCGCCTGGGCGTCAGCGCCAACTTCCAGTACCTCGGCAATCTCGAAGTCGGCGTCGGCTACAACTTCTTCTTCGGCGATCCCAACAAGCTGATCGGCGACAGCCCGCTGCACGCCAATCCCTACATGGATCGCGACTACGCCACCTTCCACATCACCTACAACCTCTGACGACGCCGGCTTTGGGCCCAGGCGCCACACATAAGCATCGAAAAGCCTGGTGATTCAAGTGGCAGTTCAAGGCCCGGGAAGAAATTCCCGGGTCATTTTTTTCCGGCTACGATAATTTCAATCGTATGAGCAGCTTTACCGGCAACGGCGCTACCACTAATTATCTATACAACGGACTGGGGCAACGTGTGGCCAAGTCCGGCGCCGGTGGCGGTTATTCGTACGTCTACGACGCAGGCGGGACGCTGCTTGCGGAAACCACGCAAAACAGCACAACCATTGGTACCCAGTACATCTGGATGGCTGGGCTTCTGGTGGGCGAGGTCGTCAATAACACGCTCTATTACGTCCACAACGACCATCTGGGCCGGCCGGACACCGTGACGAACAGTTCGGCCGGAATTGTTTGGGCAGCCGACAATACTGCGTTTGGCCGCACGATCAATACTAATTCGATCATGCTGAATATTGGATTTCCCGGCCAGTATTACGATGCGGAAAGCGGGTTGTATTACAACATGAATCGGTACTATGACCCGACGCTCGGGCGGTACATACATAGTGATCCAATTGGATTGAGCGGCGGTTTGAACACCTATGCCTATGTCGGTGGCAACCCAATTGGTGTTGTCGATCCACTTGGCCTCGACTTTCCACAAGAACTTGGCGGCGCACTGCTTATTGCCGGGGGGATAACTATTGCAACCGTTGGACGTTCGCCGATTCTGGGATTTGGAATGGCCCTTGTTGGAGTTGGAGTGCTCGTATTTGGGGCCACTGACGATGTGACCACGGGCACGGCATTGGGGGTGCAAGGTCAGAACATAGGCAATCAGTACAATCAGAACTTGAATAACCAACTAAATCAGTTGTACCCGCCCGCCCAAAGCCC
Source organism: Nevskia soli (assembly GCA_026224805.1). Lineage (GTDB taxonomy): Bacteria > Pseudomonadota > Gammaproteobacteria > Nevskiales > Nevskiaceae > Nevskia > Nevskia soli_A. The sequence goes on from JAMFRN010000239.1 coordinate 34,043, forward strand.
GGCGCCCGCCCAAAGCCCGGCGCCTGCCCAAAGCCCGGCAAGCAGTTCCGGAAGTGGTTCAGGCGGAAGCTGTCCCGCGGGTGGATAGGAGGGAAATATGAACGCCGAGTTTCGGATGAATTTCTATCACAAACGCAATTGGCTTAGGTGTTGCAATGAACTCTACGTCTGAAACTCCAAATGTTGCTGAACGTGACGCAGCGAAGAACACCGTTATCTGGTGGTGCTTCTTAGCTCTTTTTATCTTCTTGCTGGTTTTTCAAATTTATTTTGTGTATTTAAAATTCCTTCCTGTAGTGCTTCCGCCGCTTTCCCACGACCCCGATACCTTGCGGCGTGTGAAATTCATTGCTGACGTACTAGTGAGAGAATCCTGGCCCTGGATAGGCGCAACTTTTGGAATGCTGATTGGGCAGTTAGTCAAGATTTATTTGCCAAAAAAACGACCAAAATCAACAGCAGCTGAATTGCCCCGGCTTTAGCTTGCTGACGAACTTTTCCCGGCAAAAGTGACCCTCTCTTCTACTTGCTGATCATCGCAAGCGAGTTCGGCTTAATTGTATTCTTAATGGTTCGTTCATGGCGGCCACGTCATTTCGTCGCCAATCGCGCGAACAGGCACAGCGCCGAGCGACGCGACTTAGCAGCGAGGGCGCAATAAGCGAAGCGCATTGCGCCAAGCGAAGGACCTTCCAATCCGGCGCAATGCGCTTCGCTTATTGCGCCCTACTCGCTAATGCCGCAGCCCTCTCACTCGCACCTTGAAATCCATGGCCGGCCCTGGCGTCGGCGCGGTCTTGGTCTTGAGGGTGTAATGCGGCGGGTCCAGTTCGAGATCGTACTTGTAGAACAGCCTGGCCATGGACAGCGCCAGCTGCACCTCGGCCAGGCTCTTGCCCAGGCAGGTGTGCGGGCCGCGCCCATAGGGCGAGTAGGCGCCCGGCTGCATGTGCTCGGCGCGGGGCTTCTGGTAGCGGTCGATGTCGAACTTTTCGGCGTCGGGAAAGTATTCGTCCATGAAATGCGGCACCACGGCGCTGACGTAGAGCATGTCGCCCTTGCGGATCGGGTAGCCCTGGAACTCGAAGTCCTGCACCACGGTGCGGATCTGCGCCACCGCGATGGGGTACAGCCGCATGCTTTCCATGATGGCGCCGTTGAGCGCCGGCAGCCGGTTGAGCAGGCCATCTTCGTCGATCGGGCCGCCGTCGAACAGCGCGTCGACCTCCCGCTCGATGCGTGCGCGCACCTCGGGGTGCTTGAGCACCATGTAGACCGTCACCGCCGTGGTATTGGCCACCGTGTCGAGCCCGGCGACGTAGGGGCCGGTGACGGCGACGATCAGGTCGTTGGTCGGCAGCACTTTCGGATCGCGCACGTGCGCGGCCATGATGTCGTCGATCAGGTTTTTCTCCTCGTCCCTGAGCGTGCCGACGCGCTGCTGCGCGGCGGCAATCATCTTGTGGCCCAGCTCGACCACCCGCGCGCGGGCGCGCCGGTACTCCGGCGCCCACAGGAAGAAGCGCGGCCGCTGGCGCGTCACCAGCACATTGAGGATGTAGAGGATGGCGATGCGGATGTCGCGGATGTACTCGACCGGCGTGGCCCCGGTCAGGAACGGCCCCAGCGTGCCCACCGCCATGTACTGCATCGCCTGCACCACCGGCACGGCCGCGCCCGGCTTCCAGTCGCGCGCATAGACCTCGTCGAGTATCCGCACGAACTCGTCGTAGCGTCCCCGGATCGATTCCCTGGAGTAGCCGCGGCGCATGATGTCGCGCAATTCCTTGTGCGATTCGCCGTCCTCGCTGACCAGCGCGCGGCTGGCGCCGTACTCGGTGAGCAGGCCCTCCCAGAACTGGCGCGAGCGCAGGCAGTCCTTGCCGGTGCGCGAGCCGAGCAGGTTGGCGGCCTCGACACCGCCGAGCAGCAGGTAGCGCTGGTTCAGTATCCTGATCTCACAGACCGGGCCGAATTTGCGGTAGCAGGCGACGAAGAACCGCACTGGATTCCCCGTCAGGGACAGCAGGCTGCCGAGCAGCGGCAGGCCGGGCACCTTGGGTATGGGCCGCAGGGCGGCACTTGCCGTGGCATTGCTCATGGCTTGATCTCCGCTGTGGCTTATTGTCCCGACTTGAGCCAGCGCACCTGCCGCTCCTGCGCGGCCAGGTACAGCCCCATGGCGAAGCCGAAGCTGGTGAACAGGCTCATGACGAAGTAGATCCAGGTCTGTTTCATGCCGCGCCGCGGGCCGTCGATGATGGTCCACAGCGGGAACAGGAAGACGTTGGCGGTGAGCAGGTCCTGCGCGCCTGATCCGGCGGCCGGGTTGGTGAATAGCATCTTGGTGTAGTGAATCCAGCCCGCTTCCGCCGGGTAGGCGAAGACGTATTTGATATTGAAATACCAGCCGATGCAGACCGAGCCCACGGCGAGCAGGTAGTACAGGGACTCCGTGAGGGAAATGCCCCATCCCTTCCAGCCCGGCCTGTACAGGTAGGCGTTGAAGCGGAAAAACAAGATGACGGTGACAAGCCCCAGCGATGCGTGAATCAGTAGCGATGTCATGGCTGACTCCTCCTCTTCTGTGGTTCTACTTTTGTGTTTCTTTTTTTTGGGTGCGGCTCCCCGGTAGCGGCTCGCCGCGCCGGGCGGCGATGCTGGCGACCATGGCTTCGAGTGACTCGCGCCATTGCCCGGAATCGATGTGCAGGTAAGCGGGCAGCGCGCTGCGGATCAGCGGCAGCTCGTTGCGGGAGCGCCGGGCCAGGGCCTTGCGGACGGATTCTTCATGCGACAGGCCGCCGGCGTAGCCGGATTTCATGGCGATGGCGCTCACCGCGGCGCCGATGGCGAGCATCGCCACCGCGTGATGAATGCGGATGCTCTCGGCCGGAGCAAAGCCGTGTCCGGCCATCGCGGCGAGGAATTGCTCGACGAAGTCCATTTCGCCGTCCGGCCCCAGGGTGCCGTTCATGACTTCGCAGATCAGCTGCGGCTCGGCGACGAACAGCTCGACCATGCCATGGGCGCAGCCCCGCACCAGGTCCGGCCATTGGCCGCCGCTGCCGCCCGCCTGGGTGCGGTTGAGCGCCAGTTCGATCGCCGCCAGCTTGACGATCTCGTCGCGATTGCGGACGTGCCGGTACAGCGCCGGCGCGGTCACGCCGAGCCGCTCGGCCACCTGCTTGAGCGTCACGCGCGACAGGCCGATGTCGATGGCGGCATCGACGATGCTCTTGGCATCGACGCGGGAAGGGCGTCCCGCGCGAGATGTGCGCGTGCGCTGGCGTAGCTCGAGGCCGGTCATGGCAGGAGAGGCGGTCCAACCTATTAGTGAACGTAATTAACAAACTAACATAACTAATATTGCGGCGGCAAACGCAGGGCGGTGCAAAGGGATTCATCGGAAGCTGTGCGGAGCAATCGCCTGGTGTTGCCGGTGCCTTGCGCTTGATCCCGCAGCTGCCGGCACCGGACCGATGCGCGGCCTTCGAAGCGGCTCAGTAGCGCAGCAGTCGGCTGGTGCGCGGCGCGATGGCGTAGTGCAGCTGGATCAGCACGATGAAGCCGATGCTCAGGTAGGTGCTGAACAGGCACAGCGCCGCGCCGAAGGCATAGAGCGACTGCGCCACGATGACGCGTCCCAGCATCAGCCGGTTCAGTTCCGGCGGCGCGTCCTGCTTCACCACGCCATGGCGGCTGGCATAGAGCCAGCTGCCGACCAACATCGCTCCGAGCAGCACGATGTTCAGCCAGTACAGCAGCAGGGCGCTGCGGTATTCGATGAATTCCGCCAGCAGCGTGGTGGTGAAGGGCAGCAGGGTCACGGCGAAGAGAAAGCCCAGGTGCACCCAGGCCAGGTTGCGGTCGGCGCGCTCGAAATGGTTGAGCTGGGTCTGCTGCCCCATCCAGAAGATGCCGAGGGTGAGAAAGCTCATCAGGTAGGCCAGCAGGCGCGGCAGCAGCGGCAGCAGTTTCTGCCACAGCTCGCCTTCGGAGTGGATCGCTTCGGCCGCAGGTGCGTGCAGGTCCAGCACCAGCAGGGTCATCGCCACGGCGAAGACCCCGTCGCTCAGCGCCGCGATGCGCTCCAGGCTTTGTCCGGAGATGCGGTTGTAGGCGGTGGTGGGCATGGGCGCGAGCTTAGCCGGCCGCCGCCCCGGTGCTCAAGCCGCCGCGTCATGGGCGTGGCTGGCCCCGCCCATGGCGCCGGCGGCGCCAGCTTCCGGGTCTCGGGGCTGAACTTTCAGCCCGCGGCCCTGACTAATGAAGGCAAAGGTGCTGCAGGACAAGGAGAGCGCGATTCCATCCGCTCGCGTCCAAGGTCGTTAAAGCAAAGGAGATGCGCTTATGCGCCAGTTCATCCGGATTGCACTCGTCAGTTCCACTCTTCTGGTGGCGGCCCTTACCTCGGGTTGCATCGTGGTTCCCGCCGGGGGGCGTCATTGCGGTCATTACCACTGCTGGTAATCCAGGTTTTGAATAACGCGTCTGGCCGGGCAGCTTCCAGTGCTGAAGCCGCCGGGTCAGTGGCGCCAACGGGCAAGGAGAACACGTGAAACAATCAACTCATCAATGGCTTGCATGCGCCACCCTGATCGTCGCATCGCTGGGCTTCAGCGGCTGCGCTAACTGGAGCGCCCAGGAAGACCTGCCGGTGTCGGAGATCAGGCACTTGCAGGCATCGGGCGCGCTGCTGCCGTTCAATCTGCTCAACGCCGACGTCCTCGCCCTGCATCCCGGCGGTCAGGTGGAACATGCCGCCCTGGACAAGATCGGTGACCGCCTGCTCTACCAGGCCTCGGTCAGCGATTCCAACAAGATGCAGTGGTTCGTCGAACTCGACGCCAGGAACGGCCAGACCGTGACCGACAAGCAGGACCCGCACTAATCCCAGGCAGGCCAATCGGGTAGGTGCTTGCAGCGCGCCACCCTGCTCCCAGAGCAGGGTGGCGCGC
>JAMFRN010000240.1 GCA_026224805.1 Nevskia soli
AGTCGTTCGCCGCGCGATTCGATCGACAAGGACGGCACGCCGGTGGTGGTCGAGACGTTCGGGCGCCACGACCCGTGCGTCGGCATCCGCGCCACGCCGATCGCCGAGGCGATGGTGGCGCTGGTGCTGATGGATCACTACCTCAGGCATCGGGCGCAGAACGGAGATGTGAAGGTCGAGACGCCGCGCATACCTGCAGCGAAAGAGTGAAGCGGGCCCAATCATTTTCATCTTCATCCCGCCTGCGGCCGGGTGCATGAACGCCGGCGTGGCCTTCGCCATCCTGGCCTGCGCCGGCTGGGGTTTCGCCTTCATCGGGCCGCTGATTCTGGGAGCCTGGTCGGCCACCGCGGTGGCGGCCGGCCGTTACATCGCTTATGGCCTGTGGTCGCTGATCGCGCTGGGCGTGGTGCGCTTGCGCGGCGGGCCGCAGCCGTTCGATGCGCGGAAGTGGCGCGACGCTCTGCTGCTGACGCTGGCGGGCAATCTGCTTTACTACGTGTTGCTGAGCGAGGCCTTGCAGCGCTCCGGCGTGTTCCTGCCGACGCTGATCATCGGCCTGCTGCCGGTCACGGTGTCGATGGCGGGACGCTGGCGCGCGCGGCAGCGGCTGACGCCGGCTTATGCCGCCGCGCTGGTGCTGATCGTGGCGGGGCTGCTGCTGGCCAACCGGCCGGTGGCCGGAGCCGCGGTAGCGAACGATGTCATCGGCCTGCTCTGCGCTTTCGGCGCGCTGGCGCTGTGGACGGTTTACGGCGTGATCAATGCCGACTGGCTGCGCGCCCATCCGCGTGTCGGCGGGCTCGAGTGGTCTTCCTTGCAGGGCGCCGCCGCCTTGCCGTTCGCGCTGGCCCTGTTCGCCGGCTCGCCGCGGCCGCCCGATGGAGCGGACTGGCCGGTATTCATCGCGGTCAGCCTGGTGCTCGGGGTGATGACGTCCTGGGCAGCCAATGCCGCCTGGAACATGGCCAGCACCCGGGTGCCCGGTTCGCTGCTGGGACAGTTGATCGTGTTCGAGACCATTGCCGGGGTCGGCTACGGCGCCTGGTGGAGTGGCGCCCCGCCGGCCTTGACCGTGTTGGCCGGCGCCGCGCTGTTGATCGCCGGGGTGGTGATCGCCGTGCGCGAGCGGGTGCCGGAGCTGGTTGCCTGAGATAACCGGCATTGTGCTTCGGTTCCATGGCTTCCATGCCGTACTGTATCTGCCGAATTTCCGGTGTTCTGTGCCGCCCAGCCGGGTGCCGCCGCCGCTAAAATCGGGTCTCGCCGCGAATGCCTGTCTCCGTGCGGCCGAACCGCCCGGATAGGCGGAAAAGAAGCGGTTTCCCGTCCGAAAACGGCCAGCCGGCTTCTGCTGGAACGGCTATGATGCGCGCCCTTGCCGACCCCGGGCTGCATTGCCGCAAGCGGGGTCCTGCTGTTGATGGAGCGTCTTGTCGTGAACAGTTCCGCCGCTTCCCGCACTGCGCCGCCGCTGCTGGTGCTGCTGGCCATGCTGACCGTTTACGTGGTGTGGGGCTCGACCTATCTGGCCATCCGCTTCGCGCTGGAAGGCTATCCACCGCTGTTCTTTCCCGGGGTGCGTTTTGTCGTCGCGGGCAGCGTCCTCTACCTGGTGCTGCGCCTGCGCGGCCATGTCGCGCCGACGCTGCGGCAGTGGCGCAATGCGGCGGCCATCGGCGTGCTGCTGCTCAATGTCGGCAACGGCGGGGTGGTCATCGCCGAGCGCTGGGTTGGCTCGGCCCTCGCGGCCACCGCGGTGGCCACGGTGCCGCTGTGGGCGTCTGTGTTCGCCGGCATCTGGGGGCAGTGGCCGGTGCGGATGCAATGGATCGGCATGGTGATCGGCTTCGCCGGCATCGTGGTGCTCAACCTGGGTGGGGATTTCGCCGCCAACCCGATTGCCGCGGCGTTGCTGATGGTCGCTTCCGCCACCTGGGCCTTCGGCTCGGTGTGGAGCCGCCGGCTGGATCTGCCGAAGGGCCTGATGAGCAGCGCCAGCCAGATGTTCGCGGCGGGCGTGGTGTTCATCGTCGTCAGCGCGCTGCGCGGCGAGTCTTGGGCCTTGCTGCCCAGCGTCAAGTCGGCCGGTGCGCTGCTGTATCTGATCGTGTTCGGCAGCCTGCTGGCGTTCAGCGCCTACATGTACTTGGTGCAGAACGTGACGCCCTCGCTGGCCACCAGCTATGCCTATGTCAATCCGGTGGTGGCGTTGCTGTTCGGGCTGACCCTGGGCGGGGAGCACATCGTACGCAGCGGCTATGTGGCGATTGCGCTGGTGCTGTTCGGGGTGGCGCTGATCGTGTACTACAACCGGCCGGCACAGCCGGTGGTGGCGCCGACCGTGCCGGCCGAAGCGGATGCCTGAACGGGGCTAGGCAGCGGCGATTCTGAAGCCCTCGCGCGGGAAGTGGACGGTCACTTCGCCGGCGCGTTCGTCGCTGCGCTTCAGCGCCACTTCGTACACTGATGCATGCACCAGGGTGCCGCTGACCGGATCACAGCCGTAGTCGGTGGCGTTGACGCTGACGCGCTGGCCCAGCTTCAGGCCCTCCGGCTCCATCAGGGGGCCGTCAAAGGGCTGATGCTGCGTGCTGGCGCGCGCGACTTCGAGGGCTTCGCTGGCGGCCATCGATGAAGGCTGGCCGTGGCCCAGGGC
>JAMFRN010000241.1 GCA_026224805.1 Nevskia soli
GCTCAAAACACTTCTACGAAAAGCAGCGATCCGAACCGTCGATGCCCTCTGGGAGTACATCGGAACCCTCGTCGACATCTTTACCCAAGAAGAGTGTTCGAACTACTTTGCTTCTTGCGGCTACGTCGGCAAATAAATCGAAAATGCTCTAGCCACCATTTAACTCATTACGTTTCAATGAGTTAAATAAACCAACCCAAATTCCGGCGCACCTGAAGACACTGCACGGCTTTCGCCTGATCCTCCATGCAGAAAGCGGACTGGCAGGATCAGCCGTGCTTGCGGATGGAGGTCACGGTCTTGCGCCGCCGGTCCGCGCCGTACAGGTAGTCGCGGGTCAGCGGCAGCCGCGTCAGGTTCCGCTCCATTTGCGCGTGGAACACTACCAGGTCGCCCCAGCGGAAGCTGGCTTCGCAGGACACTAGGTAGAACTCCCACATGCGGCAGAAGCGCTCGCCCAGCTTTTCGGCGAAGCTGCTGCGGTTGGCCTGGAAGCGCCGGTTCCACTCCGCCAGGGTGCGGGCATAGTGCAGGCGCCAGACTTCGAAGTCCGTCAGGATCAGGCCGTTCGGTTCCATCGCCGCCATGACCTCCGAGGCGGCCGGGATGTAGCCGCCGGGAAAGATGTATTTCCGGATCCAGGGGCTGCTGCCGCCGGGCGGTGAGGTGCGGCCGATGGTATGCAGCAGGGCGGTGCCGTCGGGTGTCAGCAGATCGTGCACCTGCTGGAAGAAGTTGCGGTACTGCGGGCGGCCGACATGCTCGAACATGCCCACGCTGACGATGGCGTCGAACTCGCCGCGCGTATCGCGGTAGTCCTCCAGGCGGAATTCCACCTGCTTCGACAGGCCGCGTTGCTGCGCCCTTTGCCGGGCCACCTTGATCTGCTCTTCCGACAGTGTGATGCCGGTGACCTGTGCGTCGAAACGCTGCGCCAGGTAAAACGCCAGGCTGCCCCAGCCGCAACCGATGTCCAGTACCCGGGCGCCGGGCTTCAGGTCCAGCTTGGCGGCGATATGCGCGCACTTGGCCTGCTGCGCCGCCTCCAGGTTCATGCTCTCTTCTCGGCCTTCGTCATTGAAGTAGGCGCAGGAATAGAACATCTCCTGATCGAGAAAGGTGGAATAAAGCGCGTAGTCCAGGTCGTAATGATGATGGACGTTGCTGCGGCTGCGCAGGGGATTGTTGAGCTCCCCCAGCCAGGCGACGGTGTTGCCCAGCAGCCTTTCGAAACGGCTGGTATTCATCGAGCCGATCATGCGCAACGCCACTTCCAGCACCCGCAGAAGATCGCCGTCGGCGGGCTCCCAGGCGCCATCCATATAAGTCTCGCCGAAGCGCAACTCCGGATTCAGCAGGATTTTGCCAAGGGCGGAGGGGTCATGCAGGCGCAGCACGGCGCGTGGCTCGTGCTGGCCGAGGGTCCAGACGCGTCCGTCGGCGGCCTGGAACTCCAGGCTACCTTGCCCGAACTTGCGACTTACCCTGTTAAGCAGGGTCTCCATGTCGAAATTATAGCCAAGTTGTTGCCTATGGCTATAGACCCCGCGAACGGGCTTTCGGTTCGGCCGTCCCGCCCGCAGGGGACGGGTCAGTACGCCGGCTTAAACGTTGAAGCGGAAGTGCATTACGTCGCCTTCCTGCACGATGTATTCCTTGCCTTCCAGGCGCCAGCGCCCGGCTTCCTTGGCCCCGGCCTCGCCCTTGTACTGGATGTAATCGTCATAGGCGATGACTTCGGCGCGGATGAAGCCGCGCTCGAAATCGGTGTGGATCACGCCGGCGGCCTGCGGCCCGGTGGCGCCGACCTTCACCGTCCAGGCGCGCACTTCCTGCACGCCGGCGGTGAAGTAGGTCTGCAGGCCGAGCAGCTTGTAGGCGGTGCGGATGACCCGGTTCAGGCCCGGCTCCTCCAGGCCAAGATCGGCCAGGAAGACGGCCTTGTCGGCATCGTCGAGCTGGGCGATCTCCGCCTCGATGGCAGCGCAGACGATCACCACCTCGGCATTTTCCTTCGCCGCGAAACCCTTGACGCGCTCCACCAGTTCGTTGCCGGCAAGGCCTTTCTCGTCGACATTGGCGATGTACAGCGCCGGCTTGGCGGTGATCAGGTGCAGCTCGCGCAGCGACAGGCGCTCTTCCGCATCCAGCTCCAGGCTGCGCACCGCATCGCCCTTGTTCAGATGCGCCTGCACCCGCTGCAGCAGGCCCTGGCGGGCAATGGCCGCCTTGTCGCCGGCGCGCGCCAGCTTGGCGGCGCGATCCTGCGCCTTGGTGACGGATTCCAGGTCGGCCAGGGCCAGCTCGGTGTTGATCACCTCGATGTCGCGCAGGGGATCGACGCCGCCCGCGACATGGATGATGTCGTCGTCGACGAAGCAGCGCACCACATGGGCGGTGGCGTCGGTTTCGCGGATGTGGGCCAGGAACTTGTTGCCCAGGCCCTCACCCTGGCTGGCGCCGGCGACCAGGCCGGCGATATCGACGAATTCCACCGCTGCGCCGAGCACGCGCTGCGGCTTGACGATCTCGGCCAGGGCATCGAGCCGCGGGTCCGGCACCGCCACCACGCCGACGTTCGGATCGATGGTGCAGAACGGATAGTTCTCCGCCGCGATCTGCGCCTTGGTCAAGGCATTGAACAGGGTGGATTTGCCGACGTTGGGGAGCCCGACGATGCCGCACTTGATGCCCATAAAACAACCGCTCCAGATTCATTGAACGTCATTCCCGCCAGGGATTGGCGGGAATCCAGTCACAGGGAGGTGTGAACGTTCCGAAAAAGGCGCTTAGCTTAGCCGACCGGGGCCTAAAACGCCCCGGATTTGTATGGTTACAGGGGGCTCCGGGCCGGTTTGAGGACTGCGGCGGCGCCGCGGCATGATGGGGCATTGCCCCCGATCCCATCCCCATGAACTTCATTCTGCGAGCCATACCCGCTGCACTCCTGTTTGCCGCCGCCTGTGCGGCCGCCGCGCCGTTCGCGCCTCCGCCCGACGAGCATCCGGTGCTGGGCGAGATCGCTGCCGCCATCGACGTCGTGCAGCTGCAAGCCACCGTCCAGACCCTGGTCAGCTTCGGCACCCGCCATACTATGTCCGACACCCAGTCCGACAGTCGCGGCATCGGCACCGCGCCGCGCGGCGCTGGGCGCAGTCGCGTTTCGCCGCCATCGGCAAGGACTGCGGCGGCTGCCTGAGCATCGTCACCCCGGCGCGGACCGTCACCGGCACGGGCATTCCCAATCCCACCGAGGTGATGGACGTGGTGGCGATCCAGAAGGGCGTGAGCGATCCGGGCCGCGTCATCATCCTCACCGCCCACATCGACTCGCGCGTCACCGACGTGATGAACGCCACCGCCGACGCCCCCGGCGCGGACGACAACGGCTCCGGCGTGGCGCTGTTGATCGAGACAGCGCGGGTGCTGAGCCATTACAAGTTCCCGGCCACCATCGTCTACGGCGTGCTGTCGGGCGAGAAGCAGGGCCTCTACGGCGGCAAGGTGCTGGCGCAGTACGCGCATGATCAGGGCTGGCGCGTCGAGGCCGATCTCAACAACGACATCGTCGGCGGCGACCGCGGCCAGAACGGCGTCATCGACAATACCCGCATCCGCCTGTTCTCCGAGAGCACGCGTGAAACCGAATTGGCCAGGGAAGCCAAGCAGCGCCGCTACGAAGGCGGGGAGCTGGATGGCCCCTCGCGCAACACGGCCCGCTACATCAAGGCCCTGGCCGAGTACTGGATTCCGAAGTGGCGGGTGGACCTGATCTACCGGGTCGATCGCTTCGGCCGCGGCAGCGATCATGAGGCTTTCAATGCGCTTGGCGATCCCGCCGTTTGTTTCCGCGAAAGCGCCGAGGACTACCGCCACCAGCATCAGGACGTGCGCACCGAGAACGGCGTCGCTTACGGCGACACCATCGATCACGTCGATTTCGAGCACCTGGCCCGAGTCACGGCCACCAATGCCATCGCCGCCGCGGCGATGGCCTGGGCGCCGCCGCCGCCGGATGGACTCAAGGTCGCCGGCGGCGTGACGCCGGATACAAAACTCAGCTGGCAGCCGCCGGCGGATGCCCAGGCGTCCGGCCTGGCCGGTTGCCGGGTGTACTGGCGCGACACCACGGAAGCTGCCTGGAGCCACTCGCGCTGGGTCGGCAACGCGGCGGAGGCCATGCTGCCGGGCGTGGTCATCGATGACTGGGCCTTCGGCGTGGCCAGCGTGTCGAAGGACGGTTTCGAGAGCCCGGTCGAATATCCGGGGCCGCAGGGGGCGTTCTGGCCGGCGCCGGAAGCCGCGGAGGAGAAAAAGTAGGAGCGGCGGGTCGCCGCAACAAGCGCCGCCCGTTCGTGCCGAGTGCGTTGCGCAGCAACGCGTATCGAGGCAGCGCGCGGCGCTATCCCTCGATACGATCCTCCGGATCTACTCGGGACGAACGGGGGCGTCAGGGATTGGTTGGAGGCGGCGGCTTCTTCGCCGGCTTCACCGCGTCCGGATCGGTGTGGAGCTGCTGCGAGGCCTTGCTCCAGCTTTCCTTCATCAGGGTTTCCAGCGCGGCCTGGGAGCGGGCGAGGGCATCCTCGATGGCGCGCAGGTCGGGCTGGCTGGGGCGGCCCAGCACGTAATCCAGCACCAGGTCCTTGTTGCCCGGATGGCCGATGCCGATGCGCAGCCTTGCGTAAGCCTCGCCCAGGTGCTGGTGCACGCTGCGCAGGCCGTTGTGGCCGCCGTGGCCGCCGCCGATCTTGAGGCGGGCGGCGCCGGCGGGCAGGTCCAGCTCGTCGTGAGCCACCAGGATTTCCGCCGGGGCGATCTTGTAGAACGAGGCCAGCGACTGGATCGCCTGGCCGCTGCGGTTCATGAAGGTGCCGGGCTTGAGCAGCAGCAGATCCTTGCCGCCGATGCGCACCTTGGCCAGCACGCCCTGGAATTTCGACTCCACGCGGAAATCTGCGCGGCCGGCCTCGGCCAGTAGGTCGACGAACCAGAAGCCGGCGTTATGCCGCGTGTACTCGTATTCCGCGCCCGGGTTGCCGAGCCCGACGATGGCGCGCAGGGTGCTGTCGGTCATGCCTGTCCTTGTCCCATTAATAAAAAACCCGCCCGGTCATTTTCGACCGGGCGGGCTGTAGGCAACAAGCTCGGGGCTGTACAGCCCGCGGCCTTACTTCTTCTTGTCGTCCTTCTTGGCGTCGCCTTCGCCGGGCTTGGCTTCGACCTTCTGCGCCGTTGCCGGCACTTCGGTGGAAGCGGCTTCGGCCGCAACCGGCTCCGGCTCGACCGCGGCGCGCGGCAGATGCACGGCGGCGACGGAAGCGTCGTTGCCATGCTTCAGCTCGACCAGGGCGACGTGCTCCGGCAGCTTGATCTGCGACAGGTGCACCGCTTCGTTGACGTTCAGCGCGGACAGGTCGACTTCCAGGAACTCGGGCAGGTACTTCGGCAGGCACTCGACTTCCACCTGGATCAGGTGATGCTCGATGATGCCGCCGCCGGTCTTGATGCCCGGAGCGATTTCGGCGCCCTTGAAGTGCAGCGGCACGTGCATGCGCAGCAGCTGGTCGGCGAGGACGCGCTGCAGGTCCATGTGCATGATCTCGTTGCGCACCGGATGGCGGTGCAGATCCTTCAGCACAGCCTGCTCGGTCAGGCCGTCGATCTTGACGGTCAGGATGTGCGAGTAGAACGCCTCGATCTTGAGGTGCTTGCTCAGCTCATTGTGGTTGACCGTGATCGGCTGCGGCTCACCTTTGCCACCGTAGATGATGGCGGGCACTTTGCCCTCATGACGCAGGCGGCGGCTCGCACCTTTGCCTCGCGTCGTGCGGACTTCTGCCTCGACGACAAATGCTTCTCTCATGGGGAACTCTCTTTAAAATCGGTTGGGAAACGAAAAACGCCGCACCCGCGACCAGGCGCAGCGAGCCGCAAATTATAGGGGTGGGCCGCGAAAAACGCTAACTCTATTGATTTATAACGGGTTTTTAATGGGAAAAACTAGTCGATATAGAGCGAGCTGACCGATTCCTCGGCGCTGACGCGGCGGATCGTCTCGGCTAGCAGGCCGGCGATCGAGAGCTGGCGGATCTTCGGACAGGCCGCCGCTTCGGCGCTGAGCGGGATGGTATCGGTGACCACCAGCCCGTCCAGCTTGGAATTGGTGATGTTGCTGATCGCCGCGCCGGACAGCACCGGATGGGTGACGTAGGCATAGACCTTGATGGCGCCGCGTTCCTTCAGCGCCGCCGCCGCCTTGCCCAGGGTGCCGGCAGTATCGACCAGGTCGTCGACCATGATGCAGGTGCGGCCGTCGACGTCGCCGATGATGTTCATCACCTGCGCCTCGTTGGCGCGCGGGCGGCGTTTGTCGATGATGGCCAGATCGGCTTCATCGAGCTGCTTGGCCAGGGCGCGGGCGCGGACCACGCCGCCCACGTCCGGCGATACCACGATCAGGTTTTCGTACTTCTGGCGCCAGATGTCGCCCAACAGCACCGGGCTGGCGTAGACGTTGTCCACCGGGATGTCGAAGAAGCCCTGAATCTGGTCGGCATGCAGGTCCACGGTCAGCACGCGGTTGGCGCCGCATTCGCCGATCATGTCGGCCACCACCTTGGCCGAGATCGGCACGCGCGCCGAGCGCGGACGACGATCCTGCCGGGCATAGCCGAAATAGGGCACCACGGCGGTGATGCGGCCGGCGCTGGCGCGCTTGAGCGCGTCCAGCATCATCAGCAGCTCCATCACGCTCTCGTTGGTCGGTGCGCAGGTCGGCTGGATTATGAACACGTCCTTGCCGCGGACGTTTTCCAGGATCTCGATCTGCACTTCGCCGTCGGAGAAATGGCCGACCACGGCCTTGCCCAGCGGCACGCGCAGGTAGTTCGCGATGTCCTGGGCCAGCGCCCGGTTGGCGTTGCCGGTGAACAGCATCAACTGGGAGGTGGTGTCGGTCATCAGATGAACGGGGTTGGAGCGGGAATCCATGGCCATGGTGGTGACGTCCCGTTAGGCGGTCGAAAAAGCGCCCGCTTTCGCGGAGGGTGCATACGTTCGATTACGCGGAACTGGGCCCTGGGCCCCGGCCTTCGCCGGGGCACTCGATTTTCTAAGCTCACTTCGTTCGCTAAGAAAATCTGAGTGGCTGGGACGGATGGATTCGAACCACCGAATGGCGGGATCAAAACCCGCTGCCTTACCACTTGGCGACGTCCCAATCCGCGTCTGTCGAATAGCAATTATATCGCGATGCGGCGCCTGATTGAACGGCCGGTTCGGGAAAATGCGGCCAAAACCTACTGCACCGACGACCACAGGTCGATAAACACCTTGAAGCCATGCTGCGGATCGCTGATGGCGAATTTCTTCGGCAGGTCCAGTCCGGCGACGGTCTGGTATTCGGAATAGGCGAGTTCCCAGCCGTTTTGCGTCATCGACAGGATATGCCCGCCATCGTCCAGCTTCAGTGCTGCCTCGCCGCCGGGGGCGGGCAGGCCCAGCACCCAGTAGCGCAGGCCATTCACCGGCAGGCTCCAGCCGAACTGCTGCTGCATCAGGGCTTCCGGCTCCTGCGTCTGGTAGGTGCCGTTCTTGTTCTGGATCTGCATGCTCCCCGGGCTGCCGCTGATGGCGACGGCGCCCACGCCCAGGGGGCCATAGAAGCGCGCCTGGAACTGGGCGCCGGTCTGGATCCAGCTCAGGTCGCCGCCGAAGCTGACCAGCCCGCTTTCGGCAAGCCGTCCCTGCAGCGTGAAGTTCTGCACCTGCTGCAAGGCGCTGCGGCGTGCTTCCCAATTGTGCTGGGCCTGTGCGCTGTTGCCCGTGTCGATTCCCGCTTCAGGCTTGACTGCGCTGAAGCAGCCGGCCAGCAGCAGGGTTGCTGCGCCGGCGATGGCGGCGCGCAGCAGGCGCCTCCGGCTCATAGGCCGAGGCGTTTGAGGGTGTCGCGCAGCTGGATGTTGTCCGGGTCGGCTTTGGCTGCCTGCGTCAGCAGGCTCTGCGCCTGATCCTTGCTGCCCACCGTCCACAACACTTCTCCGAGATGCGCGGCGACTTCGGAGTCCGGGAACTGGGAATAGGCTTTCTGCAGCAGCGGCAGGGCGTCCTGCGGGCGGCCCTGGCGGAAGCGCAGCCAGCCCATGCTGTCCACCACCGCCGGATCGTCCGGCGTCAGTTGCAGCGCCTTGCTCACCAGCTTGTCGGCCTCGTCGAGGCGGTCGGTGTGCACCAGCAGGGTGTAGCCCAGGGCGTTGAGGGCGCGCGCGTCATCCGGTGTTTTTTCCAGGATTTTGCGCAGATCGGCTTCGGAATCGCTGACCCGGTTCATGCGCTCGTACACCAGCGAACGCGAGTACAGCAGGTCGGAGTCGTCCGGGTTGTCCTTGAGGGCATCGCCGTACAGCTCCAGCGCCTGGTCGTAGGCGCCCGCATCGAGCAGGATCTCGCCTTCGGCCATCAGGAAGCGGTCGGCCAGGGGCGGGAACTGATCGCGCAGGGTTTCCAGGATGGCGCGGGCGTCATCCACCCGGTTCAGCTTGGCCAGCATGGCGGCCCGGCGCACGGCTGCATCCAGGCCCTGCTGGCCGTTGGTGACCTTTTCATAGTGCG
Source organism: Nevskia soli (assembly GCA_026224805.1). Taxonomy (GTDB): domain Bacteria; phylum Pseudomonadota; class Gammaproteobacteria; order Nevskiales; family Nevskiaceae; genus Nevskia; species Nevskia soli_A. Next base: position 8,614 of record JAMFRN010000241.1, read on the forward strand.
CCAGCGCCTGCTTCGGCTGGTGGCGCAGTTCGGCGATGCGGCCGAGGAAATATTCCGCGTCGCCGACGCGGTCAGGTTTCTTCGCCACGATCAGGAAGTGCGCCTCGGCCTCGTCCAGCTTGCGGTCGTCGATGTCCAGCAGGCCCAGGTTGAAATGGGCGTCGACATTGCCAGGCTGCTCCGCCAGCAGCTTTTCCAATTGCGCGCGGCCGTGCTCGCGCTGATCGGATTCGATCAGCAGGCGGGCATAGCCCAGACGCGCTTCATCGGCGTCCGGGTTGTTTTTCAGCACGCCGTCCATCACCTGGTCGGCTTCCGCGATATTGCCTTTCTTGACCAGGGCGCCGACCAGCAACAACGAAGCTTCACGCGAGGGCTTGATGCGCAGGGCCTCGCGCGCGGCCTGTTCGGCCTGGTCGATCTTGCCGTAGCGCAGGGCCAGCAGGCCCTTGGCCTGGTAGGCGCCGGCCTGTTTCGGGTACTGGGCCACCAAGCGGTCCATCACCGCCATCGCCGCCACCGACTGCGCCGGTTCCTGCTGCAGCAGCAGGGCGACATGGTGGAAGCCGTCGTCGATGCCGCCCGGATGGTCGTGCACGATGGAGGCGCACTCGGCGTAGGCCTCGTCGTTCAGCCCCGCCCGCAGCGCCAGGCGCGTGACCACCTCGCGGGCGTCCAGGCTGGTCGGATCGATCGCCTGCCACTTGCGGGCCGCCTGCAAGGCCAGACCGTCGTCCTGGGCCATCAGGGCCTGGGCGGTGGCGCGGGCGGCGATCTGCGGGTCTGAGACGTAGTCCAGGGCCTGCAGGAATTCCCTGGCGGCAACCGCCGGCTGCTGTCGTCCGGCGGCCATCTCGCCCGCCATGACGTGGAATTGGGCGTCAACCTGCGGCGCGGAGCCTGCGTCGGAACTCGGCTGGGCCGCGGGGCTGACCGGTGCGGCCTGGGCCGGCGCGTCACCCGGGTCCGCGGCGGTAGCCGGGCTGGAGGGCGCCAAGGCGCAGCTACACAACAGAACCAGGGTCAGGCTCAGCGACAATCGCAGCGGGGTGCGAGACGGGTGCACAGGCGGCAACCAATGGAAGATGACAAACCATTGTACCCGTTGCCTGGACATACAGCTTGTGTCCTACACCGCATTGCCGGAAAATTGTAACTTGCATCAATAAGAAGCCATGGCCCTACTTACTCTCGGTCTCAGCCACCACAGCGCGCCGCTGGATACGCGCGAGCGGCTGGCCTTCACCGACGCCGAGCTGCCGGCCGCGTTGGAGCGCCTGCGCGCCCTGCCCGGGGTGGAGGAGGCGGCGATCCTGTCGACCTGCAACCGCACCGAGATCCTGGCGGTCGCCGCCCCCGAGGAGGAGAGCCGGCTGGTGGAATGGTGGCGGCGCGAGCGGCAGGCCGTGGCCGGGTTTATCGAGCCGCACCTGTTCGTATTGCGCGACCAGAGCAGCGTGCTGCACAGCCTGCGCGTCGCGTCCGGGCTGGATTCGATGGTGGTGGGCGAGCCGCAGATTCTCGGCCAGATGAAGCAGGCCTATGCCCAGGCGCGTGCAGTCAACACGCTCGGGCCGGTGCTGTCGCGCCTGTTCCAGCACACTTTCGCCGTGGCCAAGCTGGTGCGCAGCCGCACCCAGATCGGCGCCCATCCGGTCAGCATCGCCTATGCCGCGGTGCAGCTGGCGCAGCATATTTTCTCCGACCTCAGCACCCAGACCGCGCTGCTGATCGGCGCCGGCGATACCGTGCAGTTGCTGGCGCGGCACCTCAAGACCCGCGGCGTCGGGCGCATCATCGTCGCCAACCGCAGCCTGGAGCGGGCGCAGGCTCTGGCCGCCTCGCTGCAGGGCTATGCCATCGGCCTCAACGATCTGCCGTTGCACCTGGCCGAGGCCGATCTGGTGATTTCCGGCACCGCCAGCCGCGGCTACATGCTGACCCGCGAACTGGTGTCCGCGGCCATCGGCCGCCGCCGCCGCAAGCCGATGCTGATGATCGACCTGGCGGTGCCGCGCGATTTCGACCCGGCCATCGCCAAGCTCGAAGATATCTACCTGTATTCCCTCGACGACCTGCGTGCGGTCATCGCCGAAAACCTGAAGGTGCGCGGCGCCGCGGCGGAGCAGGCCGAAGTGCTGGTCGGCGACTACGCCCGCGATTTCGAGAAATGGCTGGAAAGCCGCGACGCCGGCGCCACCATCCGGCGCCTGCGCATGCGCGCCCGCGCCAGCCGCGACGAGGTGCTGGCCAAGGCGCAGCGCAAGCTGGCCAATGGCGAGGCGCCCGAGGCGGTGATGGCGTTTGTCGCCGACACGCTGGCCAACAAGCTGCTGCATGCCCCCAGCGAGCGCCTGCGCAACGCCGGCGCGGTGGAGCAGGCGATGCTGCTCGATGCGGCCCACAAACTGTTCGATCTGCCCGACGAACAATAAGCCCCAAGCAAGAATAAGAAGACATGAGAGACAACCTGCTGCGCCGCCTGGAGCAGATGGCGGCCCGGCGTGAGGAAGTCGCGCGCGAGCTGTCGTCCCCCGAGGTGTCGGGCGACAGCGACCGCTTCCGCCGCCTGTCCCAGGAATATGCCCAGCTTGGCCCCCTGACCGAGACCTTCGGCGCCTACCAGTCGGCGCTGAAGGAGATCGAAGGCCTGGAGCAGTTGCGCGGCGATCCCGAGCTGAAATCGATCGCCGAAGCCGAGTTGCCGGCGCTGATTGCCAGGCGCGACAAGTTCGAGGGCGAGCTGCAGGGCTTCCTGGTGCCGAAGGACCCGCTCGACAGCAGCAACGTCTTCCTCGAAGTCCGCGCCGGTACCGGCGGCGACGAGGCGGCGATCTTCGCCGGCGACCTGTTCCGCATGTACTCGCGCTATGCGGAAACCCTGGGCTGGCAGATCGAAGTGCTGTCGGAGAGTCCCGGCGAGCACGGCGGCTACAAGGAAGTCATCGCCCGCATCGCCGGCTTCGGCGCCTACTCGCGGCTCAAGTTCGAATCCGGCGCCCATCGCGTGCAGCGCGTGCCGGCCACCGAGGCGCAGGGCCGCATCCATACTTCCGCGGCCACCGTGGCGGTGTTGCCCGAGATCGAGGCGGCGCAGGCGCAGGAGATCAATCCCTCGGATCTGAAGATCGACACTTACCGCGCCAGCGGCGCCGGCGGCCAGCACGTCAACAAGACCGAGTCCGCCATCCGCATCACCCATATTCCCAGCGGCCTGGTGGTGGAATGCCAGGACGAGCGCTCGCAGCACAAGAACCGCGCCCGCGCCATGAGCCTGCTGTCCTCGCGCCTGCTCGACATGGAGCGCAGCAAGCAGGAGAAGGACATGGCGGCGACGCGCAAGAAGCTGGTGGGCAGCGGCGACCGTTCCGAGCGCATCCGCACCTACAACTTCCCGCAGGGCCGCGTCACCGATCACCGCATCAACCTGACCCTGTACCAGCTCGACCGCATCATCCAGGGCGATCTCGACGGCGTGATCCAGCCCCTGCTGGCGGAGCATCAGGCCGAGCTGCTGGCAGAAGCGGGCGAGACGGACTAGGCGGCACTCCCCGTGCACGCGCCCGACAATCCACCGGTACCTCCGCCGCAAGGCAATGCGCCGGGGCGCCTGGCCGACTGGCTGGGCTGGGCGACGGGCGCGCTGCAACCGGCCAGCGACAGTGCCCGCCTGGATGCCGAAATCCTGCTGTGCGAACTGCTCCGCTGCAACCGCGCCGGCCTGGTGATCCGCGCCGACGAGATGCTCACCACCGAACTGGCCTTGCGCTACGCCGCCCTGATCGAGCGCCGGCAGCAGGGCGAGCCGGTCGCCTATCTCACCGGCCGCCGCGAATTCTGGAGCCTGGAACTGCAAGTGAGCCCGGCGGTGCTGATACCGCGGCCCGACACCGAGCTGCTGATCGAGTGGGCGCTCGAGCGTTTGCGCGGAGTCAGTGCACCGCTGATTGCCGATCTCGGCACCGGCAGCGGCGCCATCGCGCTGGCGCTGGCCAGCGAACGGCCCGACGCCCGCGTGATTGCGGTGGACCTGTCCGCCGATGCGCTGGCCCAGGCGGCCCATAACGCCCGCCTGCTCGGGCTGGAGCGCGTCGATTTCCGGCTCGGCGACTGGCTGGTGCCGCTGGCCGGCGAGCGCTTCGACCTGATCGTGTCCAATCCGCCCTATGTGGCCGAACAGGATCCGCATCTGCGCGATCTGCGCTTCGAGCCGCGCCGCGCCCTCACCGCGGGCGCGGACGGCCTGGCCGACTTGCGGCGCATCGCCGCCGCCGCGCCGGGCCATCTCAAGCCCGGTGCCCCCCTGCTGCTGGAACACGGAGCGGAGCAGGGCGCGGCGGTGCGCGCGCTGCTGCACGAGCAGGGCTACGGCGCCGTCGAGACGCGGCGTGATCTGAATGGCCTGGAGCGCGCCGCGCTCGGTGTAAAGTCAGCCCATGAGTGATTTCGCCCGCTATTCACGCCAGATCGTGCTGCGCGAAGTCGGCGTCAACGGCCAGCAGCTGCTGCGCGATTCCTCCGCCCTGCTGGTCGGCGTCGGCGGTCTCGGCGCGCCGGCCGCTTTGTACCTGGCCGGTGCCGGTCTTGGACGCCTGACCCTCACCGACAAGGATCGGGTCGAGCCATCCAACCTGCAACGCCAGATCATTTATCGCGGCAGCGATGTCGGCCGTTCCAAGCTTGACGCCGCGGCCGATGCGCTGCGCGCCCTCAATGCCGAGTGCGCCATCGAAGTCCTGCCCGGCCCCCTGGATGAGACGGCGTTGCTGGCCACGGTGCGCGCCGCCGATATCGTGCTCGACTGCAGCGACAACTTTCCCACCCGGGTGGCCTTGAATGCCGCCTGCGTCGCCGCGCGCAAGCCCCTGGTATCGGGCGCCGCGATCCGCTTCGAAGGTCAGTTGGCGCTGTTCGATACGGCTCGCGGCGGCGCCTGCTATGCCTGCCTCTATCCGGATACCGGCGAGGCGCAGGAAACCTGCGAAGAGGCCGGTGTCCTCGGCCCCAGCGTCGGCGTGGTTGGCAGCCTGCAGGCACTGCTGGCGATCAAGCACCTGCTCGGCCTGGGTGACGACGCCGGCCGCCTGCATTTGTGGGATGCCTTGCGCATGAGCTGGCGCAGCCTGAACATCCCGCGTGATCCGCACTGTCCCGTCTGTGGACACCCGAACCCTGGAACCCGACATGGATAAGCCCGTGACCCGCGAAACGCCGCTGGCGATGCCGCGCCGCTTTGCCATCCGCCTGCTGCACGAGGCACAACTGGCCGGCGAGCACCCCTTCCTCGGCGTGGTCGGCGCGGCGGCCGAGCCGGACCTGTATGTGCCCCTGGTCGGGCCCGCCACGCTGGAGGACGGCCTGGCGCATCTGCGCGAGCGGCAGCGCGCACTGTGGGCGGTCTACCTGCATCGGCCGGGGCAGCCGACGGCGCCGACCGCCGATGATTTCACCGAGCAGCCTCAGGCCCTGCGCCTGACCAGTTCGCTGGCCACCAAGGGCGTATTGCAGCTGCGTGCCTGGACCTGCTCGGCCGGGCGGGTGCGTGAGCAGGAGCTGCACCTTAGCGACTAGCCCTCGTAGCCTGCTTTACGTTTCGCAGCGCCGCGATTCAGCGGCGATTCAGCACTTTCTTCCTAGCTTTAGGTCGCGCGCTCCATTGCGCCGGACATTGTTGCCAGGTCGCTATCCATTGGTTCGGGCCAGTGGTTCGGGCGCAGGGCGGCAGGTCCGTCTTTCCCCGTCCGCCCCAAACGGGAAAAGCCTGCCTGGAGGGGTATTTGCTGGAGCTTCGACCCATGAAAAAGCTTTTATTGCTCGGCACCGCCGCCGGTGCCCTATGCGCGGCCAATGGGGCTCAGGCGTCGCCATGGATTTACCAGCCGCATGCCAACCTGGCCCTCTACGGTTCCTATATGGACCAGAACAACAACCAGTCCGGCCTCAATCCGGGCGGCGGCGGTGGCGGTGTCCAGCTGGGCTTGAGCCTGACGCCGAATTTCTTCGTCAGCGGCAGCTATCAGTACAACTACCTGAGCGAAAGCAACGCGCCGGCAGCGGCCCTGGGCCTCGGCGGCGGCCAGGTCAGCTACGGCGAGAAGATCGATCAGGGTCGCGTCGGCGGCGGCCTGGTGATGCATGTGCCGACGGCTCCCCTGGATGTCTTCGGCAAGATCGAATACGTGCACTACGACTACCAGACCGTGCACGCCACGACGGACGGCGGATCGTCCACCAACCTCGATCGCACCAATGACGACGGCGCCGGCTACCACGTCGGCCTGCAAACCCGCATTCCCGGATTTTCGGTCTACGGCAGCGTCGGCTACCTGGACCTGAGCAAGAGCGAGGGCCCGGAGTTCAATATCGGCGTCATGGTGCCGATGGCGCCGTATACCTGGGGCTTCGTCGAATACCGCTACGACGATCTGCACAACAGCTACGGCTTCTCCGACCGCACCCAGACCGACGACGTGCACGCGGGCGTGCGGATGTCGTTCTGAAAAAAGCAGTGGTTAGTGATCAGTGGCTAGTGGTTAGTCAAAGCAGTGCTTCGCTTTTAACTAATCACTGATCACTAACCACTAATCACCGCTTCTACTTGATCGGCATGCGCGATTGCGGCAGCGTGTCCGGCACGTGCACCGGGACGATCAGCATTTCCTGTCCGGCCAGTTGCAGGCGCCGCTGCATCGCCAGCGGCATCTGGTTGTGCAGCAGGCGGCGCCACAGGCTTTCCTTGTCGAAGAACAGCTTGCTGGCAAAGCAGATGCTGTGCGGGAAGTCCTGCAGCACCTTCTGCGTCAGCTGGCTCAGCTCCTCCAAGGGGTCGGCGCCATAGGCCTGGTAGGAGGTGGCGGAGTGGCCCAGGCTGACGCAGTAGCTGCAGAAATAACGCAGCGAGTTGTCGATGCGCGCCTGCAGCGACTTGATCGAGCGGGCGCTGTCGAAGGCCTGCTTGTCCACCTCGCCGACGGCGACGAAGACGAAGTTGTGGAAGCGGCCGGGGAACTGGCGCAGCACCCATTGCAGCATGTGCATGCCGGCGCCGCGGTTGCCGCCGACGAACAGCACCGCCGTCTCCCTGGTCGGGTCGGGCGGCTGCGAGGCGGCGTCGTCGTCCCAGGTCAGCGGCAGCGAGTAGCTGTCGTCGACGCGCTCCATCGCCGCCTGTACATCCTCATAGTGCCGGCGCACGCCGATGCAGACGGCGACCACGGTGCTGGTGATGAGCAGGGTGATCCAGCCGCCCTCGGTGAATTTCTCGGCGATGGTCACGATCAGGATGAAGCCGGTGACCAGCAGGCCGCCGCCGGACAGGGCCAGCCGGTGCCACCAGCCCTTGACGAAGCGGCGCTGCTCCCACCAGTGCTTGCTCAGGCCGAACAGCGACAGCGAGAAGGTCAGGAACACGTTGATGCTGTACAGCACCACCAGCAGCGATACCGCGCCGTGGCTCCACAGCAGGATCAGCAGGGCGCCGCCGCCCATCATCAGCACGCCGTTCTGCGTCACCATGCGGCTGGACAGCTGGCGGAACTGGCGCGGCACCCAGCGATCCGCCGCCATGTTCGCCATCACCGCCGGGCCGCCGAGGAAGCCGGTGTTCGCCGCCACCAGCAGCAGGCCGCCTTCCAGTCCCAGGGTCAGTGCCAGGATGGTGGCGTTGAGGTGCGGCGAGTGGAAGCCGAGGCTTTCGATGATCTGCTTGAAGGTCAC
>JAMFRN010000242.1 GCA_026224805.1 Nevskia soli
ATCGCCGGTATCGCCATCTGCGCGGTACTGGCCCTGTTGCTGGCCTACGCCACGCTGCGCGGCAACGGCGCGGTGGAAGCCGCCGCGCCGGACGGAGCAGCCCCGCACCTGTAGTCACGCCGGCGCGGTTTTCGGCATCCGCGCACTGCCGCCGGCCGGCCCAACCGCGCGGCTGGCGCCGCTCCGCGGCCGTCACTGATCGCGCGGACAATTCGCTCCGGCAGCGCAGCCATTGGCACCCCTTCCGGACATAATGTTACATTGTTCAATGTCACAATCAGCAGGCAAGGCAGACTCAATGAGCAAGGGATGGGATCCGGCAATCGCCGATCTGGACGGCTTCCGCGAAGCGCAGCAGCTGGCGTACCGCTGCGCCGAAGCCATCGCCGACGAGCTGACGCCGGGCATGACCGAGCGTGAGGCGGCGGCACTGATGCAGCACTGGTTGACTGCCAATGGCGCCAACGATTGCTTCCACCAGCCGTTCGCCTGGTTCGGCGACCGTACCGCATTCCGCGGCTTCATCGGCTTCCGTCATTTCGGCGGCTTCAACCCGGCGTTCTATCCCGGCAGCCGCAAGCTCGAGGAGAACATGCCCTACATTCTCGACTGTGCGCCGACGCTCAACGGCTACACCGCCGACATCGGCTACAGCGGCTGCATCGGCGAGAACCGCATTCTCGACAAGCTGATGGACGACCTGCTCGAGTATCGCGTGCTGATTCTCGGCTTGGTAAAGCAGCGCAAGCAGCTCTCCGAAATCAGCCAGGCGGTGGACCGCCTCTGCGCCAAGCACGGCTATGAGCCGCGCCACAAGGCCTACCCGTTCCAGGTGCTGGCGCACCGCGTGGAAAAGCTCGAAGCCGACGAAAGGAAGCACCGCAGCGTGCTGAACTTCGGCGTGCGCAACATCGGCAAGCTGGTGAGCGACGTGGCCAAGGGGCGGCGCGAGGGCTGGTCGCCGCTGTGGAGCAGCGGCCATGCTTCCGATCATCCGCCGACTCCGGGCCTGTGGGCGGTGGAGCCGCACCTGGGCTTCCGCGGGGTCGGTGCCAAGTGGGAGGAGCTGCTGGTAGTCACTGAAGAAGACGCCTTCTGGCTCGACGACGACGTGCCGCAGGTGCGGCGCTGGCTTAGCCGCGGCCTGGAGCCGCTGGCCAAGGCCGCCTGAAGCTGCGGTCAAGAACTATTCCGAAGGGAACCATGAGCACACAAATCAAGGCGCAGGCCGAAGCGCAGACGCTGCGCGTGCGGTCGGGCGATGTGGAACTGGCGGTCAAGGTCTATGGCGACACCAGGCAATCGGCCAAGCAACCGGCCAAGCAACCGGTGGTTGTGCTGGTGCACGGCTACCCGGACAGCAATCACGTCTGGAACAAGGTGGTGGGGCCGCTGAGTGCGCGCTACCGCGTGGTGGCCTACGACGTGCGCGGCGCCGGCGAATCCACCGTGCCGACCCATACCGCGGCCTATGAACTGGAACACCTGGTGGCGGACCTCGCCGCGGTGGTGGACGCGGTCAGCCCGGAGCAGCCGATCCATCTGGTGGCGCACGACTGGGGCTCGATCCAGAGCTGGGAAGCGGTCAGCACCGAGCGGCTCAAGGGCCGCATCGCCTCCTATACCTCGATCTCGGGCCCCTCACTGGATCACGCTGGCTACTGGGTGATGCAGCGCCTGCGCAGCGCGGCGCCGGGCGAGATCGCCAAGGTCGCCAACCAGCTGATGCATTCCTGGTACATCGGCGCCTTTCACCTGCCGCTGGCGGCGCCGCTGGCCTGGAAGCTGGGCCTGGACCAGCTGTGGCCGAAGCTGCTGGAGCGCTTCGAAGGCATCCGCGGGGAATCCGCGCCGACCCAGTCCAGCGACGGACAGCACGGCGTGAACCTGTATCGCGCCAATGTCGCCAAGCGCCTGTTGTCGCCGCGCGAGCGGCGCACCAGCGTGCCGGTGCAGCTGGTGGTGCCGACGCGCGACCGCTTCGTCAGCCTGGAACTGCTGGAAGGCCTCGATCAGTGGGTGGACGAGTTGTGGCGCCGCGACGTCGCCGCCGGCCACTGGCTGCAGCTGAGTCACCCGGAGCTGGTGGTGCGCTACGTCTCCGAATTCGTCGATTTCATCGAAGGTGGCGAAGAGCCGGCAGCCCTGCATCGGGCCCGCGTGCGCAGCGGCCGCAAGCCCGGCAACAACAAGTACGCCGGCAAGCTGGCGATCGTCACCGGCGGCGGTTCCGGCATCGGCCGCGAAACCCTGCTGGCCTTGGCCGAGCAGGGCGCGGAAGTGGTGGCGGCGGACATCGACCTGGCCGCGGCCCAGCGCAGCGCCGAACTGGCCGAGCTGCTCGGCGCCACCGCGCACGCGCGCAAGGTGGACGTGGGCGACGCCAAGGCGATGGAAGCATTCGCCGCCTGGGTCGCCAGCGAACTCGGCGCGCCAGACATCGTGGTCAACAACGCCGGCATCGGCATGGCCGGCAACTTCCTCGACACCAGCACTGCCGACTGGGAAAAGATCCTGCACGTCAACCTGTGGGGTGTGATCCACGGCTCGCGCCTGTTCGGCAAGCAGATGGTGGCCGCCGGCAAGAGCGGGCACATCGTCAATGTCGCCTCCGCGCTGGCCTTTGCGCCCTCGCGCATGCTGGCCGCCTACGCCACCAGCAAGGCCGCGGTAGCGATGCTCAGCGACTGCCTGCGCGCCGAACTGGCCGACCAGGGCATCCACGTCGTCAGCGTCTGCCCAGGCGTGATCGACACCTCCATCACCGGCAACACGCGCTTCGTCGGCGTCAGCGAGGAAGAGCAGAAGCGCCGCCGCGACGGCGCGAAGAAGCTGTACCAGCGCCGCAACCTGAAGCCGCAGGCGGTTTCCGCGGCGATCCTCAAGGCCATCGACAACAACCGCCAGGAAGTGCTGGTGGGTAGCGAAGCACATGGGGCGCGCCTGCTGTCGCGCCTGTCGCCGAAGCTGTCGCGCCGCCTAGCGCGCATGGAACTGTCGTTCTAGGAGCCAATCACATGTTACCTATCCGACGCGACCTGAAATTCAAGCTGCCAGCAGACAAGATGCGCTGCTGGAACCCGCGCGGCGTGCATGTCTCGCATTTCTTCAACACCCTGTCGATCTTCTTCCCCTCGGGCGAGCGCTTCTTCATCGACAGCGTGCGCAGCTACCGCGAGCGCATCAGCGATCCGGAATTGCAGAAGGCCGTCACCGCCTTCATCGGCCAGGAAGCGATGCATGGCCGCGAGCACATCGAGTACAACCATGCCCTCACCGCCTCCGGCATGCCGGCCGACGCGATGGAGCGCCTGGTGATCCGCCTACTCAACACGGGCAAGAAGATCCTGCCCAAGGCCGACCAGCTGGCCGTGACCATCGCGCTGGAACATTTCACCGCCATCCTGGCCGATATCCTGCTGCGCGAGCCGAAGCTGCTGGAAGGTTCGGAACCGCGCTTCGCCGCGCTATGGCGCTGGCATGCTCTGGAGGAAACCGAACACAAGGCGGTGGCCTACGACGTCTACCAGACGGTGATCGGCAAGGGCCTCGGCGCCTACCTGCGCCGCTGCGTGGCGCTGGCGGCGCTGACCGTGATTTTCTGGGGTCTGGTGATCCCGTTCCACCTCGAGATCATGCGCCGCGAAGGCGGCCTGTTCGATCTCGGCGGCTGGTGGCAGCTGATCAAGTTCCAGTGGATCAGCCCGGGCGGCCTGCGACGCATCATCCCGGCCTATTTCGACTACTACCGCCCCGGCTTTCATCCCTGGCAGCACGACAACCGCCGCTTCCTGACGGAACTTGATGCCCTCGCCGAAACCTATCGCGCCGCCGCCTGAACACCGCAATGACCACTGAAACCAAATCACGTAAACGCGCCTCGCACACCGAGGGCCGCCTGCAACAGCGCCGCGTGCAGTTCGACTGGTCGCAGACGCCGCTGCACTGGCTGCCGCAGCAGCCGTTCACCAGCCACTTCATCAACGAGATCAACCTGCTGCTGCCGGCGGGCGAATTCTGGTTCTGCAAGCTCTACAACCAGGCGCTGCCGCTGGTGAAGGACGCCAAGTTGCGCGAGGACGTGCAGGGCTTCATCCGCCAGGAAGCGATGCATGCGCGCGCCCACGACGGCGCCATCGCCGAGTATCTCGGCGCCCACGACATCGAAACCGAAAGCTACATGCGCCGCATCAGCTGGCTGTTCGAGGTGGCGCTGGCCGATGCGCCCTTCGGCCGCAAGATACCGCGCCTGGCGCAGCGGCAGTGGCTGGTGTTCCGGCTGGGCCTGATCGCCGCCATCGAGCACATGACCTGCGTGCTGGGCAAGTACGCCCTCAACAACAAGACCTGGGACCAGCTCGGCGCCGACCCGGTGCTGCTCGACCTGATCCGCTGGCACGGCGCGGAAGAAGTCGAGCACCGCAGCGTCGCCTTCGATCTGTACAAACATCTGGGCGGCAGCTATCCGACCCGCTATTATCTGATGACCATCACCTTTCCGGTGGTATTCGGCCTGTGGGTCGCCGGCGCCGCGCACCTGATGCGGCAGGACCCGCTGCTGGCCGGAAAGCGCCCCAGCGTGCTGCGCCCCTGGATCTGGCTGGAGTGGCAGCGTCAGGCCAACAGCGGGCTGCTGCCGTCCCTGCCCTGGCTGTTCAAGGAAGAGCTGCGTTACCTGAACCCCTGGTATCACCCGGAAAACGAGGCGTCCACCGAGCAGGCCCTGGCTTACCTCGACAGTTCGCCGGCGGCGCAGAAACTCGCTGCCTGAACGGTTCGCATCCCGACACGACGGGCCAATCACGACGATTGGCCGCGCCGCCATGAGTCGTTGCTGTCCCGAGCCTTGTTCCACAGACGGCCGCTCCCTACAGTAAGGAGGATAACTACTGAGCTTCAGGGAGTTGGCGTGAGCGACAAGGACAACGGCCAGAACCATGGTTTCTCCGCCGGGGCACTGGCCAATCGCGTGCTGAAGCGGCTGCCCGGCGGCAGCTACGCCCAGGAGCAGCTGGAGAAGATGGAGCGCCGTGTATTGAGCGAGCTGAAGCAGCGGCTCGACAAGGTGGAGCGCAGCGCCACCGTCTCGGTGCTGGCGTTCTCGGTTGAAACGGACAGCTCGCAATCGAAAAAGCGCGGGCCGTATGCGCCCGGCGAGCTGCTGCGCGAGCTGCTGGAGATCTCCGGCGAGCAGAACCGCGAACAGGCCCAGCACGCCTACTATGTCGCCGCGCTGAAAAGCCTGGTGCCGGACGAGGCGCGCATCTTGTCGGCGCTGTCGGATTCCCAAAGCTACCCGCTGCTGCACGTCATGGCCGGCTCACGCCTCGGCGGCGCCACCCATCCGGTGCTGCAGAACGTCTCCAATGTCGGCAAGATCGCCGGCGTGCAGCTGCTCGACCTGACGCCGACCTACATCCGGCGCCTGCGCGACTGGGAGCTGGTGCAGACCGCCCCGGAATCCGCCGAGCTCAAGACCAGCTACGAAGTCCTCGAAACCGACGACGCAGTGCGCAAGATGGTGGAGCGGGTCAAGAAAAACGGCCAGCGCGACGTGATCCAGCGGCGCACCCTGAAAATGTCCGATCTGGGCCGCGCCTTGTGGGCAGCGTGCCGAATCAGCGAGGATTAGCGGAGATTGACGGCGGGCAACATAATTAAATAACGGCTGGGGGAGAGACGCGATGCAAGGCTTGCACGACATCGTCGCCGATGTGCAGCACAACTGGATCATCTACGTCTCGATGCCGTTCGTGGCGGCGATCATCGGCTTCATCACCAAGATCGTGGCGATCCGCATGATGATCCAGCCGATCGAGTTCATCGGCCTCAAGGCGCCCTATCTGGGCTGGCAGGGTATCGTGCCGCGCAAGGCGGCGATCATGGCCGCCATTTCCTGCGACCTGCTGACCAGCCGGCTGATCCGGCCGGAGGACGTGTTCGGCAAGCTCGACCCGGACCGCATCGCCCAGGAAATCGAGAAACCCCTGCTGGCGGCGGTGGACGACATCACCCGTGCCGTGGCGGCGCAGTACTCGCCGGGGCTGTGGGAGGCCGCGCCGGAAGCGGTGAAGCGCCTGATCGTGCAGCGCATCCAGGCCGAGTCGCCGGCAATGGTGCGGCAGATCATGATCGACATCAAGGCCGACATCAACGCGGTGTTCGACCTCAAGGAAATGGTCATCACCGCGCTGCTGCGCGACAAGCGCCTGCTCAACCGCATTTTCCAGGAAGCCGGCAGCGAGGAATTCAAGTTCATCCGCAACTCCGGCCTGTACTTCGGCTTCACCATCGGCTGCATCCAGGCGGCGACCTGGGCGCTGACCCATTCGGCCCTGGTGATGCCGCTGTTCGGCGGCTTCACCGGCTGGTTCACCGACTGGCTGGCGCTGAAGATGATCTTCAATCCGAAGCAGCCGACACGCTATCTGGGCCTGTTCCAGTGGCAGGGCCTGTTCCTCAAGCGCCGCAAGGAGGTTTCGGCCGAGTACGGCCGCCTCATCGCGCGCGAAGTGGTGACGCCGCACAACATCCTCGAAGCGGTGCTGCGCGGCCCGCTGTCCGACCGCCTCTACGTCATGGTGCAGAAACAGGTGCAGCGCATGGTCGACGAACAGGCTGGCATGGCCCGGCCGTTCGTGGTCTTTGCCGTCGGCAGCAGCAAGTACCAGTCGATGAAGAAGATGGTGGCGGCGGAATTGATGAAACGCCTACCTGAGACCATGAAATCGATGGAATCCTATGCCGGCAAGGCGATGGATATCGAGAACACCCTGGTCAGCAAGATGCAGGAGCTGTCGCCGGAGGAGTTCGAGGGCCTGCTGCGGCCGGCTTTCCAGCAGGACGAGTGGATCCTCATCGCGGTAGGCGCGGTGCTCGGCTTCCTGGTCGGCGAGCTACAAGTGTTCATCATGCTGCATCACTGAACGGCCTCCAGGGAAGCGGCAAGGCCCGCACGCCCGCGCTTCCCCGGAATCCGCACCACCCAAAAACGTGCTCGACCGCGTCCCCCTCAGGACATGGCGCAGGCCGGGCGGGCCGGTGCCGGCTGCGGCATGAAATGCGGGTCCGGGATCAGTTGCCGCAGCTGCGCCAATTCGTGCTTTAGATCGCCCGCCAGCGGCAGGCCCTTGTCCTCGAATAGCCGGACGACCCCCGCGATGTGCTGCAATTGTTCCTGCGGCCCGGCCCTGAGCCTGCCAAATGGCGCATCGCCGTGGCGCAACTCGGAATTCAGGCAGCGCAGGTTATGCAGCTTGTCGCAGGCCGGAACCAGGCATTCGTAAGCGGATGCCCGCGCCAGCCGGGCGAGGTGCCGCTGCTTGCGCCAGGTCCAGGCCGGCTTGGGCTTGCCGGCGCAGTCCGAGCACAACTCGACCAGGCGCAGCACGGTGGGCCCGAATTTTTCGGCGATGATGTCGCCCAGCAGAACGGGGCTACCGAAAGCATCGGCTTGATCCTCGATGGCATCGTGCAGCAGCCCGGCGATCGCCTGGGCTTCGTCGCCGCCGTATTCCAGTACCAGGCCGGACACTTCCAGCAGGTGTGACAGATAGGGGGCCCCGCTGCTCTTGCGGCGCTGCCGGGCATGCAGCAGGCGGGCGAAGTTCAGGGCCTGGTCGTAGAGCGGCGACAGCGCCACGGCGGGACTCACCCAACCTTGCTGCCACCCTGGTATTCCGTCGTCCGCCATGACGCCTGTCCCTCCCGCACAACCGCCAGGGCAGTGTAGGAGCGGACCTGCAGCGAGCCCGTCGAGCCAGCCGAAGCGCCGGCAATGGCGGACGAACGGAACAGGCCGCGCATGAGCGGTAGCCGGGAGGGGGATCAGCGGAAGGTGCGGCGGCCGGCGCGGAGCTGTCGCGCGCAAACAGGAACCGCCAAGGGCACCGCTATTTCAAATCCCGGTGCTGCGGCAACTGGTCCAGTACCTGCGCCAGGCGGTCGCCGAGGAAGCGGCTCAGGGCCCGCTCCATTGCCCGCGACACTTCGGATTCGATGGCCTTGTCGGCGAGCGGACGCAGACGGCCGATCATGCCGGCCAGCCGCGGCACATCCTCCGCCGGGGGTAGCCCGTCGCCATAGCGATCGATGGATTGCACAGCCACCTGGATCAATTCGTCGGCCACGCGCTCGACGTTGCGGCGCAGGCCGCCGACAATATTGAGCAGTTCGCGCAGCGGGATACCCATTTTGACGATCTCGGAGCCCACCGCCAGCATCTTCGGGCTGGGCACGCGGAAGCGCAGGCCGTCGCGCTCGACGATACCCAGCTCCAGGGCGCGCGCCAGGTCGCTGGGCCGATAGTTGCCGCCAAAGGCCTTGGCCAGCTCGATCAGGGAAATGCTGGCCGGCACTTCGTCCGACCAGGGACGGGTCAGCTGCGACTCCAGCCCCATCAGCTGGTGCAGATCGCGCCCCTGCTCCCAGGCGGTGATCAGCTCGGCGATATTGGCCAGGGTGTAGCCGCGCTCCAGCAGGCGGCTGATCAGGCGCAGGCGCGCCAGGTGGTCCTGGGTATAGATGCCGTTGCGGCCGCGCCGCTCCGGCGGCGGCAGCAGGCCGCGATCCTGGTAGGCACGCACGTTTCTGACTGTCGAGCTGCCTGCACGGGCCAGCTCGTCGATGGAGAACTCAGACGGCGGCGCGCTGCGCACCGCCGTCCGCGGTGCGGCGCGCGGCACCGCGCGTCTGGGGGCTGCCTTGGGGGTAGCGACGGACTTCGCCGGTTTCTTTTTCATCTGCGGCTGATCGGGACTGCGCTCAGATTCTGCCGCTACGGGGCCCGAACAGGAACCATAGCACCAGGCCGAGCACCGGCAGCACCACGATGATGACGATCCAGATGGCTTTTTTCAGGTTCTCGCTGGAGCTCTGCGCGATGTTCAGGATCGCCCAAATATCGGCGATAAAAATCAGCAGGCCCATCAGGCCAAAGCCGCCGTTGCCAAGATGCATCATCTGCTTCACCCCCGGTTGGTATGAAGGGATTTTGTGGCATGGCGGGGGCTGCGGCAATGGCGGGGCCGCCACGAGAGCCCCCCTGCCCCGCGGCGTAAGCCCGCGCGCAACGGACGCAGCGCCACCAATCACATCGGCGCGCCCATCAGCCGGCCGATATCCCAGATGTCCTTCTCCGCATCCTCCACCATCATCAGCACCACCACCTGATCGGGCCGCATCGCGGCCGCGGCCTGGCAGGCCCAGCCGAGCGCGTGGGCGGTCTCGATAGCGGGGGTGATGCCCTCAAAATAGCTGAGATCGCGGATCGCCTTCTTGGCGGCATCGAGGCCAGCTTTGGCATATTCGATGCGGCCGGTTTCGCGCAACCAGCGATGCTCGCGCACCACGCTCGGATACTCCGAACCCTCGAGGATCGACTGCGCCACCTTGTGCTTTTCCGGCGGCAGCTGATGCTTGGTCGGATCGAGCGTCTCCGTGGCGTCTGTCTGGCCGCGTTCGCGCAAGGGCTCGACGCAGGCCAGGCGGATTTGCTTTTCCGCGATCATCGGCGGAAACAGGCCCAGCGCATCGGCGTTGTTGCCGCCGCGTGCCACTACCAGATCCGGTGCGCGCCTGGCGGCGACGCGGACCTGCCTGAGGCATTCGCGGCCGATGGAGGAGGCGAATTCGCGCGCCATCAGCGGATAAGGCTCCGGCGCCCCCTCCAGCCCGAACACCATCAGCGACTGGGCCGGATTGCGCGCCCAGTACTTGAGCGCCGCCTCGCGCGCATCCTCCGCCTCGCCGCGCTCGACCGCGGTCGGCTGCACGTCGGCGCCGCGCAGCCACATGCGAAACACGTTGCTGGTCTGGCGCGCGCTGTTGTCGCTGTCCATGAACACCGTCGCCTTCATGCCCAGGCGCGCGGCAATCGAGGCCGTGACCACGCCGCGGCGGCCGTCGATGGTCGAGGTGACCAGGGTCTTGCGCCCCAGCTTCTGTGCCAGCAGGGCCTGGCCGACCACGCTGATGATGAGCTGGGTGTCGCGCGGCGACACATCCTCGCGCTTGATGTAGATTTGCGCCCCGCCGAGGCCGGCGGAGAGCCGCCGCGCATGCAGCAGCGAGGACGGTCGCCGCGCCAGATAGGTCAGTTCCATGTCGAGCGTGGCCTGAAACTGGGCATCGGAACGCACCGCTTCGAAACCCCTGGCCAGCTCCTCGAAATGCCTGGTGAAACGCACGTCGTCGCCGAGCCGCCGCTCGGGCGCGGTGTGCTGCTGCACCGGAGCCTGATCGAAGCCGGCGCCGACAAACTCGATGCGGTCGCTGCCCTGGATGGTGAACAGCGGGGCCTCGGGCAGCAGCATGCGCCCCATGCTGGCGCATTTCTGCCATTCCGGGGAGGCGGCCTTGTTGGGTGTCAGATCGGCCAGTTCCTGCGCCGCGCGCAGATATTGCGTGGCCCGCTGGGTCTCGTAGTACAACTCCAGTAGCTTCAGCCGCGCCGCCTGGTTGCGCGGCTGTGCCTTGAGCTGCTCGGTCAGGAGACCCTCGAGCTGGTCATGAAATGAAGGTGGTTCCTTGCCAAAGATCGGCATCGCAGCGTTTCCTCACGGGCCCTGGGGACCACTATACCGCGCCGCCGCTTGCGATCCACTGCGCCCGTCATCCCGGCCGCCACGTCTGGCTGGCGCCCGGAGCCGTTTTCGAGCCGGCTTCTCCGCCGATGGCAGTCGGATATCCGGGGCAGCCCCGGCGCGGCGGTTTGAACTTCTCATCGCAGCGGGGTCATAAATAGAAGGGCCACGACCCGGCGCCGCCCAGCGGCGGTAGCTGCGAAAAGGATTTCGCGGCAACGGCAATGGCCGCATGCAAGGAGGCAGGAACGATGAGCAAGGACAACCGCGGCAAGGCCGGCAGGCGGGTCGACACCGCCCTGGAAGACTCCTTCCCGGCCAGTGATCCGCCGGCCTGGAACATGGGCCGCGATGCGGCGCCCACGGCGCAGCAGCCGAAACGGCAGCCGCCGCCGCGCCGCACCCGGCGCAGCACCGCCAAGGAGCGCGTGGCGCGGGCGGACGTTCGGGAAAAGCCGAAGGCGCGTGAAGATCAGGCACAGGGCCGCGTCATGCCCAGGGGGCGGCGGTTGCTGTCCCCGGTCGCCTGGCTGCGCTGGCTGCTGCGGCGCACGCTGCGGCCGGCCGAACGGCAATTCTGAAGTCCGCGGCGCTGCGCGCCGCAAACCATTCAGCCAAGGAGGGCAGACTAGATATGGCCAGAACACTGGAGGGCAGGACCGTTGCCATACTGGCGACCGATGGCTTCGAGCAGTCGGAACTGATGGAGCCGAAAAAGGCGCTGGAAGAGGCCGGCGCCAAAACCGAGGTGGTGTCCCTGGAGAGCGGCACCATCCGCGGCTGGAAGCTGAAGAACTGGGGCCAGGATGTCGCCGTCGACGTGACCATCAAGACCGCCAGGCCGGAACGCTATGACGCCCTGCTCCTGCCCGGCGGCATGATGAACCCGGACCGGCTGCGGACGGAGCCCCGCGCCGTGGAGTTCGTGCGCGCCTTCTTCAGCGGCGGGAAACCCATCGCCGCGATCTGTCACGGCCCCTGGATGCTGGTGGAGGCGGGCGTACTCGAAGGGACGCGGCTGACCTCATGGCCCTCGCTGCGCACCGACATCCGCAACGCCGGCGGCGAGTGGGTGGATGAGGAGGTGGTGTCCGACCGCAAGCTGGTGACCAGCCGCAAACCCGACGACCTGCCGGCGTTCAACCGCCGGATGATCGAAATGATCGAGCAGAGCGCCGCCAGGCAGGTGAAGATCGGAGCGACCGACATTTCATAGAGGCTGCCTCGCAGCGCCCCAGGCTCCACCGCTGCTTTTGCGCGCCGGGCCAAGGACTTGGCGCGCGGGCCGGCGGTCGGCGCCGCCGGGGGAATGAAGCCTGGAAAGCAGGCAGCCGGGCGGTTCCGCCCTGGCGCATACTGCGTGCATGAATAATCTCCCGACCACCGAAGGCGTCATGCCCGCGCTGTTCATCGGACACGGCTCCCCGATGAACGCCATCGAGGACAACGAATTCAGCCGGGAATGGGCGCGGCAGGCCTCGCGGCTGCCGCGGCCGCGGGCGATCCTGTGTATCTCCGCGCATTGGGAAACCCGCGGGGTGTATGTCTCCGCGGCCGGGCAGCCGGAAACGATTCATGATTTCTACGGCTTCCCCAAACCGCTGTTCGATGTACGCTACGCTGTTCCCGGCAGCCCGGCACTGGCGCAGCGGGTGGCCGAGTTGCTGGGCACGGCGCCAGGTTCGCAGCGGGTCCATCTGGACCCTGGACGCGGGCTCGACCATGGCGCCTGGAGCGTGCTGCGCATGATGTATCCGCAAGCCGATATTCCGGTGGTGCAGTTCAGCCTCGACAGCGCCCGGCCGGGGCCCTGGCACTATGGGTTGGGACAAAGGCTCGCCGCCCTGCGCGACGAGGGCGTGCTGATCCTCGGCAGCGGCGACATCATCCACAACCTGCGGCTGTTCAGCTTCCACGAGCAGGCGGCACCGGACTGGGCCCTGCGCTTCCATACGCTGAGCAAGCGCCTGATCGAGAATGGCGATCATCAGCCCCTGGCCGATTATCCTGCCCTGGGCGGTGATGCCCATTACGCCATTCCCACGCCCGAGCACTACCTGCCCCTGCTCTACGTGCTGGCGGCGCAACGGCCCGGCGAGCAGCCAGCCTTTTTCAACGACGTGGTCATGAGTTCGCTGTCGATGACGTCCTTCGTCCTGGGCGGCCACGCCTGAGCCGGACAAGCCCGGCCATGGCGGAAAAACGCCATGCATGCCCCGGGCATGGGCTCACGTATGATTAGCCGCAGAGAGGCGTACCGGCAGGCGGCATTACAGACCGCCGTGCAGGTCATCATAATAAAGGGGGAAATTTTTTGATTTGGCAATTGCTGCTGCGGCCGCTGTATCAGCTTTACAGCGCATTTCTGGTGAAGCAGGTCCGGCACGGACGGATTCCGAAGCATATCGGCCTGATTCTAGACGGCAACCGCCGCTACGGCCGCTTGCAGGGCTTGAAGGACACCCAGGCCGCCTATAGCGCGGGAGCGGCCAAGCTGGACGAACTGCTCGACTGGTGCGTCGATCTCGGCATCACCGCCATTACCCTGTGGGTGTTTTCCACCGATAACTTCAGCCGGCCGTCGGAAGAACTGGACGGCCTGATGGCGGTGACGGAGGCCAAGCTGCGGGCGTTGATGGTCGACCCGCGGATTCACGAGCGACGCGTGCGCGTGCGCGCGGTGGGCCGCATCGACCTGCTGCCGCCGAGCACAGTCGCCGCGGTACGCGCGGCGGAAGCGGCGACGCAGGACTATGGCGATGTCGAACTGACCTTCGCCGCCGCTTACGGCGGCCGCGAGGAAATCACCGACGCGGTCAAGGCGCTGATGCGCAAGGAGCTGGTCTGCGGCAAAACGCCGGAAGATATCGTCGAGTCGATCACGCCGGAAGCGATCGGCCGTTACCTCTATTCGCCGCATCTGCCGGAGCCTGACCTGATCATCCGCACCAGCGGCGAGATCCGCCTGTCCGGCTTCATGCTGTGGCAAAGCGTCTACAGCGAGTTCTATTTCACCGACATCTTCTGGCCCGCCTTCCGCCGCATCGACTTCCTGCGCGCGGTGCGCGCCTTCCAGCAGCGCGACCGGCGCTTCGGCCGCTGAGGCGAGCGGGGACGCAGGATCAGGCCACTTCTGCCTTGGCCAGTTGCCCCAGGCGCATCAGGGCGCGCTCGATCACCGGCGTCCACATGCGCCCGCAGTTGAGGCGCAGGAAATTTCCGTAGCGTCCGCTGGCGGAGAACAGCGGCCCGGGCGCGAAGTTGACGCCTTCGACGATCGCCTTCTCGAACAGCGCCAGCGTATCGATCTTGCCCGGCAGTTCCAGCCAGATGACGAAGCCGCCACCGGGCTGGGTGATTTTCGTTCCGGCGGGAAAGTACTCGCGGACCGCGGCGGCCATGCGCGCCACCTGGGTGGCATAGCCGCGGCGCAGCTTGAGCATGTGACGCTCGTAGCCGCCGCTGCGCAGCATCTCGGACAGCGCTTCCTGCAGGATCGCCGGGGTGGCGCCGGACAACGCGAACTTGCGCAGGCGGATGTCCTCGGCATAGCGGCCGCCGAAGATCCAGCCGACCCGCGCGCCGGGCGCCAGGGTCTTGGTGAAGGAGGAGCAGAGCATGACGTTGCCGCTGCGGTCGAAGGCCTTGGCCGACAGCGGCCGCGGACCGGAATGTTGCAGGTCGGCATAGACGTCGTCCTCGATCAGCGCGATGCCGTGGCGCTCGCACAACTCGACCAGGCGCCGCTTCTCCCCTTCCGGCATTGAGGCCCCCATCGGATTGCTGAAGTTGGGGCTGACCAGGCAGGCCTTGACCGAACGCCCGGCACGCGAAGCCAGGGCGTTTTCCAGCGCATCGACCGACAGGCCATCGCGCGGATGAGTGGCGATCTCCAGCGCCTTGAGGCCGCGCTTCTCGATGATCTGCAGGAAGCCGTAGTAGCACGGCGACTCGATGGCGATGGTATCGCCCGGCGCCGCCACCGCGTTCAGCGCCAGGTTGAGCGCCTCGGTGCAGCCGTTGGTGATGACCACTTCATCCTGCGCCACAGCGCAGCCGAGCGCGGCATAGTGCCGCGCCACCTGGTGGCGCAGCGAGTCCAGCCCGGCGTAATACGGACAGCAGGTGACCAGCAGCTCGGGATGGCGCCGCACGGTGGAGGCGATGACGCGCTGCAGGCGGTGCACCGGGAACCAGGCCGGGTCCGGGGCGGCGGTGCCCAGCGGGGCGATATCCGGATTCAGCGCCGCGTCAATCATGCGCACCATCAGATTGTCGACGCCGACGATGCGGGCGGCGCCCGATGGCCGCGTCATCGCCGGTTCCTCGGTGTGCCCGGCGCGGGACCGGACGAAATAGCCGGATTGGGGCCGCGCCTCGACCAGTCCGCGGGTTTCCAACGAACGCAGCGCGGCGATGGCGGTGGTGGCGCTGACCCGCTTCTGCCGCGAGAGCCGACGTACCGAAGGCAGGCGCTCGCCCGCGCGCAATTGGCCGTTGCCGATCAGCACGCACAATTCGTCGGCCAGGCGCGCATAGATCGGCGCGGCGGAAGGGGGACACTCGACTTCGGAATCGCTCATGCGCAGCTTCCGTTTGACCTGAAGGGCGGCCGACCGTCCGCCGCGGGCACTGCCTCAAGCACAGTTGGCCGCGCCGACGATCAGCACAGTATTAAGTAAAAATAAACTGTACTGCATACAATTCATATTACTTGTATCTGTTATCGCTGTCACCCCGCGGCTATCTTTGCGCTGCGCGAATCGGATCGCGCCGACCAAGCAAGGTGACAAAAGTGGAAAGCCTGAGCCTGTTGCTCGCCCCCCTGGCGATGTTCATGTTCGTCTCGTCGATCACGCCGGGACCCAACAACCTGATGCTGCTCAGTTCCGGCATCCGCTTCGGCTTCAACCGCACAGTGCCGCACATGCTCGGCATCACCGGCGGCATGGTGGTGCTGCTGCTGATCGCCTATGCCGGCGTGGGCGCGCTGATGCTGGCTTCGCCCGGGCTGGACAAGCTGATGACGGTGGCCTGCTGCGCCTACTTGCTGTGGCTGGCCACGGCCCTGCTGAAGAACGACGAGCCCGGCCAGGCCACTGCCGGGGCGGATGCGGGCCAGGGCGCAGCGGCTGCGCGGCCGATGCGCCTGCATGAAGCGGCGCTGTTCCAGTTCGTCAACCCCAAGGCCTGGGCCATGGCAGTGGCCGCCAGCACCATCGCCGACAAGTTTCCGCTGCCGCTACCGGCGCGGCTGACGCTGATGGTGCTGCTCAGCGCGGCGATCAACCTGCCCTGTGTCTCGGTCTGGGCCCTGTTCGGCAAGACCATGCGCCATCACCTGCGCACGGCGCGGGTGCGGCAGGCTTTCAACTTCACCATGGCGGCCCTGGTGGTGGCGACGGTGCTGTGGATGCTGTTGCCGCTGATGGACGGCGGCACGGCGGCCGGGATCGATCCGCTGCGCGAGCCGGCCTATGCCCTGGGCCGGTGAAGCGCGCAGCATGGCCGCGGCGGCTTGAACTTCACTGCGTCCGATCATAGGCTGGAAACATGAACTACGCTCCCATCAACTTCAGCGAAAAACTCGCCCGGATCGCCGAACACTGGTCGCCCAGAGTGGTGGCCGAGATGAACGACTACCAGTTCAAGCTGGTGAAGTTGCAGGGAGAGTTCGTCTGGCATCGCCACGAGAACACCGACGAAGTGTTCATCGTGCTCGCCGGCGCCATGAGCATCGATTTCCGGGATGGCTGCATCGATCTACACCAGGGCGAGATGTATGTGGTGCCCAAGGGCGTGGAGCACAAGCCGCGTGCCGCAACCGAGTGCAGCCTGATGCTGGTGGAACCGCGTGGCGTGACGAACACCGGCACGGCCGGCGGGCCGCGCACCGCCGAAAACGACGTCTGGATCTAAGCCCCCGCGGCATTCGCCGGGCAAACCGCAACCTCCGGGTCATTCCCGGTTATCCTTGGACGGGATTCAAGGAGGCACTGTCCATGGATCGACTCAGGCTGGCGGATTCCACCACGGTCCGCGAAGGTGAAGTACAGACCGCGCAGGCAAATGGCGCATCGCTGATCCTGAGCCGCGTCCGCGGCAAGGTTTGCGCGGTCGAGAACAAGTGCCCGCATTTCGGCCTGCCGCTGGCGCGCGGCAAGGTGGCCGGAGGCACCATCCGCTGTCCCTGGCACGGCTCGCGCTTCGATCTGTGCAGCGGCGAAAATCTCGACTGGGTCAATTCCGTCGCCGGCCTGCCTCTGCCGCTATGGAGCCGCAGCCTGGTGGCCATGGGCAAAAAGCCCGCTCCGCTGCGCCGCTTCGAGGTGGTGGAGAAAAATGGCGCGGTATTCCTGCTGGCCAGGGACTGAGCGATCCCCGCGCATATGACGGACATCAAGACGGATCGCCCCAAACCCGTGGTCGGACTGGCCCTGGGCAGCGGTTCCGCGCGCGGCTGGTCGCACATCGGCGTGATCCAGGAACTGGAGGCCATGGGCATCCGCCCCCAGGTGATCGCCGGCACTTCCATCGGCGCCCTGGTCGGCGCGGTCTATGTCTCCGGCCAGTTGCAGGACTTCACCGACTGGGTCACCAAGCTGAGCGTGCGGGACGTGGTGAAGCTGATGGACTTCACTTTCTCCGGCGGCTTCGTCAAGGGCGAGCGCCTGTTCGGCTATTTTCACGAACATCATCCCAATCCGAACATCGAGGATCTGCAACAGCGCTACGTCAGCGTTTCCACCGAGATGAAGACCGGCCGCGAGATCTGGATCACGCGCGGGCCGGTGTTGCAGGCGGCGCGCGCCTCCTGTGCCATCCCCGGCCTGTTCACGCCGGTGAAGCTCAACGACCGCTGGATGCTGGATGGGGGCCTGGTCAACCCGGTGCCGGTGTCCGCCGCGCGCGCGCTCGGCGCCGACGTGGTCATCGCCGTCAATCTCAATGCCCAGCTGATCGGCCTGCATCTGTCCGCCGCCGGCCGCCAGGAAGCGGAACGCGAAGCAGATAGCGCGGAACTGGCGGCGGATGCCGCGACCAAGACCAAGGGCTTCTGGCATCGCGTCATCGGCTACCTGGAAAGCGGCGACCCGGAAAAGCCGGGCTTTTTCGACGTGGTCGCTTCCAGCGTCAATATCCTGCAGGATCGCCTGACCCGCAGCCGCATGGCCGGGGACCCGCCGGAACTGACCCTGCTGCCGCGGCTGGAAGACTTCGCCCTGATGGACTTTCACCGCGCCGGCGAAGCCGTCGCCGAGGGCCGGCGCGTGGTACAGCAGCACGAGGCGGAAATCCGCGCCTGGGCCCAGGCGCAGATCTAAGAAATCCTAGACGCCGTCAGACCCGGCGTTCGGACTCGCGCTGGTTGCGGCCGAGCCCGCGCAGGGTGCGCAGCAGCGTCAGCAGACTCGCCGGGCGGCGCAGGCTGACACCGGCAAGCAACTGCCGCAGCATGGTCATGGCGTCGAAATAGACGCGCTCGCAAACCAGCCTGTCATCCTCGAAGATGAAGAATGCGGTCATCCGCACCTCAAAGGCACGGCCGGTCGGCGGCACATGACCCAAGGCGCCCAGATGGGTGCCGCGCAGCCAGAACTCGACGATCACGGCATCATCGGCGTGGCGCAGCGAGATCAGCTCGTTGCGCTGGTCCGGAAAAGCACCGCGCGACTCCCGATAGTAGTTCTCCACCGTGACGCGCCCGTCGAAAATCGCACCGGTGGGGATGATTTCATAGTGCGGATGCGGGAAGGTGGCGAGCACCTTGCCAAAGTCCAGCGTATTTTCATCCGCCATGTGCGCGCGCACTAACTCCTCGCGCGCTGCCCTGGGACCGGCGTCGATGGTCATGCTGTTTCTCGCTGGCGGCTGATCATCGTTACATCCTCGCTTTTGCAGCGCCCGGGTGCAATCGCGGTGAAACAGGTATGGCAGACGGAGTTGACCGGCAAGGCGCTGGTCCTGCTGCGCCGGCTGCTCAGGAAAGGCTTGCCGGCGCGCGCACGAATAAGTGCTGATGGTGCCGGAGAACCAGCTCAGCCTGCGCCGGTCCTGCCTGAATGGGCAAGGAGCGGCAAGCGGCTGTTCAGTGCGCCTCAGCGGTGTTCCTGCTGCGGCCGCGGTTCGGCGCGCGGTTGCTGTGCTTGCGGCCGCTGCTGCATCTGCGGCGCAGCCGGCGCCTGGTAGTGCGGCTGCTGTGGCCGCGGCTGCTGCTGCGGGCGCTGCTGCTGTGGCTGTGGGCGCGGCTGCTGGTAAGACTGTTGCGGCCTCTGTTGCTGGGCGGCGCCTTGCTGTGGCTGGCGATATTGAGGCGCCGCGTTCTGGCGGGCTTGCGCCTGCGGTGCCTGACGATTTTGCTGGGCCTGATTCCGCGCAGCGCCATTGAAGGGCGCGGCTGTGCCGCGCGACACCGCGCCCTGCGCACGGAACGCGCCGGGCTTGGGCGTGGCGAATACCGACGGATGGCCATTGTTCACCGAGGCCAGCTGGCCTCGATCGGCGCTCGCCGCCTGCTGGTGCTGCATCTGGTTCGCGGTAGGCTGGACATGCCGCTCGCCGGAGTAGGCGCGTTCCTGCGCGGTGGGCTGCACATTGGTGCTGCCGCTGCCGCCGTTGAAGCTGACGCGGTTGACCGTGGTGTTGTTGATCACCGTGGTGTTATAGGTGTTGTGGATGTTGGTGACGTTGACGTTGTTGACGGTACGGTTGTAGTTGAACCGCCCGTTGTTCCAGTAGCCGCCCTGGTAGCCC